>NZ_NKUI01000076.1 GCF_014845115.1 Methylorubrum zatmanii | reverse complement strand
CGAGACCGGCCGCGCCTTCGCCGAACTCCGCCCGATCGATCGCGGATTCCGCCTCGACGTGGAGATCGACTTCGAATCCCCGGTGATCGGCCGCAGCCGCAAGGCCATGGACCTGACCCCCGCCTCCTACCGCCGCGAGATCGCCCCCGCCCGCACCTTCGGCATGATGAAGGACGTGGAGCGCTACTGGAAGGCGGGCTTCGCCCTCGGCGCCTCCCTCGACAACACGGTCGCCATCGGCGAGACCGCCATCGTCAACCCGGAAGGCCTGCGCTACGCGGACGAGTTCGTCCGCCACAAGTTCCTCGATGCCGTCGGCGACCTCGCCCTGGCCGGCCTGCCGCTCCAGGGAGCCTATCGCTCCTATTGCGGCGGGCACCGCATGAATGTGGGCATCCTCGAAGCCCTGTTCGCCGACCGGGCGAACTACGCCATCGTCGAGGGCCAGGGCACCCGCCGCGAGGCTGCGCGAACCGAGTTCGGCGCCGGGCTGGGCATCGCCGCCTTCGCCGCCGAGCTGTAACCGGCACGCCACATCGGCCCTTCTTCCGCATCTTGGGTGGATGACGTTAACGGTTCCTGCGAACCTGCCGTTTTCACGCCCGAATCGGCCTCCAACCGTGAAAGCCTGCGCGTAGGCTCGGCGCCGCCAGCGAGGCGGCCGGGCCTGACAGGGAATTTGACCGAGATGCCTCTGACCTTCCCGACCCGTGGCGCGATGGCGGCCGTGCTCCTGAGCCTCGGCGTCGGGCTCGCCGGCTGCGACGCCCTCGATCCGACCAACCTCTTCGCCGAGAAGTACAAGCCCGAGGCGGTTCCGGACACGCCGGCCGACAAGCTCTACAGCGAGGGCTTGGCGAAGATGGAGGACAAGGACTACGAGGCCGCCGCCAAGAGCTTCGACCAGCTCGACAAGCAGTACACCTATTCCGACTGGTCGCGGAAAGGCCTGCTGATGACGGCCTACGCGAACTACGAGGGCGCGAAGTACGACGACGCGATCAACGCCTCGAAGCGCTATCTCCAGCGTCACCCGGCGAGCAAGGACGCGGCCTACGCCCAGTATCTGATGGCGATGTCGCAGTACAAGCAGATCCCGGACGTGACCCGTGACCAGGAGCGCTCGGAGCGCGCGCTCGTCGCCCTGCAGGAGCTGGTGCAGAAGTACCCGACCTCCGAATACGCCAACGACGCCAAGGCCAAGATCCAGATCACCCGCGACCAGCTCGCCGGCAAGGAGATGGAGGTCGGCCGCTTCTATCTCGAGAAGCGCGCCTTCCCGGCCGCGATCAACCGCTTCCGCGACGTGATCAGCAAGTACCAGACGACCCGTCACGCCGAGGAGGCGCTGGAGCGTCTGGTCGAGGCCTACATGGCGCTCGGCCTCACCGGCGAGGCGCAGACCGCCGCCGCCGTGCTCGGCCACAACTTCCCCGACAGCCCCTGGTACAAGGACGCCTACGCGCTCCTGCAGACCGGCGGTCTGGAGCCGCGCGAAGAGAAGTCCTCCTGGCTCAGCAAGATCTATCGCGGCGTGATCGGGCGGACGGCGGCGGCGGACTAGATCGCATCCGAACGATCGTGAGATCGACAGCGTGGCTGCGCCCTGGCCAGTTCGTTCCGGCCAGGGCGCTTTCGTTTGGCGAGCAAAGGATCACGGCTAAAGGGACTCGACGGTGCGGCCAGGACGAACGGTAACGAACCGGACATGAAGGCTCTTCTGCGCCTGCGCAGAGCGCTCGCCGACCGTGCCCTGCGTGAAAAGCCACATGCTGTGACGTTGGTGGCCATCGCTCGCAACGAGGGTGCCTATCTCGTCGAGTGGCTCGCCTTTCACCTCGCCATCGGATTCGACCGCATCATCGTCTACGACAACGAGAGCACGGACGACACGCGAACGCTGTTCAAGGCGCTCGGTCCCCGCGATCTGCGGCTTCGACGGGTCCCGTGGCCGTCACCGCCAGGAGATTCCGCCCAGGTTCTGGCCTACCACCATGCTCTGGTGAGCCTCGCCACGCCGTGGGTGATGTATCTCGATCTCGATGAGTTTCTTGTCCCGTTCGGCTATCGGGATATGGCCAGCCTCATCGGCGCGCTGCCGGCGGACGTCGCGAGCCTGCATATCAATTGGCGCGGCTTCGGCTCCTCGGGGCACCAGGGCCCAGGCTATGGGCTCGTAACCCGTGCCTTCAGCCACTGCGCACCGCTAAACTGGAGCAACCACTACCACTTCAAGACCCTGGCCCGTGCCAAGGGAATCACCGCCGTGCGGATCCACGACATCCGTCACAATCACGGCCGGCGGATCCTGTCGGACGGGCAGACCTTCTCGGACACCTCCGAGGGCACCTCTGATCGGATCGTCTACGAGGGCGTCCAGATCAACCACTACCAGTGCAAGACTCTGCCCGAGTTCCAGGCGCGGATGCGGCGCGGCGACGCCAACTATCCGAATGGTCATCCGGGCCGCATCCGTGACGGTTCGCTCGAACGCTTCATGGTTCTGGACCGCAACGAAATGGAGGATCGCGCCATCCGTGCCTTCGACACGGCCTTCGAGGCCGAGTACCGGCGACTCTGTGCCATCCTCGGCCGGGAGCCCGCACTTTCCGGATGAAGTCTCCGTGGCTTACGGCTAAACCGGCCGGCAATCCAATAAGGGGCTCTGGCGCCGCTTCATGCTCGTCCAGCTCGCGATCCGCGACATCGTTCTGATCGACAAGCTCGAACTGACCTTTTCCGAGGGGCTGACCGTCCTCACCGGTGAGACGGGCGCGGGCAAGTCGATCCTGCTCGACGCCTTCGCCCTCGCCCTGGGCGGGCGCGGCGATGGCGGCCTCGTGCGTCAGGGCGAGGCGCAGGGCGGCGTCACCGCCGTGTTCGACGTAGCGGCCGATCATCCCGCCCGCGCCGTGGCGGCAGCGGCCGAGATCGACACCGACGGCGACCTGATCCTGCGGCGCACCCAGTTCGCCGATGGCCGAACCCGCGCCTTCGTCAACGATCAGCCGGTCGGCGTGCAGACCATGCGGGCGATCGGCGCTGCCCTGGTCGAGATCCACGGCCAGCACGACGACCGGGCGCTCGCCGATCCCGGCACACACCGCACGATCCTCGATGCCTTCGGCGGCCTTCAAGGCCCCCTGGCCCAGGTCGCCGCCGCCTCCAAGCGCGTGCGCGCCGCCCGCACGGCGCTGACCGAGCAGCGCGAACGGGTCGAGGCGGCGCAGAAGGAGGCGGATTTCCTGCGCCACGCGGTGGAGGAACTGGCTAACCTCGATCCGCAGGCGGGCGAGGAGGCGACGCTGGCCGAGCGCCGCACGGTGATGCAGCAGGGCGAGAAGGTCGCCCGCGAGCTGAACGAGGCCCTCGACCTCGTCGGTGGCTCCGGCTCCCTGGTGCCGCACCTGTCCTCCGCCGTGCGCCGGCTGGAACGGCGCAGCGCCACGGTGCCGACGCTGGTCGATCCGAGCATCGCCGCCCTCGATGCCGCGCTGGTCGCCCTCGACGAGGCCCGCACCGCCCTCGACGCCGCGGTGCTCGCCGCCGAGTTCGATCCGCGCGAGCTGGAACGGGTCGAGGAGCGCCTGTTCGCCCTGCGCGCGGCCTCGCGCAAATACGCAGTGCCCGCCGACGACCTCGCCGCTCTGCGCGCCCGCTACGATGCGGACGTGGCGGCGCTCGACGCCGGCGAGCAGGCCCTGGCCGGCCTGGAGGCCGAGCTGACGGCGGCGGAGGTAGCCTATGCCCAGGCCGCCAAGAAGCTCGGGGACGGGCGTCGCAAGGCGGCCAAGGCCCTCGACGCCGCCGTTCAGGCCGAGTTGCCGCCGCTGAAGCTCGAAGGCGCCCGCTTCATCACGCAGATCACCGTGGACGAGACCTCGCGGGACGCCGCCGGCACCGAGCGGATCGAGTTCTGGGCCCAGACCAATCCCGGCACCCGCGCCGGCCCGATGATGAAGGTCGCCTCCGGCGGTGAGCTGTCGCGCTTCATGCTCGCCCTCAAGGTGGTCCTCGCCGGGAAGGGCTCGGCGCCGACCCTGATCTTCGACGAGATCGATACCGGCCTCGGCGGCGCGGTGGCCGACGCCATCGGCGCGCGGCTCGGCCGCCTCTCCGAGCAGGTTCAGGTGGTGGCGGTCACCCATGCGCCGCAGGTCGCCGCCCGGGCCTCGACCCATTTCCGCATCGCCAAGGACAGCGTGAAGGGCGGCAAGACGACCGGCAAGAATGGGGACCGGGTCACGACCCGGGTGGTCGGGCTCGCGGCGGATGCGCGTCGGGAAGAGATCGCCCGGATGCTGGCCGGCGCCACCGTGACCGACGAGGCCCGCGCGGCGGCGGCGCGGCTGCTCCAGGGAGCCGATGGCTGAGGGCTTGTCCGGACTGTCCGGGTGGCAGCCGCGGTCGGCGCGGCCGGACCCGCTATTCCCCCTCGTCCAGCTCGATCCCGTACTCCGCCAGCACCCAGAAGATCGCCTCGAGATCGTCGGCCGTCACATCACGCGGTGGCAGCGCCTCCTCAAGGTCGTCATAGGTGAGCGAGCGGCGGCGCTCCGCATCCGCCTTGGCGAGCAGCCGATCGACCGTCATGCGGATATCGGCCGGCAAGGCGTCGTGGCTCGGCAGCACGACCCCTCCGGCCGGACGCAAGGCATCGCTGAGCATGCGATCGATGATCGCCTGCCGTCGTGCGTGGGCTCCGTCCTGGCTGTCCATGGGATGGAATATGGACCGGCGCGGGCGCGCGTCGAGTCTCTCAAACCTCACGAACAGGCCCGGACAGCGAATGGGCCGATGCGCGCAGGACGGGACGGCCCGCAACCGGGTCACGCCACGATGAGCCGACCATGATCCTCATGTACTGGACGAGCCGCGACGCCGATTGTCCGCCGGCCGCCCCCGCCTGGCAGCGGGCCTACCGGCACTGCACCGTCTTCGGCGACGCGGATGTGCGGCCGCTGCTGCCGCCCGCTTTCGTCCCGGTCTTCGACGCGATCCGCCTGCCGTCCGCCAAGTCGGATCTGGCCCGCCTTCTCCTTCTGCGCGAACACGGCGGCCTCTACGTCGACGCCCATGTCGGCCCGACCTCACCGGCCCGGTTGCTCGAAACCCTCGACGCGCTGTCGTCCCACAGCCTCATCCTGTTCGGCAAAGGATGGACGATGACGGGGGAAACGGATTTCGACCTGATGAACGGCGTTCTCGCCGCCCGGAAAGGCGCGCCGGAACTCGACCTTCTGATCGACCGGATCCTGCACAACATCCTGGAGCAGAAGCGCCGGGAGGAGGCGACGACCGACCACGTCCCCTACGACCTGCACCACATGACCGGGACGCATGTTCTGATCGATACGTTCTTCGATCTCGTTCCACCCCGGCCGAGGCTGAGGGTCGCCTTCGCCGATCGGATCTTCGTCCACCAGATGGCGGACAACCAGCAGGCCGGCTTCGAACTCGCGGCCTATTACAGCTACCGCAAGCCCAACGGCCATTGGAGCGAGCGCCAGAGGAACGAACGGTTTTTCCTCGAGTGAGGCGGCGGCACCGATGAACCGGTCGATGCCGTCGCTCGGTCCGAGGCGTCAGTCCCTCACCGCCCGCTCCGCCGCCTTGGCGATGCGCACGGGGATTGCCTTGGCCGCCGGCGTCTTGGCCTGGACATCGTGGTGCCAGAGCGGGATCAGCACGTTCAGCTCGGGGTAGTAGCCGGCACAATTGCCCTCCGGGATGTCGTATTTGACGATCCTGAGGCCCTTCACCTCGCGGGCGAACTCGTCGGAGGCCTCGGTCACCACATCGACCGTCTCGCCGTCGGAGAGCTGCAGGCGCGCGATGTCGTTCTCGTTCATGAACAGCACCTGCCGCGTGCCTTTCACCCCGCGGAAGCGGTCGTGATAGCCGTAGACGGTGGTGTTGAACTGGTCGTTCGAGCGCAGGGTGATGAGGTCGAGCACGTCGCGCCGGTCGCTCTTCATGTCCGGGTCCATGTCGAGCCCGTCCGACGGCACCACGAAATTGGCCTTGCCGGTCTCCGTCTCCCATTTGCGCTCGCGGGCGGCGAGCGGCTTGTGCAGGCCGCCGGGCTCGAACAGGCGCGCGTTGAAGTCCTTGAACTTCTCCGGATAGGTCGCCTCGATGGCGTCGCGGACCTTGGCGTAATCGCCGACCCAGGCATCCCAATCGACCTTCGGATTGGGCGGCAGCGTCGCCTTGGCGAGATGCGCCACGATCCAGGGCTCGGAGCGGACATGGTCGCTCACCGGGCGGGCCACGCCCCGGGAGCCGTGGAAGCAGGAGGTCGAATCCTCCATCGACACCGCCTGCGGCCCGGTCCGCTGCTCGTCGATCTCGATCCGGCCGAGACAGGGCAGGATATAGGCGATCTCGCCATGGACGAGGTGCGAGCGGTTGAGCTTGGTCGAGACCTGCACGGTCAGGCGCAGGGAGCGCCACGCCTCCTCCATCCGCTGCGTGTCGGGGATCGCCCGGACGAAGTTGCCGCCGAGTCCGACGAAGGCCTTCACCGTTCCGGCGATCACGCCCTCGCAGGTCTCGATGGTGTTGAGACCCTTCTCCCGCGGCGGCTCGAAGCCGTAGAGTTCCTTCAGCTTGTCGAGCGGCACCAGGGAGGGCTCGTCGGCGATGCCGACGGTGCGCTGCCCCTGCACGTTGGAATGGCCGCGCACCGGGCAGATGCCCGCTCCCGGCCGGCCGATATTGCCACGCAAGAGCATGAGGTTGACGAGCATCTGCACCGTCTCGGTGCCGCGACGGTGCTGGGTCAGCCCCATGCCGTAGATGCCGATTACCGCCCGCGCGCGGGCATAGACGGCGGCGGCGGCCTCCATCGCCTCGCGCTTCAGGCCGGCCTTCACCTCGAGGGCGGTCCAGTCGAGCCGGTCGCAGAACTTCTCGAACGTCTCGAAGCCGTGGGTGTGCTCACTGAGGAAGTCGATGTCGAGGACGCGCGGGCGCCCTTCCGCCTGCGCCTCGCGGTCGGCGGCGAACAGGGCCTTGCAGATCCCGGCAATGGCCGCGATGTCGCCTCCTGCCTTGACCTGATGGTACTGGGTCGAGATCTGCGTCGAGGAATGCGTCAGCATCTCGATCGGCGATTGCGGGTTGGTGAAGCGCTCCAGGCCCCGCTCGCGCAGGGGATTGAAGGTGATGATCGGAACGCCCCGGCGGCGAGCGTCCTGCAGCGGATGGAGCATCCGCGGCGAGTTCGAGCCGACATTCTGACCGAAAAACAGAATCAGGTCGGTCGATTCGAAATCCTCCAGCACCGTGGTGCCGACCGGCACGCCGATCGATTGCGGCAGCGCCTTCGAGGTCGATTCGTGGCACATGTTGGAGGAGTCGGGCAGGTTGTTGTTGCCGTACATCCGCGCGAACAGCGCGTACATGTAGCTCGTCTCCAGCGACGCCCGGCCAGAGGAGTAGAACACCGCCGCCTTCGGGTCGGTCTCCCGCACCGCCTTCAGCTCACGGCCGATCTCGGCGAAGGCCTCCTCCCAGGAGACCGGGAGATAGCGGTCGCGCTGCGGATCGTAGCGCAGGGGGTGGGTGAGGCGCCCCTTCTCCTCCAGGTCGTAGTCGGACCACGTGAGGAGTTCGGTGACGGAGCAGCGCTCGAAGAAATCGGGGCCGATCCGCTTGCGGGTCTGCTCCCAGGCGGTCGCCTTGGCGCCGTTCTCACAATATTCGAAGGTCGAGGGCTTGGCCGGCTTCGACCATGCGCAGGACACGCACATGAAGCCGTCCGGCTTGTTCTGCTTCATCAGCATGGCCGCGCCGGAGGCCGGGATCTCCTCGCGGGTCAGGATGTCGACGAGGGAGCGGGCCGACCCCCATCCGCCGGCCGGGTCGGTATAGGCTTCGATCTTCTGGTCGGGCATGCCGGGCTCGCTCTGGCTGACCTCGGCGCAACACCTGCGCCCGCGCACGGTTCCGCCCGTGCGACGATGGCTCAGCCCCGGTTGCCGCGCACCCTATTGATCGGCGAAAGGCTCCGCTCCGGCCGCGTCGGGATTCATCCCTTCCACTGGAGCACGGGGACGGCGGGGACGCGGCGGAGCGTTGGCCGCCGTGGGCGTGGCGGTGTTGGCCCCGAGCCGCGCCGCCAGGGCGATGGCCCGCGCCTCGGTGAAGCGCAGATGGCAATAGCCGTGAACGCCCTCGCGGGCATAGGTCCGGCAGGTCTGCTCCCGGTCCGAGGAGAAGGCCGCCTGCTCCTGCACGATCGGGCGGACATCGCTGCCACGGGCGCGCTGGGTCATGATCTTGTAATTGTCGCGCACGGCCCTGTCGGCCACGCCGCGGGCGGTGTCGAACTCCGCCGCCTGCGGGATCAGCGAGGCCGCAGCGGGCCCCCACAGACCGGCGGGCGTGGTCTCGCAATCGGCCGCCGTGAAGGTGCAGGCTCGGCCGGCCCCCAGGGGCGTGGCGAGCACGCTGCCGTCGAGCACCTCGAAGCGCAGGGGACATTCGGCGGAGGACGCCGCGAAGCGGGAAACGCCCTGGGCACGCCCCTCCGCCGCCAGGGGCACGGGCTTGCCGCCGTCGAGCTTCACCGTGCAGCTCTCGGTCGGCTGCGAGATCTTGGTACCCGGCAGAGTCAGCAGCGCCGTATAGGCCGATCCGTTGCGCTCGATTTTCAGGGAGCCGTTGAGGCCGTTGAGCAGCAGCTCCTGCCCCGCCACGTTGTCCTCGGCCGGCACGCGCAGCACCACCGGCTGCCTGGGCTGGGCCGGGACGCTCGGCCGGGTCTCCGCGCCCTCGCCGGGAAATGGAGCCGCCGGCGCGCCGGGATCGACGGGCTGGGGCGGCGGGACCGGCACGTTGCGCGGCGGCTGCGGCGGCCGGGCCGCCCGGCCGATGCCGAACAATTCCTCGAAGAAGGACTGGGCCCGCGCCGGCGTGGACGGCAGTGCCGTCAGGCAGGCGAAGGCGAGGAGCATCCCCGTCGCGGCACGCGGCGGGCGGATCTTCCTCACGGGGATCCCCTCGGGGTCGGGCAGGAACATCGGGCGGTCGGTATCCCGGTTTGACGCCCCGTCACGGGCAGTATCATGCTGTCCTAGCATGACAGGCATGGCGCGGACGTGGCAGCCTGGCAACAAGGCGGGTCTCCGGTCCCGTCGCGCCCCTTGCACCGCACGGGGAAAAAGGCCTCGGCACGGCGGAGGATGACGGCGGCCGCCCAACGGCCCGGTCCGCGTTCTTGCGGCGGCGTAGCCGTCTTCTTATATGCGGCGGGACACGGGACGAGGCCTTGGAAGCACAGCCCGCAAGGGCCTTGGCGCTTGGATCCATCCCGTTCTCAAACCAGATGTTTTGTACCGCCATGGGTCGAGCTGCTTCGGGGCTCGGCGGTCTGCTTGAAAAATCCAACAGAGGGATCCCACCATGGGTAAAGTGATCGGTATCGACCTCGGCACCACCAATTCCTGCGTGGCCGTCATGGAAGGCACGCAGCCGCGGGTCATCGAAAACGCGGAAGGCGCCCGCACCACCCCGTCCATCGTCGCCTTCACCGACGACGGGGAGCGCCTCGTCGGCCAGCCCGCCAAGCGGCAGGCCGTGACCAATCCGGAACGCACCTTCTTCGCGATCAAGCGTCTGATCGGCCGGACCTACGACGATCCGCTGACGCAGAAGGACAAGGGCCTCGTGCCCTACAAGATCGCCCGTGGCGACAACGGCGACGCCTGGGTCGAGGCCGACGGCAAGAAGTACTCGCCCTCGCAGATCTCGGCCTTCACCCTTCAGAAGATGAAGGAGACCGCCGAGTCGCATCTCGGCCAGCCGGTGACGCAGGCCGTCATCACGGTGCCCGCCTACTTCAACGACGCCCAGCGTCAGGCCACCAAGGATGCCGGCAAGATCGCCGGCCTCGAAGTGCTGCGCATCATCAACGAGCCGACGGCCGCCGCCCTGGCCTATGGCCTCGACAAGAAGAAGTCCGGCACCATCGCGGTCTACGATCTCGGCGGCGGCACCTTCGACGTGTCGATCCTGGAGATCGGCGACGGCGTGTTCGAGGTGAAGTCCACCAACGGCGATACCTTCCTCGGCGGCGAGGACTTCGACAACCGAGTGGTCGAGTACCTGACCAGCGAGTTCAAGAAGGAGCAGGGCATCGACCTGACCAAGGACAAGCTCGCCCTCCAGCGCCTCAAGGAGGCCGCCGAGAAGGCGAAGATCGAGCTATCCTCGGCCACCCAGACCGAGATCAACCTGCCCTACATCACCGCCGACGCCTCCGGCCCGAAGCACCTCGCGCTGAAGCTCAGCCGCGCCAAGTTCGAGTCGCTGGTCGACGACCTCGTGCAGCGCACGATCGAGCCCTGCCGCAAGGCGCTCAAGGATGCCGGCGTTTCGGCCTCCGAGATCGACGAGGTCGTGCTCGTCGGCGGCCAGACCCGCATGCCCAAGGTGCAGGAGGTCGTGAAGGCGTTCTTCGGCAAGGAGCCCCATAAGGGCGTCAACCCGGACGAGGTCGTCGCCATCGGCGCCGCGGTCCAGGCCGGCGTGCTCCAGGGCGACGTGAAGGACGTGCTGCTGCTCGACGTGACCCCGCTCTCGCTCGGCATCGAGACGCTGGGCGGCGTGTTCACCCGGCTCATCGACCGCAACACCACGATCCCGACCAAGAAGTCCCAGGTCTTCTCGACCGCCGAGGACAACCAGAACGCGGTCACCATCCGGGTCTTCCAGGGTGAGCGCGAGATGGCGGCGGACAACAAGCTGCTGGGCCAGTTCGACCTCGTCGGCATCCCGCCGGCCCCGCGCGGCATGCCGCAGATCGAGGTGACCTTCGACATCGACGCCAACGGCATCGTGAACGTCACGGCCAAGGACAAGGCGACGAACAAGGAGCACCAGATCCGCATCCAGGCCTCGGGCGGCCTGTCCGACGCCGACATCGAGAAGATGGTCAAGGACGCCGAGGCCAATGCCGAGGCGGACAAGAAGCGCCGCGAGCTGGTCGAGGTGAAGAACCAGGGCGAGAGCCTGATTCACGCCACCGAGAAGTCGGTGTCGGAATACGGCGACAAGGTCTCGGCCGCCGACAAGGGCGCCATCGAGACGGCCATCGCCGCGCTCCGCACGGCTCTGGAGGGCGAGGATGCCGAGGGCATCAAGGCCAAGACCAACGACCTGATGCAGGCCTCGATGAAGCTCGGCGAGGCGATGTACGCCGCCTCCCAGGCCGAGGGCGCGCCGGGCGCCGAGGGGGCTTCCGCCTCGGGCGAGAAGAAGGACGACGTCATCGACGCCGACTTCCAGGAAGTGGACGAGAACGAGCGCAAGAAGCGCGCGTAAGTCACCGTGACGGTTCGGGAGCGGTGCGCCGGCACCGCTCCCGGCATTTTTTGACGCCAGGACGGCACGGACGGCTTGATCCTCGGGCAAGGCTCGGGGATCAACCGTATCGGGCGTCCGTGAGAAGCGATGGCCGATCCATCCCGTTCGAGTCGGGAGGCGGATCGCGGCGCGGCCGAAGCCCGGCGGAAAGCCGGTCGCCGACGCAAACGAGAGGCTCCAGAGGCCGGGAATGTCGAAACGGGACTATTACGAGGTCTTGGGCGTCGCGAAGACGGCCTCGGACGGTGAGTTGAAGGCTGCCTTCCGCAAGCTCGCCATGGTCCATCATCCGGACCGCAATCCCGGCGACAAGGAAGCCGAGATCAAGTTCAAGGAAGTCAACGAGGCCTATCAATGCCTCTCCGACGGCCAGAAGCGCGCGGCCTATGACCGCTTCGGCCATGCCGCCTTCAGCCAGGGCGGCGGGGGCGGCCCCGGATTCGGCAACGAGTTCGGCGACTTCATGTCGGACATCTTCGAGAACTTTTTCGGAGATGGCCGTGGAGCGCCGGGCGGCGGTCGCGGGCGGGGCGGCGGCGCTCCGGGCCGGGAGCGCGGGGCGGACCTGCGCTACAACCTCGAAATCTCCCTCGAAGAGGCGTATTCCGGCAAGACCGAGACGATTCGCATCCCGACCTCGATCGCCTGCGAGGCCTGCTCCGGCAGCGGCGCCAAGCCCGGCTCGAAGCCGCGCACCTGTCCGACCTGTGGCGGCTACGGCCGGGTCCGCGCGGCGCAGGGCTTCTTCGCCATCGAACGGACCTGCCCCAACTGTCACGGCCGCGGCGAGGTCGTCGACGATCCCTGCACCGCCTGTTCCGGCGCCGGGCGGGTCAACCGCGAGCGCACCCTCTCCATCAACGTCCCGGCGGGTGTGGATGACGGCCTGCGCATCCGGCTGGCGGGCGAGGGCGAGAGCGGCCTGCGCGGCGGTCCCTCCGGCGACCTCTACGTCTTCCTCTCGATCAAGCCGCACCCGTTCTTCCAGCGCGACGGGGCCGACCTGTTCTGCCGCGTGCCGATCTCGATGGTGACGGCGGCGCTCTCGGGCGAGATCACCGTTCCGGTGATCGACGGCTCGCAGACCCAGGTCCGCATCCCCGCCGGCACCCAGACCGCCAAGCAGTTCCGCATCAAGGGCAAGGGCATGCCGGTGTTGCGCTCGCGGGAAGTCGGCGACCTCTACATCCAGGTCTCCGTCGAGACGCCGCAGAACCTCACCAAGCGGCAGCGCGAGCTGCTGCAGGAGTTCGACCAGAGTGCCTCGGACGAGAACCATCCGGAAAGCGCCGGCTTCTTCTCGAAGGTGCGCGACTTCTTCGTCAGCGGCTCGGCGCGGACGTGATCATGGCCCGCGCGGGATCAAACCCGCGCTCCGGCCGGTTACGACCGCGGCCCGTCGGGCGGCGGTCGTCGCGGCAATGTGCGCCCTCATACGGGTCGTACAGAGCTGCGAGCTTGACTGGCTGCCGGTTTTCGTCGTCTAGCCTCTCCCACCCATGATGAGCCGAGGACCATCGGTCGTGCCGCCGCTTCGCCGTTCCAGCGCCAAGGCCGTCGCCGCGACACGCGTCATCCGCGAGCGGAAAGATCCGCTGGAGGATGAGGCGCGCTTCCTGCGATCCTGGTTCGAGCGCCCCCTCGTCACCGGGGCCGTGACGCCCTCGGGCCGGATGCTGGCCCGGACCATGGCGGCCTATGCCGACCCGAGTGTCGACGGTCCGGTGATCGAACTGGGCCCGGGCACGGGCCCGGTGACCGAGGCGCTGATCCGCCGGGGCTTCGACCAGGAGCGGCTGATCCTCGTCGAGTTCAACCCGGATTTCTGCCGGCTGCTGCAGCGCCGCTTCCCACGCACCACCGTCATTCGCGGCGATGCCTACCGCATCCGCGAGACCCTGGGCGGCCTGCTCGACCGTCCCTGCGCCGCGACGATCTCCAGCCTGCCGCTGTTCACCAAGCCCCTGGAGCAGCGCCTCGACCTGCTGCAGGGTGCCCATGACCTGATGCATCCGGGCGCGCCCTTCGTACAGTTCACCTACGCGGTGGTGCCGCCGATCCCCGCGCGGTGCGAGGCGGGCAGCTACACGGCGAGCCGCTCCAACAAGGTCTGGCTGAACCTGCCCCCGGCCCGCGTCTGGGTCTATCGCCGTCCCGAGGCGAGCAAACCCGCGACGCCCTGATCGTCTATCGCGAGCGCCAGCGAAGCGATCCGGCGCAACCTTTCCGGACAGTCCCGTGCCCTGGATTGCCACGGCTTCGCCTCGCGATGACGTAGGGAAAGGTCACAGCCTCCAACCGGAAACCATGTCGAAGCGTTTTTGCGCGTCGTGGTCGATGCCCCGCGATAAGGCGGTGTCGATCGGGAGAATGGAGCGCCGTGTCCCCCCTTGGGACGAGGCGCAATCTACATTTCCGTTTGTGCGCAGAGTGCTCAGTACCCGTTCATCCGGCAGCGCCTAGTTTTGCCGCCAGGGCCGTTCCAAACGGCCGGACGAACGGAGGTTACGTATGTCGGTTTCATCCTCGACGCGTCGGTCCCGCTTCGCGCTCGCCGCGCTCGCTCTCATGGCCGGCGGGCTGATCGGTGGCGGCTCCGCTGAGGCCGCCCCGCTTCAGGCCGCGCCGGCCGCCGCGCTCGCCTCGGACGCGACCGTCGAAACCGTGCAGTGGCACCACCACCATTTCGGCCATCGCCACCATCCGCGCCATTGGGGCCACCGCCACCATCATCGCGGCCATTGGGGGCATCACCGCCGGCACTGGGGCCATCACCACGGCTGGGGCCACCGCCATCGCCATCATCACCACTGGTAGGGGTTGACGAGGGTTCCCGGCCGCAAACCGGCGGAAGCCCTCAGCCCAACCGTTCCATCACGGCCTGGCGCGGCTCCGGCCGCGCCTCGCCGATGCGGTAGGCGGCCCTCACAGCCGCCGCCGCCCGATCCGCCGCAGCCTCGTCTGCCGCATGGACATGGCCGAGCGGCTCGCCCGATGCGACGCGGTCGCCGGGCCGCACCAGCCCGGTGAAGCCGACACCGGCGTCGATGGCATCCTGCGGCCGGGTACGGCCGCCCCCCAGCGCGATCACGGCGAGGCCGATGGCGCGGGTATCCACAGCCTCCACGAAACCCGCCGTCTCCGCCGTCACCGGCCGCACCACCGGTGCCCGTGGCAGCTGGCGTTCCGCCGCCTCGACGAAATCCGCCGGGCCACCGAGCGACGCCACCATGCGCGAGAACACCTCGCAGGCCCGGCCCGAGTCGAGCGCCGCCGTGAGACGGCCCTCCGCCTCCGCGACGTCTGCGGCCAGTCCGCCGATCACCAGCATCTCGGCGGCGAGCGCCAGGGTGACCGCGTGGAAGCGCGGCTCGCGGACCCGTCCGGTGAGATAATCGACGGCATAGGCGACCTCGACCGCGTTGCCGGCGGCGGAGGCGAGCGGCGCGTCCATATCGGTGATGAGGGCGCGGGTGCGCAGCCCGGCCGCGTTGGCGACCGTGACGATGCTCTCGGCGAGCGCCCGCGCCTCCGCGTGCCCGGCCATGAAGGCGCCGGAGCCGGTCTTCACGTCCATGACCAGGCCCTGGAGCCCCGCCGCGAGCTTCTTCGAGAGAATCGACGCGGTGATGAGATCGAGCGATTCCACCGTCCCGGTCACATCGCGGATCGCGTAGAGCCGCCGGTCGGCGGGGGCGAGGTCGGCGGTCTGCCCGATGATGGCGCAGCCAACCTCGGCGGTGACCGCGCGGAAGCGGTCGAGGCCGGGCGCCACGTCGTAGCCGGGGATGCTCGCGAGCTTGTCGAGGGTGCCGCCGGTATGGCCGAGCCCTCGTCCCGAGATCATCGGCACGTAGCCGCCGCAGGCCGCGACCATCGGGGCGAGGGCGAGGCTCACCGTGTCGCCGATGCCGCCGGTGGAGTGCTTGTCGAGCACCGGTCCGGGCAAGTCCCACGCGAGCACCGTGCCCGATTCGGTCATGGCGCGGGTCAGGGCCACGCGCTCGTCGAGGGCGAGGCCGCGGAAGAACACCGCCATGGCGAAGGCGGCCGCCTGCCCCTCGGTGACGCGCTCCCGCGCCAGCCCGTCGATGAAGCCCGCGATGTCGGAAGGCGACAGGGCACGCCCGTCACGCTTGTCGCGGATGATCTCCTGGGGAAGCCTCATCGACCCGCCTCCAAAACACGGACGAGATCCGCATGGAGCGCGCTCGCGCCGATGCGGAAGCTGTGTGGACCGATCCAGTCCGGCCCCATGATCCGGTCGGCCAACGCCAGATAGGCGGCGGCATCCTCGACCCGGCGCAGTCCGCCCGAGACCTTGAGCCCCGCCGGCCGATGGCCGCGATGATCGCGGATCGCCCGCAGCATGATCTCGGCGGCGGGGAGCGTGGCCGAAACCGGTGTCTTGCCGGTGGACGTCTTGATGAAGTCGGCGCCGGCCTCCAGCGCGAGGCGGCTCGCTTGCGCGATCAGGTCCGGCTCCTCGAGCCGGCCGGTCTCGAGGATGACCTTGAGGAGACTGCCGCCGCAGGCCTCGCGCACGGCATGGACCATCGCACGGGCTGCTTCGGCATCGCCGCGCATCAGGGCACGGTAGGGCAGGACGAGGTCGATCTCGTCGGCGCCCTCCGCCAGCGTCGCGCGGGTCTCCTCGACCGTGCCCTCCCGGTCCTCGCCGCCCTCGGGAAAGTTGACCACGGTGGCGATCCGCACGCCGCTGCCCGCCAGCACCCCCGCCGCTTGCGCGACGAAGCGCGGCCAGACGCAGATTGCCGCGACGGCGCTGGCGCGGGCTTTGCCGCACAGATCCGCCACCGCGGCCTCGGTGCAGGTCTCGCTCAGGTCGGTGAGGTCGAGGAGCGGCAGGGCCCGACGGGCGATGCCGGCCGCATCCTGGGAGGAGAGGGGGTTCGCAGCCATCATCCGTGTCCTTGCGGGTCGGGCAGGCGGGCGACGAAGGCGGCGGCGAGGCGCGCGAGGTCCGCCCCGGCGCGGGCAGCCACCGCCTTGGTTTCGGCATGGTGGGGGGCGCCGCCCGCGATCCCAGCCGCCAGATTGGTGACGACGGAAACCGCCGCGACCGGCAGGCCGAGGAAGCGGGCGAGGATCGTCTCCGGCACCGTCGACATGCCGACGAGGTCGGCGCCGAGGATGCCGGCCATGCGGACCTCAGCCGGCGTCTCGAAGCTCGGACCGGAGAACCACGCGTAGATGCCTGCCTGAAGCGGCAGGCCCGCCTCCTCGGCCGCCGCGAGCAGCTTCGTGCGCAAGCCGGGATCGTAGGCATCCGTCATCGGCACGAAGCGGGCATCGCTCGGCTCGCCGATCAGGGGGCTGAGGCCCGACAGGTTGATGTGGTCGGTCAACATCACGAGGCTGCCGGGGCCGGCCTCCAGCCGCAGGGAGCCGGAGGCGTTGGTGAGCAGCAGCCCGCCGGCCCCGAGCGCCCGCGCGGCGGCGAGGGGGACGCGCATGGCCGCCGCATCGCCCCGCTCATAGGCGTGGGCTCGGCCCTCGAAGACCAGGACCGGCCGGCCCGAGAGGCGCCCGCGATGCAGCCGGCCGCCATGGCCGCTGACGCCGGGGGCGGGAAAGCCGGGGATGCGGTCGTAGCCGAGGCTCACGCGATCCTCGACCGCCTCCACCAGGGCCCCGAGCCCGGTTCCGGTGACGATGGCGCAGGCGTAAGGCCCCTCGAAGCCCTCCGCCCGCAGGAAAGCGATGGCGGCGTCCTCAGGCGCCATGGACGACATGCTCCGGGCCGAAGGAGGCGGGGAGCAACTCCTCCAGGGTGAAGCGGGCGCGGATTCCATCCGGGCCGGCGGAGAGGATCGGCGTGTCGGGGCCGGCGAATTCGCGGATGCGCTGGCGGCAGGCGCCGCAGGGCGTCACCGGGGCGGGGCTTTCGGCCAGGACGAGGATGGCGCGGATCCTCCGGCCGCCGGTGGCGATCATCGCGGCGATGGCCCCGGCCTCGGCACAGGTGCCGACGGGATAGGCGGCGTTCTCGACATTGCAGCCGGCATGGATGCGTCCGTCCTCGTCGGTCAGGGCGGCGCCGACGGCGAAGCCTGAATAGGGCGCGTGGGCGCGGCCACGCACGGCGGCGGCGGCCTCGAACAAGGCGTCGAGAGCGGGCTCGGTCACGGGCGCAGCCGGGTCAAGGAAGAACAGGACATGGCTCGGTTTGACCCGAGGCTCGGGCCCGTGTCGAGGGGGCAATCGTGACCTGCGGACACATCCTACCGCGCCCCCGTGCCGAACCGGCTTCCCCTCCGGCGGGCAGCGCTCTAAGCAGACGGGACGCGGACAGGACGACAGCGGGAGCCCGAAACTCATGCTCGGACGCTATGAACGGGGAGCGACCGGCGGCGAAGCCAAGGTCGAATACGGCGACGGCACCATGCGGGTGATCAAGCCGGGCACCTTCGTGCGCTGCGCGGTGACCGGCGAGCCGATCGCCCTCGACGCCCTGCGCTACTGGAACGTCGACCGCCAGGAAGCCTATGCCACCCCCGAGGCGGCGATGCAGCGCCTCAAGGAGCTTCGCGCGGCGCGCTGAGCGCGTCGGCCAGCTGCCGCCGCAGGCCGTCCTCGTCGGCGAAGCACAGCGCGACCCGAAGCACCCGCACCGCCTCCCGCTCCTGCGGGGGCAGGCGCACCGCGTCCTTCTCCGTCGTGACGAGGCATGCGCCCTCGCGCGCCGCGAGGGCGATCAAGCCCGTCAGGTCCGCCGGCCGATAGGGGTGGTGATCGGGGAAAGCCCGTTCGGCCACGATCTCGGCCCCGAGCCCGCGCAGGGTCTCGAAGAATTTTTGCGGCCGTCCGATTCCGGCGAAGGCGACGACTCGGCGCCCGGCCCAGGTCGCTCGCTCTTCCGGTGCGAGGCGGGCGCGGTGGACCGGCAGGCCGCGCGCCCGCGCCTGTGCCGCCACTCCCTCGCCGGGCGCTCCCTCACCGACGAGGACGAGGCCGGCGACATGCGGCCATTGCCGGGCGAGCGGCACACGGAGCGGCCCGGCGGGGAAGGGCTGACCGTTGCCGATCCCGGCGCCGGCATCGACCACGGCCAGCGCCAGGGTCTTCGACAGGCTCGGATTCTGCAGCCCGTCATCCATCACGATCACGTCGCCTCCGGCCGCGACGCAGAGACGGGCGCCGGCCGGCCGGTCACGGGCGACGACGGCGGAGGCGAAGGCCGCCAGCAGCAGCGGTTCGTCGCCGACCTCCGCCGCACCGTGCCGGGCAGGATCGACGAGGAGCGGGCCGGCCGCCCGCCCGCCATAGCCTCGGCTGAGGAAGACGGGGTTTCGTCCCAGCCCGCGCAGGAGGCGGGCGAGGGCGAGGGCGGTCGGCGTCTTGCCGGCACCGCCCAGGGTAAAATTGCCGACGCACAGAACCGGGCAGGGAGGCACGGCGCCCGCACGGTCCATCCGATTCGCCGCCAGGCCGCCATAGAGGCGGCCGGCCGGCGCCAGCAGCCGGGCGAGGGGGTGACCGGGCGGCCGGGACCAGAAGCCGGGCGGATGCATGCCGGCTCAGTCCCGCTCGCGGGCGGACAGCTTCATCTGCACGACATAGGGTTCGAGCACGGCGAAGGTCCGCGCCACCGCCCCCTCGAAGGGCAGGAGCGCCGCCTGTCCCTTCCGGGCCATCGCGGCCAGAGCGTGCGGATCGGCCACGAGGTCGGCGACGCTCGCGCACAACGCCTCTTCGTCCGCCACGAAACGGGCACCGCCCGCCGCGTCGAGGGCGGCGTAGGGCTCGCGGAAATTGAAGACGAAGTGCCCGTGCAGGATCGCGCTCTCCAGGCGCACCGGCTCGATCGGATTCTGCCCGCCGTGGGGCACCAGCGATCCGCCGAGGAAGACGAGCGGGCAGAGCCGGTAGAACAGGCCGAGCTCGCCTAGGGTGTCGGCCACGTAGAGATCGACCGAGGGCAGCGGGCGCCCGCCCTTCGACCGGCGGGCCACCCGCAGGCCGGCGGCGGCGGCGGCCTGCGCCACCTCCTCGCCGCGGCGGGGATGGCGAGGCACGATCACCGTCAGCAGGCGCGGGAAACGGTCCTTGAGGCGTGCATGGACGCGGGCGACGATGTCGTCCTCGCCGGGATGGGTGCTCGCCGCCACCCAGACCGGCCGGTCGCCGATCATGTCGCCGAGATAGGCGAGCTGCTGCGCATCGGCGGGCGGCACGGCCGAATCGTATTTGAGGTTGCCGACAACGCTGATCCGCGGCGCCCCGAGCCGGGCGAAGCGCTCCCCGTCCTCGCGGGTCTGCACGAGGCAGACCGCGATCCGCGACAGCAAGGCCCGGGCGGTATGCGGCGAGCGCGCCCAGGCCTTGAACGAGCGCTCCGACATCCGACCGTTGACGAGCACGAGCGGGATGCCCCGGCGGTGCAGCGAGACGACGGTGTTGGGCCAGATCTCGGATTCGGCGACGATGGCGAGATCCGGCTGCCAATGGGCGAGAAAGCGTTCGACCCAGCGCGGCGCGTCGAGGGGCATGTATTGATGCACCGCGCCCGCCGGCAGCCGCTTGCTCAGGAGGTCGGCGGCGCTGCGCGTCCCCGTGGTGACCAGCACCGAGCAGCCCCGGGCGATCATGCCTTCGATGAGCCCGACGAGGGAGAGTGCCTCGCCGATGCTGGCCCCGTGCATCCAGACGAGATGCCCCACCGGCCGCGCCCGCCCGGGCAGGCCGCGGCGCTCCGGCAGCCGGGCCGGATCCTCCTTGCCCCGGCGCGAGCGCCACGCCAGCAGCCCGGCCACGGCCGGCTCGCCGAGATAGAGCCCGCAGCGATAGGCCCGCAGGGTGATGGGGAGCGGCGGCACCCTCACGCCAGGCCACCCTGCGGGTCGGTCCGCGTCGCCGGGAAGGCACCGACCCGGTCCGGGCGGCCGACGAGGGTGTAAGCGCGGTCGTGGACGCGGTTCAGTTCCGCCTGCACCCGCTGGCGCAGGGCGTCGACCTCTTCCGGGGTGATGTCGCGCGGGACATGGGTCGGCTCGCCGAACACCATGGCGCCACGCCCGAAGGGCAGGCCGAGGCAGGCCCTGTCCCAGGAATTGAAGCGGATGTGCCGGCTCGTCACCACCGCCACCGGCACGATCGGGCAGCCGGAGAAGCGCGCCAGCATGATGATGCCCGCGTCGCAGATCCGGGAGACCTTGGGCACATCCGCCGAGAAGGCGACGGTCTCGCCGCCCTTCAGCGCCTTGACCATGGCGCGCAGCCCCTCGGCCCCGCCCTTGGCGCGGGCGTCGCGCACGGCGCGGCCGCGGGCGCCGGAGGCGCGCATCACCCGAACGCCGAGCCGGGTCAGGGCCAGGGTATTGATGTTGCCGTCGGGGGAACGGGAGATGATCGTGGCCACCCTGTCCTGCGGGCGGCGCATGAACGAGATCATGATGTGCTGGCCGTGCCACATCGCCGCGATGAACGGACCCGTCGCGTCGAGGCGCCCATAGGCGCCCTCCGGCTCCACGGTGAAGCGGTTGGTGCGCCGCACGAGCCGGAGATAGCCCGCGGCGGCAACGCCGAGGATCCGCTGGACGCCCGGCTTGCGGCCGATGGTCTTGATGAGGCCCATGGGGGTTCGGACAGCTCTGTCCCGCTTCGCTGATCGTGGGCTACGGCCACTCCCCAGCCGGGGGCGGGAGGCTTGCCGGATGGCCGTTGTCTAGCCTCGACCGCGCGGCCGAAGCAACGGATTGGATGCGATCCGTAAATGTATGTTTAGAAATGCGGCGTCCTGCGGGGCCGTCCCGCTGCGGCGGATCGCCCGACAGGCAGCCCGATATTGACGTCGGCGGGCGTTCCCGCGATGCGAGGCGGCGACATGTTCCGTCTCGCCCATCTCACCGATCCGCATATCGGGCCGCTGCCGCGCCCGCGCCTGCGCCAGCTGCTCAGCAAGCGGGCCACCGGCTACGTGAACTGGCGCCGCGGGCGCGGGCGCCATCACGACATGGATCTGCTCGGCGCCCTCGTCGCCGACCTGCACGGCCAGGGGGTCGATCACGTCGCCTGCACCGGCGACCTGTGCAATCTCGGGCTGCCGGACGAGTGGGAGACCGCCCGTGTCTTCCTCGAAGCCCTGGGCCCGGCGGACCGGGTCAGCTTCGTGCCGGGCAACCACGACGCCTATGTCCGCGGCTCGCTGGAGGGCCTGCTCGCCGCCTGCGGCGGCTGGACCGAGGACGATGCGGGGCAGGCCCGCAGCTTTCCCTATCTGCGGCGGCGCGGGCCGCTCGCCCTGGTCGGCCTCTCCTCGGCGATTCCGACTAAGCCCTTCGCCGCGAGCGGGCGCCTCGGTCCGGCACAGATCGAGGCGGCCGAGCGCCTGCTGCATGGTCTCGGCGCGGAAGCCGAGCGGCCCTGTCGTGTGGTGATGATCCATCATCCGCCCCATCCAGGCGGGGCGGCCGCGGGTCGGGAATTGAAGGATGCCGCCAATTTCTCCGCCATGATCGGCCGGGCCGGAGCGGACCTGATCCTGCACGGGCACAACCATGTCGGCAGCGTGGCCCGGATCGCGGGGCCGGACGGGCGGCCGGTGCCGGTGGTGGGCGCGCCCTCGGCCTCGGCGCGCACGCTGCTCAGCAACCGGCGCGCCTCCTACTACCTCTACACGATCGCGCAGGACGGGGAGGGCTTTCGCATCTCCGTGACAGAGCGCGGCCTGGACGAGGAAGGCGGCATCGCCGAACTGTCGGGGTTCGACATCGCAATGCCGCCGGCCGACCGGATCGGGCACGTGCATCGGCGACGCCTGCGCCGGGCCTGAATCTGCGTCAGGCGACGCCCATCTTGGCCAGACTGCTGGTGCGGGGCAGAGGGCGCAGCAGGCTCTTCACCTGCGAGAACGGACGGGGGCGGTTGATGACCTCGTCCAGGCGCGACCACAGGGTCTTGGGCGAGAACGGCTTGGCGATGATCTCGTTGACCCCGAGCGCGATCGCCCGGTCGACCACGTTGCGGCGCGGCTGGGCCAGCATCAGGATGATCGGTACCGTCGGCGAGGGCGAGGTCGCCGGGGTGCGGGCGAGCCGGATGAATTCCTCCCCCGACAGGATCGCCAGATCCCAATCGATGATGGTGAGATCCGGTTTGCTCTCGGCGAGCACACCCAGCGCCTCGGCGCCATCGGGCGCCTCCAGCACGCGCTTGATGCCGACGCGCATCAGCATGTCGCGCACGATGCGACGGATATAGAGGCTCTCGTCCACGACGAGGGCGGAGAGATCCGGGAAGGTCGGGGTTGCGATCATTGGCGGCGGCGCGCCCAGGGCAGGTCCGGAGCGTTTCGAGGCGATTCTAGCCCGGCGCCGGTTTTCGTTTTCCTAAAACCGCGCGTCACTCTCGCGGGTAACGGCGGGTACCGGGAAGAATCGCCCTCCGGGTGACCATCATACGTAAGCCGGAATTGCCGCCCGGCTTCGCCGAGGGCGGCCCAGGAGGCTCACCGACCCCGTTCGGCGCGAAAAAGGGGAGCCCGAGGCACGTTCCGGTTAGAAGATCCTTGCGGTATCGGCAGGATTGCGTCAGACCTAAGGCGTTGCTTCCGGTGGCCGCAGCCGGGGGGATGATAGTGCGGGGCGTGGGCTGTCTCGAGATAGCGCGCACGCGGTATTCGAGACTTGGCGAGCGGACGGTTTTTGCGAGCTTTCAATGGGACGTGGTCGTGATTTCAGGGGGCCGCAGAAGCGCGGCTTCGACGATGGGGGTGCTGAGCCGCGGTGGCCGGACGAACTCCCTCCGGGCGGTGGTGACCGCTTCGGTGGCGGCGGCAACCGCTTCGGCGGCGGCGGTGGCGGCGGCTTCGACCGCGGCCCGGCTCGTGCTCCCGTCGCCCCCTCGGGCCCGGAGCGTGATGCGACGGTCAAGTGGTTCAACAAGGAGAAGGGCTTCGGCTTCGTGGAGCTCGGCGACGGCTCCGGTGATGCCTTCCTCCACATCCGCGCGGTCGAGGCGGCCGGCCACGACGACCTCCTGCCCGGCACGCGTCTGACGGTTCAGACGGCGCAGGGCCAGAAGGGCCCGCAGGTCACGTCCGTGACCAGCGTCGACACCTCGACGGCCGAGGCGGCTCCGCCCCGGCGCGAAGCTGGCCCGCGCTTCGGCGGCGGCGATCGCTTCGGCGGTGGTGACCGCTTCGGCGGCGGCGATCGCTTCGGCGGTGGCGGCGACCGCTTCGGTGGTGGCGGTCGTGATCGCTTCGGCGGTGGGGGCCGTGTCGCCAGCGGCCCGTCGGTCGAGATGACCGGCACCGTGAAGTGGTACGATCCGGCCAAGGGCTTCGGCTTCGTGTCGGTGAACGACGGCGGCAAGGACGTGTTCGTCCACCGTTCGGCCCTGTCCCGCGCCGGCCTCGACTCGCTGGCCGAGGGCCAGCAGGTCACGCTGAACGTGGTCGATGGCCAGAAGGGCCGTGAGGCTCAGAGCATCAACGTCGATTACTGATCGGCGCATCACGCGATGACGAAGCGGCGGCCTCAGGGCCGCCGTTTTCGTTTGGCCCCTTGCCGCTGTCGGGCGGCAGGCCCAACAGCGGGTGTGAGCGAAGGTGAGGCGATGCGGCGGACGGCGAGCGTGCTCGGTCTGCTCCTCTTGAGCGCGGCCCCCGCCGCGGCGGAGGATTTCACCGGCTTCTATGCGGGCGTGAATGCCGGCTGGGCCTTCGAGCGGGGCGGAGATTCGTCCTCGGCCCTCGGGCCGGCGCAGGCGGGCGCGGGAAAGCCGGAAGACAGGCTTCCGCCGAGCGTGGCGCGGGCGCAGGAGCGCCACCGGCCGGAGGCGTCGCGCCCCGCCGGGAGACGCTGACGCCGCCGGCGCTTCAATCAGCGCGCCGGATAACGCCCGGCCACCAGCGCGTAGGCGAGGCGGGCGGTCTGGACCTCGCCGCCCTCCGGCCGGCCCGGCTTGGTCGAGGGATTCCAGCCGAACAGGTCGAAATGCACATGCGCCTTGGTGCGGGGCGCGAACCGGCGCAGGAACAGGGCGGCGGTGATGGCCCCGGCGAAGGGCCCGCCCGGCGCGTTGTTGAGGTCGGCGATCTTCGAATCGAGCAGGCTCGCATAGGGCGCGTGCAGCGGCAGGCGCCAGACCGGATCGTTCACGCGCTCGCCCGCCTCCGCCACGGCCTCGGCCAGCGCCCCATCCTCGGTGAAGAAGGCCGGCAGGTCGGGGCCGAGCGCCACCCGGGCGGCACCGGTCAGGGTCGCGAAATCGATGATGAGGTCCGGCTCCTCGGCATCGGCGAGCGCCAGGGCATCGGCCAGGATCAGGCGCCCCTCCGCATCGGTGTTGCCGATCTCGACGGTGAGGCCGGCACGGGAGCGGATCACGTCGCCGGGGCGGAAGGCCTCGCCGGCAATGGCGTTCTCGACGCTCGGCACGATCAGCCGCAGCCGCACCGGCAGGTCCGCGCCCATGATCATCTCGGCGGCGGCCAGGGCGGCGGCGGCGCCCCCCATATCCTTCTTCATCAGCAGCATGTTGGACGCCGGCTTGATGTCGAGCCCGCCGGTGTCGAACACGACGCCCTTGCCGACCAGCGTCACGAGCGGATTCTCCGCCTTGCCCCAGGTCAGGTCGATGAGCCGCGGCGCCCGCGGCGAGGCGGCGCCGACGGCATGGACGAGGGGAAAGTCCCGCTCCAATTCCTCGCCCAGGGTGACCGCGACTGTCGCGCCGAAGCGCGCGCCCAGATCCCGAATCGCCGCCTCGATCTCGGCGGGGCCGAGATCGTTCGCGGGCGTATTGACCAGGTCGCGCCCGGCCGCGACCGCCGCCGCGACGCGGGCAATGGCCGCCGCATCGGCCCCCTCGGGGGCGACGAGGCGCGGACGCGGCTCACCGGGCTTGCGGTAGCGCTCATAGCGGTAGCCACCGAGCAACCACGCCAGGGCCGCCTCGGCGCCATCGAAACCGTCGCTCGCCTCGAAGCGGTAATCGCCCGGAGGCAGGGCGGCGGGCAGCTTGCCGGCCAGGAAGCGGTCGCGGGACGGAGCCCCCGCATCGCCCAGGCCGAACAGCACGCAGGCGAGGCCGCCATCCTCGCCCGGCAGGAGCGCGATGCGCCCGGCCTTGGGCGTGAAACCGGTGGCGGCGGCGAATCTCCGCTGCGGCTCCGGCAGCGCCGCCTCGACCGCGTTCCAGTTCTCCGCCGTCACCGGGCGGATCGGCACCGCCTCCGGGGTCGCGGCGATGAGCAGGGATCCGTCGGAGGCTCTGGTAAGGGGCATGAGAGGTAAGCTTAACTGGCCATTAGGGTTAACGCTCTATCACTCCGCCATCGGCATGGCGCAAGCCGGCCGGAGGGCGGGAGACGATGGCGTGTCTCTCACGAAACTCCCGCCGCGCTGTCGCGATCAGAGAGAGGGCGACCGGTGACCGGGAGTTTTGCGTGCCACTCCGAGAGGACCGGCGGGTCCGGCCCGGCCCCGAGCCTGCCGGCAGCGGTCCGGGCGCGCCGCCTGCTCGCTGCGGCCGTGATCGGCCTCGGTCTGGCTGGATGCCACAGCCGTTCGCCGGAAACGACCGGCTCGATCGGCGGCCTCAACCTTCTCGGCGGACGGACGGAGCGGTCTCCCCGCGCCGAAATCGATGCCCTGGCCGCGCGCTACGCGTCGGATCCGAACGATACCCGCAATGCCATGCGCTACGCCGAGGCCCTGCGGGCGACCGACCAGAAAACCCAGGCAGCGGCCGTGCTGCAGCAGGTCGCCCTGCGCAATCCCAAGGATAAGGCGGTGCTCGCCGCCTACGGCAAGAGCCTCGCCGAGGCCGGGCGCTATCAGGAGGCCACCGAGGTCCTCCAGAACGCGCACAGCCCGGCCCAGCCCGATTGGCGCGTGCTCTCGGCCCAGGGGATGGTGGCCGACCAGACCGGCGATCATGCCCGGGCTCAGAGCCTCTACGACGCCGCCCTCAAGATCGTCCCGAACGAGCCGCGGGTGCTGTCGAATCTCGGCCTGTCCTACGCCCTGTCCCGCCATCTCGACGAGGCGGAGACGACCCTGCGCCTCGCCGCCGCGCAGCCGAGGGCGGATGCCCGTGTGCGCGGCAATCTCGCCCTGGTGCTGGGACTCAGGGGCCGCTACGACGAGGCCGAGCGGGTGCTTGCCCAGGATCTCGGCCCCGCCGAGGTCGCCGCGAACATGACCGCGCTCCGTGCCGTGGCCACGCGGCCCAGCGCGGCGAAGTCGGCTCAGGCGCCCGGGCGTCAGCTCGCTCGCACGGCAGTACCGTGATATCCCTGGGTGACGGGCGGGATCTCCGGATCTCGGCCTGCACCGGAGCCCGGAATATCGCTCACCGACCTTGACGAATCCGGGGCGCCTCCCCTATAGGCTCGCCACTTCCATAGGACTCCGCCGGTATCGATTGTCGCGAGGGTTCGACGCCCTCGGCGCGAGAGCCGTGTGGCATTGCCGAAACGCTTCAGCGCCGAGACCCGGCCTAACGTTGACAGGACTGTAACGATGTCGCGTCGCTGCGAACTCACGGGCAAGGCCGTTCAGGTCGGTCACCTCGTGAGCCACTCGAACCGGAAGACCAAGTGCCGGTTCCTGCCCAACCTCTGCAACGTCACGCTGCAGTCGGATGCCCTCAATCGCCGCGTCCGCCTGCGCGTTACCGCGCACGCCCTGCGCTCGGTCGAGCATCGCGGCGGTCTCGACGCCTTCCTCGTCAAGGCCCGTGAGATCGAGCTGTCGCAGACGGCCCGCCTCCTGAAGCGCGAGATCGAGAAGAAGATCGCCGAGGTCGCGGCCCCCGCCGCCGCGTAAGGTCCCGCGGGTGTCTTAGCGCCCGCGCTTCCTCGTCAGACATGAGAAGGCCACCGGACGCGGACGTCCGGTGGCCTTCGCCGTTCGAGGACATCTCACGGAACTCCCGGCCTTCAGAAGCTCCGGCAGCCGCGACGGCGTTGCGGAGATCTGTGACAGATATTGACAGGGCAGTTGCGGCCGATGACGGCGCTCACCCTCATCATCCCGATCTTCGGCCTCGTCCTGGTCGGATGGCTCGCCTCGCTCACGAAGATCATCTCCGAGCGGGTCGGCGACGGCCTGTCGGAATATGTCTTCTCTCTGGCGGTACCGGCGCTGATCGTCTCGACGCTGACCCGCCCCGGCCTGTCCGGTGAAATCGCCTGGGGCTACTGGGCGAGCTATTTCGGCGGCGCGGCCATCGCCTGGGCGGCCGGCTCGCTGATCGGGCGGCGAACCGCCGGGGTGGACCGGCGCGGGGCCGTGCTGCACGGCTTCGCCGCGAGCCAGTCGAACACCGTCTTCGTCGGCGTCCCGATGATTCTCCAGGCCTACGGCGAATCGGGCGCCTTCCCGCTGTTCATGCTGCTCGCCGTCCACCTGCCTCTGATGATGGGCGCGGCGACCTTCCTGATCGAATCGGAGGGCGGGCGGCCCCTAGGCCAGCGGCTGAAAACCCTCGGCCTCGTGCTGGCCCGGAACCCGATCTTCCTGGCGCTCGTCGTCGGCATGGCGATGAAGGCGGCCGGCCTGTCACCCTCCGGCATCCCGAAGGCGCTGATCGATGCGCTCGGCGGCACGGCCTCGACCTGCGCCCTGATCGCGCTCGGCGCGGGCCTGACCCGCTACAAGGTGCTGCACGATCTGCCCGGCGCCAGCATCGTCGCGGCGCTGAAGCTCGGGCTGCACCCGCTCGCCGTCTACCTCCTGGCCTTCCACGTCTTCACCATGCCGCCGGCCTATGCCGGCGTCGCCGTGCTGTTCGCGGCGATGCCGGTGGGCATCAACGCCTACCTGCTGGCCACGCGCTACAAGAGCGAGCAGGGGCTGGTGGCCGCCGCCGTGCTGGTCTCGACCCTGGCGGCGACCGCCACCACCCTAGGCTGGCTGCTGGTGCTCGGGCGGGGATAATCCGGGGCGGTCACCCGCCCCGATTCTCGCCCTTCACAGGATCCCGCGCCGTCGGACAGGTTGGCCGCGTTGACCCGCGCCGCCCCGCTCCATAGGTTGCCCGCTCTCGCGCCCCGGCTCGCAGGGCCAGCGTGGCGCCTGTCTTGTACCCCGAAAAGTCTGTCCGATGTCCGCGCCCCTTCGCCTCGATCCCGACATTCTGGAGGCCTCGGCCTCCGCCGCCGCCTGGCCCTTCGAAGAGGCACGCAAGCTCGTGGCGCGGCTGGAGAAGAAGCCGAAGAGCGAGGTCCTGTTCGAGACGGGCTACGGTCCCTCGGGCCTGCCGCATATCGGCACCTTCGGCGAGGTGGCCCGCACCTCGATGGTGCGCCACGCCTTCCGGGTGCTGACGAAGGACGCGGTGCCGACCCGGCTGATCGCCTTCTCGGACGACATGGACGGCCTGCGCAAGGTGCCGGACAACGTGCCGAACCGCGAGATGCTGCGGGAGGCCCTCAACCTACCGCTGACCAAGGTGCCGGACCCGTTCGGCACCCATGAGAGCTTCGGCCACCACAACAACGCCGAGCTGCGCCGCTTCCTCGACGCCTTCGGCTTCGACTACGAGTTCCGCTCGGCCACCGAGTGCTACAAGTCCGGCATCTTCGACGACACCCTGCGCCTCGTGCTGGAGCGCTACGAGGCGGTGATGGCGATCATGCTGCCGTCGCTGCGGGCCGAGCGCTCGGCGAGCTACTCGCCGTTCCTGCCGATCCATCCGGTCACCGGCCACGTGATGCAGGTGGCGATCGACGAGGTGCGCCCCTCCGCCGGCACCATCGTCTGGCGCGATCCGCACACCAACGAGGCCTACGAGACGTCGGTCACCGGCGGCCACGTCAAGCTGCAATGGAAGCCGGATTGGGCGATGCGCTGGGTGGCGCTCGGCGTCGATTACGAGATGGCCGGCAAGGATCTGATCGATTCGGTCAAGCTTTCCGGCCAGATCGCCCGCGCGCTCGGCGCCGAGCCGCCGGAAGGCTTCAACTACGAGCTCTTCCTCGACGAGAAGGGCCAGAAGATCTCGAAGTCGAAGGGCAACGGCCTGACCATCGACGAGTGGCTGACCTACGCCACCCCTGAGTCGCTCGCCCTGTTCATGTACAACAAGCCGCGCGAGGCCAAGCGCCTGTTCTTCGACGTGATTCCGCGCAACGTCGACGAATACGACAACTTCCTCGGGCGCTTCGCCGGGCAGGAGGCGAAGCACCGCCTCGGCAATCCGGTCTGGCACCTTCACGCGGGCGAGCCGCCGGCCGTCGAAACCATCGACGAGGCCGGCACGACGCTCTCCTTCGGCATGCTCCTCAACCTCGTGGCGGTGGCCAATGCCGAGGACGAGGCGGTGCTGTGGGGCTTCATCCGCCGCTACGCGCCGCAGGTCGGCCCGGAGACGCATCCGAAGCTCGCCGGCCTCGTGACCCGGGCGCTCGCCTATTACCGGGACTTCGTGCGCCCGCAGAAGCAGTACCGCGCCCCGACCGAGGAGGAGGCGGCAGCCCTGCGCGACCTCTCGGAGACGCTCGCCGAGCACGAGGGCTCGACCGATCCGGAAGCCCTGCAGGCCATCGTCTACGAGGTCGGCCGGCGCCATTTCCCGGACCTGTCCGGCAAGGCCAAGAGCCCGGACGGACGGCCTGGCGTGTCGAAGACGTGGTTCGCTTCGATCTACAATGTGCTGTTCGGTGAAGCGCAGGGCCCGCGCTTCGGCTCGTTCATCGCCCTCTACGGCGTGGGGGGCACCCGGGCCTTGATCGAGAAGGCGCTGAGCGGCGCGCTGGTGGCCGAGCACGAGGCCTTCCTCGCGAGTCGCAAGGCTGCGGCGGAGTAGGGATGTCTGAGATGAGCGGGGGAGCCCATCGGCTACGGCAGGCCCCCCGCCGCTTTGTCCGACGCCGGTTCGGCTCGGATTGAGCCGTCACTGGTCCCAGGGATTGAGGAGACCGACACCGGTCGGACGGAAATCGGCGACGTTGCGCGTCACGACCGTCATGCCGTGGACAAGCGCGGTGGCGGCAATCAGCGCGTCCCGCTCGCCACGCTTGTCGGGCACATGCAAGCGAGCACATCGCTGCGCGACGGCTCTATCGACAGGAAGCGTTCGACCGTCGAACTCGGGCAGAACCTGCCGCTCCAACCAATCACGCAGTCTTGCGCCCTGCTTGGCATCTCTCCGTTCGGCCAGAAGAACGCCAAGCTCAAGCTCCATGATCGTGATCGCCGACACGAAGAGAGCCGCCGCATCGACTCCCGCAGCGAAAGCGGCGACACCGGAATGGGCGTTGCCGAATCTGACCTTTCGCAACTCCGATACGACGTTGGTATCGAGCACGTACATCATGAGAGATCGGCGGGCTCGATCGCGATGTTCAAGCGCGGTGCTTCGAAGTCGATGTCTTCTGGATCAACATCCTCTCGGCGAGGCATCGCCAGAGCGTCGGCGATGTTTCGTCGCTGCTCCGTCAGCCGCCGATATTCCTCGATGCTCAGCAGCACATGGGACGGCTTGCCGCGATCGGTGATGAAGACTGGCCCGTCCCTTGTCGCCTCCTTGGCCTGCGTGACGTGCTGGTTCAGTTCTCGGCTTGAAAACGTCGTGATAGGCATGGCGCTGGTTCTCCGCGCACGATGTAGGAACGTTACTACATCTTCAATCCCAGCAGCATCAAGCCTTCAGGGTTGTGGGCTCGAGCCCCTACGGGCTGAGCTGGCCCTCTCCACGCGCTTCAGCCGTCGAGCCCGCTCTGACCCGCCAGCCGCAAAGGCAGCGCCTGCAAGTGCCCCGAGCGCGACCACCGCGCCGGCCCGCAACCAGACCGGATCGACGGCCACCACCCGGTCGCTCGCACGCGCATCGAAACGGCCATGGGCACCGGGATCGGTATCGACCGGCTCGTCGAGATTGTCGGCGCGCCCGCGAATCGCCGCGCGGCTCGTCATCTCGTCCTGATAGCCGTAGCGGCCGAGATAGCGGTCGATGAGGCCGGGGATCAGCATGTTGCCGAGGATCGCCTGCCAGGCAGAGGCTCCAATCCACAGCTCCCGAGGCGCGTCCCGCGCCGCCCGGTAGACATGGCGGGCGATGGCCTCCGGCTGGAAGATCGGCGGCACCGGCTCCGGGCGGCGCGGCAGGGTCGAGCGGGCCCAGTCGAATTGCGGCGTGTTCACCGCCGGGAGATGCACCGTCGTCACGCGGACGCGGCTGCGGTCATGCCGCAATTCAGTGCGCAGCGAATCGACGAAGCCGCGCACGGCCGCCTTGCCGGCGCAATAGGCCGATTGGAGCGGGATCGAGCGATAGGCGAGCGCCGAGCCGATATGGACGATAGTGCCGGCATCGCGCGGGCGCATATGCGCGAGGGCCGCCATCGTGCCGTGGACCTGCCCGAGATACGTCACGTCGGTGACTCGCTGGAATTCCTGCGCGGTCATCTGGTGGACGGGGGCGTAGACCGTCACCATCGCATTGTTGACCCACACGTCGATGCCGCCGAACCGCTCCACGGTCTCGTCGGCGGCCTGGGCGACAGCCTCGGCATCGGCGACATCCGCAGCGAAGGCGAGGGCCCGGCCGCCGGCTTGCTCGACCGCGCGCACGGCACCGCGCAGGCCCTTCTCGCCCCGGGCGAACAGCGCGACGTTCCAGCCGCGGCGCGCGAATTCCACCGCCACGGCGCGCCCCACACCGGCGCTCGCCCCGGTGACGACGACCGTTCTGCCCTGCCTGTCCGCCATGTCCGCTCCCGGTTGCCGAGGCTGCCGCGACTCACCGCCGGCAACTCTTGAGCGAGCGGAACGGTCCCCTGGGACCTCTCGATCTGTTGGAGCGATGGGGTTCAGGCGCGCCGGGCCGCCGCATCGAGCCCGGCGGCCGCCGCGATACCGGCCGCGTAGGCCAGCATGTTCCACACCGAGAAAAGGCGGCCGAGGAGCAGCTGGCCGGGCAGGGTGAGGCGGAACGCGTCGAGCCAGGGGGCATGGATGAGACGGAACAGCTCGACGGCGACGGCGATGAGCCCGGCGAGGGCCACGAGTCTGCCCGTCTCTGCGGCCGGGCGCAGGAAAGCGACGAGCCCGTAGACCATCGCGCCCCACAGGATCGAACCGGCATATTTCACCACCATCGGCGGCCATCCGAGGGGCGTCAGGCGGATGGCGAGACCGGCGGCGATCACGGCGGCGGTGGCGAGAAGCAGGTGAGAGCGGCGGGTTCGAAGGTCGGGCATCGTGGGACGGCGGTTTACAGGGCGGAAGGCGCCCGGTATCACCCCCGGCCACACCGCCATACGAGTTTCACACCAGATGCGCGCCGAGATCGAACAGGCCTCGGATGCCGCCAAGCAGTCTATAGGGCTGCTGAGGAGGCATCTTTGACTGGGATACAGTCGATAAACGTCTCGCGGAGCTGAACGCCGCGTCCGAAGACCCCGACCTCTGGAACGATGCGGAGGCCGCGCAGAAGGTCATGCGCGAGCGCCAGCAGCTCGACGAGGCCGTGACCGCGATCAAGAAGCTCGAGCAGGATCTCGAGGATGCCGCGACCCTGATCGAACTCGGCGAGATGGAGGGCGACGCGGCCTCCATCGCCGAGGGCGAGGCCGCCATCAAGGCGGTCGAGAAGGAGGCCGCGAGCCGTCAGGTCGAGACGCTCCTCTCCGGCGAGGCCGACGGCTTCGACACCTATCTCGAAGTCCATGCCGGCGCCGGCGGAACCGAGAGCCAGGACTGGGCCAACATGCTCCAGCGCATGTATGCCCGCTGGGCCGAGCGGCGGAAGTTCAAGGTCGAGATCGTCGAGATGACCGACGGCGAAGAGGCCGGGATCAAGGGCGCCACGCTCCTGATCAAGGGCCACAACGCCTATGGCTGGCTCAAGACCGAGTCGGGCGTGCACCGGCTGGTCCGCATCTCACCCTACGATTCGAATGCGCGCCGGCACACGAGCTTCGCGAGCGTGTGGGTCTATCCGGTGATCGACGACCGGATCGAGATCGAGATCAAGGAATCCGATTGCCGCATCGACACCTACCGGTCGTCGGGCGCGGGCGGCCAGCACGTCAACACGACCGATTCGGCGGTGCGCATCACGCACAACCCGACCGGCATCGTGGTGGCCTGTCAGCAGGAGCGCTCGCAGCACAAGAACCGGGCCACCGCCTGGAACATGCTGCGCGCCCGCCTCTACGAGCTGGAGCTGAAGAAGCGCGAGGAGAAGGCCAACGCCGAGGCTGCCGCCAAGACGGATATCGGCTGGGGCCACCAGATCCGAAGCTACGTGCTGCAGCCCTATCAGCTCGTGAAGGATCTGCGCACCGGCACGCAATCGACCGACCCGGACGAGGTGCTCGACGGCGACCTCGACCCGTTCATGGAAGCCTCCCTGGCGCAGCGCGTCTATGGCGGCAGCGAGGCGGTCGAGGACATCGACTGAGGCCGGAGCTGAGTTCGGATCCCGGCTCTGTGTCGGGATCCGCCTCAGGTAACGCGAGACGAAGACGAAGCGATGACGGGGGCTGCGATGGCGGCGTGAGGCCGAGCGGCCTCAATCCGCGAAAACCAGCTGCGCCCCGGCCTGCAGGAAACGCTGCGGATCGACCGGTTCGCCGTCGATGCGGGTCTCGTAATGCAGGTGGCTGCCGGTGGAGCGGCCGGTCGAGCCGGCGAAGCCCACCACCGTCCCCGCCTCGACACGCTGGCCGACCGAGACGGCGTAGCCCGACAGATGCGCGTAGCGGGTGACGAGCCCGCGGCCGTGATCGACCTCGACCATGTTGCCGTAGCCGCCGGCATAATCGGCCGCCGTCACCCGGCCGGCGGCGGTGGCACGAACCGGAGCCCCCGATTCGGCGCGCATGTCCACGCCGGTATGCAGGGCATAACCACGGGTGAACGGATCGAGTCGCGCCCCGAAGGCACTGGTGAAAGCGAGATCACCGGGGATCGGCTGGCGGAAGGGGAGGGCGGCGGCGACCCGGCGCAGATGCGTCTCCTCCTCGATCTGCCGCCGGGCATCGGCCAGGCCCCGGTCGAAGGCATCACCGTTCAGGGGCACCAGTGGGCCACCGGTTCCTGCCGCCTGCGACTCGAACCTTGCCGGCGAGAGACCGGTGCGGGCGATCAGATCGCGAAAGCGTCCGGCACTGGATCCGGCCCGGCGCGCGACTTCGGCGACGGCGTGGGATTGCGCGGTGGCGACCCGGTCGAGGGCCTGCTCCAGCCGGGTCAGGCGCACGGCCGATCCGTGCTCGGCGGCCTCGGCCCGGTCATCCGCGCTCTTGCGAAGGTCCGGCGTCGGAAACGGCTTCAAGTGGCGCGGCGCCGACTCGGCCGCCGCCGACGAGAGGGGCTGGACCGTCTCGACTGGGGCCACCGCACCGACGAGCCCCGAGATCTGGCCCTGGCGGGCCTCGATCAGGCTCTGCCGCTCCGCGAGCGCCGCGAGACGGCTCTCAAGGCTGCCCCGGGCAGCCTGACGGTCCAGGGCCGACCGGTCGAGGGCCCGTTGCAGCGCGCCGAGGCGCTCCTCGTAGGCGAACTGCATCGCGCTCTGGCGCGAGACGAAGCGGGCCAGCATCTCGTCGTGAAAGACGAGGTAATAGCTCGCCGCTCCCGCCCAGAGGATGGCGAGGGCGAAACCGATGCCGAGGAGACGGACGAGGAGTCGCTCGGAGGGAAGGCGGAAGCCGGTGGCGCGGCCGGCCCAGGCAGTCGATGGCATGACGCGTCGGACGTTCGAGGACGTCCGACGATCACACTCGATTAGGGTTAAGGAAGGCTGAGACTGAATTCCGGCAGCCCGGACGAGAGCCGGGACGCCAAGAGACGGAATCAGGCCAGGGCGCGAACCGCCTCCAGCACCTCCTCGACATGGCCCGGCACCTTCACCTTGCGCCAGATCCGCGCGATGCCGCCCTCGCGGTCGATCAGCAGGGTGGTGCGCTCCACGCCCATATACTTGCGGCCATACATGCTCTTCTCGACCCAGACCCCGTAGGCCTCGAGCATCGACTTGGTCTCGTCGGAAGCCAGGGGAAAGGTCAGTCCGTACTTCGCCCGGAACTTGTCGTGGCTCTTCACGGAATCGGGCGAGACGCCGATCACCCGCGCCCCGGCTTCGGCGAAGGCCTCAGCCTGGGCATTGAAACCCTGTGCCTCCAGGGTGCAGCCGCTGGTGTCGTCCTTGGGGTAGAAATAAAGCACGATCTTGTGACCGCGCAGAGTTTCCAGGGAGATGGTCTCACCCCCAGCTCCGGGTAACGAGAATAGTGGAGCGGCATCGCCGGGCTCAAGCGGCATCTCGCCTTCCTTTCGGCCGATTGATGGTGTGCCTGAACTGATGCACGCATCGCTCCGGACACGCCATGCCGGAGAGGCCGAATCCTGAGGAAAGAACGCCGCGGCGAACCGACCTCCGCCCGACCCAACGGGTGCAGCAGCGAACGAGTGATGGATCAGGAAACGGCCAGGACCCTGCTCCAGGCGGCGGTGGAGAAGGCACCGCCTCCCTGCAAGGCGCCGCGGCGGCGGCGCCCGCTCCTGTGGGGCGCGATGCTCCTCGTCTTCCTCGTCGGGTTGAGCAGCGGGCTTCTGGTCCTGCGGCTGTCGCAGGGGCCGGTCCGCGTCGACGGCCTGACCCGTCAGGTGTCGGAGGCGGTTGCCGGCCGCTTCGGCGAAGGCTGGCGGGTGGAATTGCGCGACAGCGCCCTCGAACTCGATTCCGAATCCTCCCTCGCCCTGCGGGTCGGCGGACTCGACGTCTACAATCCGGAAGGCGCCCTGGTGGTGCGCGCACCCCTGGCGGTGGTCAGCCTCGACACCTGGGCCCTGCTGCGCCTCTCGGTGCAGCCGCGCTCCATCGAGTTCCGCGACATCCAGATGACCGCCCTCGTCCATGACGACGGCTCGATCGCCTTCGCCGCCTCGGCGCCGACCCAGGCCGACGCGGCCAAGCCGCACACCCTGCCGAGCGTGGACGCCACCCGCGGCACGGTCTCGCCGGTCTCGGCGGCGGTCGCCTCGATCTTCGGCGTGGTTCTCGACCCGGCCGGCGTCATCGGCGCCCTCGACCGGGCGCGGATCACCAACGGGCGCCTGACGCTGGTCGACGATGCCCGCCACCAAGCCAGCTTCGAGCGGGTGAACGGCCTGTTCCGCCGCGGCGCCAATGACGGCGCGCGGGTGTTCGAGCTGCGCATCGACGGACCCAACGGTGAATGGCGCTTCGGCGGCCGCGTCCACGAGGCGGGGGAGGGGCGGCGCGCGGGCGTCATCACCCTGGACGACCTGCCCGTCAGCGATCTGCTGCTGCTCTCCGGCCATTCGAAGCTACCGGTGGAGACCGACCTGAAGCTGTCGGCCAAGGCCGATGTGGTGCTGGCCGGCGGGCGCCTGGAGACGATGAAGGCGGAGGTGAAGACCGGCGAGGGCCTGTTCCTCATCGATGAGAAGGACTTCAACCCTGTCGTCATCGACCAGTTGCGCGCCGAGGCGAGCTGGGACGAGACCCGGCGCGCCCTCGACATCTCGGCCATCGACTACAAGGGCGGCGGCAACGACGCCCATTTCACCGGCGCCTTCGCCATCGGCCCCCACGGCGCAGAGGAGGCGTGGACCCTGGCGATCGACGGGCGGGACGTGCTGCTGCGCGGCGCCGCCCGAACCGACCCGTCCTTCCGCATCGGTGAGGTCACGGGGCGATTCAGCGGCCGCAACGGCGGCGTGAACATCGATGCGATCACCCTCACCGGGAAGGGCGTGAACGGCCGCCTCAGCGGCACGGTCGGCACGACCGCCGACGATGACGGCCTCACCCTGCATATCGCCGCCAGCGACACCGATGGCCGCACCGCCCTGCGGCTCTGGCCGGACAACATCGCGCCGGCCGTGCGCAATTATCTCGTCGCCGAGCTGCGCAGCGGGCGGCTCGAGCAGGCCGACATCCAGGTCGATATGAGCGGCCCGGAACTCGCCGCGGCCACCCGCGGCGATCCGATGCCGGACCAGGCGCTCAAGGCCAGCTTCGCGATGTCGGACGCGGTGCTCGCCATCTCGCAGGACGCGCCGCCCCTGAGCGGCGGCCGGGTCTCCGGCCTCGTCACCGGGCGCACCACGACGATCCAGAACGCCACCGCCGAGATCCGCCTGTCGGACACGCGGGTGCTGACGATCTCGGACGCCTCCTTCCTGATCCGCGACCCGCAACCGGAGAAGGTGCTCGCCCAGCTCGGCCTGCGCCTCTCCGGCAGCGCCGATTCGCTGGCCGCCCTCCTCGAAACCCGCATGTTCAAGGGTCTGACCGGCGCCGACATCGATCCCGCCGCGATCAGGGGCAGGGCGGATCTGCGTATCGACGTGCCGATCGACCTCAAGCACGTCCCCGACCTCGCCGAGATGCCGGTGACGCTCACCGGCACGCTCACCGACCTCAGCATGGAGAAGGCGCTCGGCAAGGATCGTTTCGAGGCGGGCCGGTTCGCCCTGTCCTACGACCGCAACGGCTTTTCCCTGAAGGGCGACGGCCGGCTGCTCGGCGCGCCGATCGCGATCGATCTCAAGCAGCCCAAGCCCGGCAGCCCAGGCGAGGCCGTGGTGACCGCGAGCCTCGACGACGCCTTCCGCGCCAAGCGCGGCCTGCCCACGGCGCCCCAGCTCGGCGGCGTCATCCCGGCTCGGGTGGTGGTGCCGGTGGGACGTCCCGCTTCCGCCGGCAAGGCGCCGGCCCGGATCGAGGCGGACCTGACCCGGGCCTCGATCAACGGGCTCGTCCCCGGCTGGAGCAAACCCTCGGGCAAGGCCGCGCGCCTCGGCCTCACCCTGACCGAGGCCGCCGGCGGCCTAATGGAACTGCGCGACATCGCCCTCGACGCGGGCACCGCCCAGGCGCGGGGCAGCGCCACGATCTCGGCCGAGGGCAATCTGGAGCGGGCCGATTTCACCACCTTCAAGCTCTCGCCGGGGGACGACATGCGGGTCAGCCTCGACCGGGCGGGCTCGTCCTACAAGGTGGCGGTGAAGGGCGCCGTGATCGACGCGCGCCCTTTCCTCAAGAGCATGACCGGCCCGGACGAGAAGGGCGGCAAGGATGCGGGCAAGGATATCGAGGCCGACGTCGCCGCCAGCATCCTCGCCGGTTTCAACGGTGAGTCGCTCACCAACGCGACCCTCAAAGCCAGTTTCAAGAGCGGCGACCTGCGCAGCGCCCAGTTCAAGGGCCGCTTCGGCGCGTCTCCGCTCAACGCCGTGGTCAGGGCCGAGCGCGGGCAGCCGCTGCTCACCCTCGAATCCGCCGATTCCGGCGCGACGCTGCGCTTCCTCGACATCTACAAGCGGATGTATGGTGGCCGGCTGATGCTGAACGTCTATCTCACCGACGGCCCGCAGGCCGGCGTGGTGCAGATCAAGGATTTCGCCCTGCGCAACGAGCCCGCCCTGTCGAGCATCGTCGCCCAGGCGCCGCCGCCCGCGGACGGACGGCGGGCGGCGGCCAATGCCAACGATGTCGGCTTCGACAAGATGCGGGCGAACTTCACCCGCACCGGCTCGCGGGTCAGCTTCACCGATGCGGCGATCTCCAACCCGGCCATGGGCTTCACCGCGAGCGGATGGCTCGACACCGCCAAGGAGCGCACCCAGATCGACGGCACCTTCGTGCCGCTCTACGGGCTCAACAACGTGGTGGCCCAGGTTCCGCTGTTCGGCCCGTTGCTGGCGGGCGGCAGCAACGAGGGCCTGTTCGCGGTCAATTTCGCCGTGTCGGGACCGATCGCGAAGCCGACGGTGAGCGTGAACCCGCTCTCGGCGGTGGCCCCCGGCTTCCTGCGCAAGCTGTTCGGCGCGGGCGGCGGCGACGCCTTCGCCAATGGCGGGTCTCAGGAGGGGCAGTAGCCCCATCGTCGGCCGGCGCCCGGAGGGGCTGGCGTGGGGCCGGAAGGCCGGCCCCGGCCTATTCCGGCCGCAGCAGCACGTGCTTCTTGCGCCCGAAGGACAGCTTGATCACACCCTCCGCCGTCAGGTCGGAGAGGCCCAGCACCGCCTTCTCGTCGCTGACCTGCACGTCGTTGACCCGCAGGCCGCCGCCCTTGATCTGCCGGCGCGCCTCGCTGGTCGAGGGGACGAGCTTGGCATGCTCCGGGCCGAAGGCGGTGAGCACGCCGAGACCGGCCTCCAGCACCGACCGCGGGACGGCGACGCTCGGCAGCGACGCCGCGAGCGTGCCCTCGACGAAGGTCTTGCGGGCGGTCTCGGCCGCCTGCTCGGCGGCCTCGGTGCCGTGCATCAGCCGCGTCGCCTCGGTGGCCAGGATCGCCTTGGCCTCGTTGATCTCGGCGCCCTGAAGCGCGGCGAGCCGGTCGATCTCGGAGAGCGGCAGCAGCGTGAACAGCTTGAGGAAGCGGGCGACGTCCGCATCCTCGGTGTTCCGCCAGAACTGCCAGTAATCGTAGGCGCTGAGCATGCCCGCATCGAGCCAGACGGCGCCGGCGGCGGTCTTGCCCATCTTGGCGCCGGAGGCGGTGGTGAGCAGCGGGCAGGTCAGGCCGTAGAGCTGCGGCGTGCCCATGCGGCGGCCGAGGTCGATGCCGTTGACGATGTTGCCCCACTGATCCGAGCCGCCCATCTGCAGGCGGGTGCCGAAGCGGCGGTTCAGCTCGACGAAGTCGTAGGACTGAAGGATCATGTAGTTGAATTCCAGGAACGACAGTTCCTGGTCGCGCTCCAGCCGAAGCCGGACGCTGTCCATCGACATCATGCGGTTGACGGAGAAATGCCGGCCGATGTCGCGCAGCATCTCGATGTAGTTGAGCTTGGTCAGCCACTCGGCGTTGTCGACCATCACCGCCTCGCCGCCGCCCTCGCCGAAGGAGAGGAAGCGCGAGAAGGTCTTCTTGATCCCTTCCTTGTTGGCCTCGATCTGCTCCAGGGTCAGGATCTTGCGGGTCTCGTCGCGGCCGGACGGGTCGCCGACGCGGGTGGTGCCGCCACCCATCAGCACGACGGGCCTGCCGCCGGTCTGCTGCAGCCAGTGCAGCATCATGATCGAGAGCAGGTGGCCGACATGGAGCGAGGCCGCCGTGCAATCGTAGCCGGTATAGGTCGTGAGCCCACCCTCCGCCGCCAGGGCGTCGATGCCGGCGAGGTCGGAGGCTTGGTGGATATAGCCGCGCTCCTGCAGCACCCGGATGAAGTCGGATTTCGGCGCGAAGCTCTCGGCGGTCATCGTCAGGCTCGGTCTCGGGCTTTTTTAAGCGGCGCGACAGGGGCGCGCCCGGCATGCTAGCCCCCGTATGGGCCAGCGCTCGCGCGCGCTCTTAGCAGGGCGGGCCACGAAAGGCACGGGGAAGGACACCGGAGACGGCTGGCATGGCGATGAGGCGCGCAATCGGCCTGATGAGCGGCACCTCCCTCGACGGCATCGACGTGGCGCTGATCGAGAGCGACGGCGAGCGCGTGCGCGTCGTGAAATCCGCCAACGGTCTCGTCGCGCCCCTCGGGCCGACAGGCTATCGCGGCTACGGCGAGGCCGAGAAGGCGCTGCTGCGCGAGGCGACCCGCGATGCCGAGGGCATCCGGGCGCGCGCCGACCGGCCGGGCCGCCTCGCGGAAGCGGAGGACTTCGTCACCCGCGCCCATGCCGAGGCCGTCGAAAGCTTCATGGATCGGAACGGCCTGAGCCCCGAGGAGATCGACGTCGTCGGCTTCCACGGGCAGACGGTGATCCACCGGCCCAAGCTCGGCCTGACCGTCCAGATCGGCGACGGCGCGGCCCTGGCGAAGCGCCTGCGGATCCGCGTCGTGTCCGATCTGCGCGCCAACGACGTGGCCCAGGGCGGCCAGGGCGCCCCGCTGGTGCCGGTGTTCCACAGGGCCCTGGCGGAGGCCGCCGGCTTTACCGGTCCGCTCGGCATCCTCAACATCGGCGGGCTCGCCAACGTGACCCTGATCGATGCGAACGGCGGCATGCTCGCCTTCGATACCGGGCCGGGCAATGGGCCGATCAACGACTGGATGAAGGAGCGCGCCGGCCGGGATTTCGACGACGGCGGCGACACCGCCGCCCGCGGCACGGTGGACGAGGCGCTGCTCGACAATCTGCTCGGCCACCCGCTACTCCTGCGCGCGCCGCCGAAATCACTGGATCGGAACTGGTTCTCTCACAAACTCGCCGGCTATCTCACGATCGAGGACGGGGCGGCGACGCTGACCGCCTTCACCGCCCACGCGGTCGCCCGAAGCCTCGCCTTCGCCGGCGAACGCCCGACCCGATGGATCGTCGGGGGCGGGGGCGCGAAGAATCGGACGCTGATGGCGATGCTGGAGCGGCTCCTCAAGGCCGAGGTGACGACCGCCGACGCGATCGGCTGGTCCTCGGATTTTCTGGAGGCGCAAGCCTTTGCCTACCTCGCCCTGCGTGCCCTCGACGGCTTGCCGCTCACCTTTCCGACGACCACGGGCGTCGCCGCACCGGTCACCGGCGGGATCGTCTCCGAACCGTGAGCCTCGGCCACGCCCTGCGCCGCATCGTCGAGGGCTATCCGCTCGCCCGCCTCGATCCGCCCGCCGGCCATCCCCTGGCGCATGTGATCCGCAGGGGTGCGCCGGACGAGCTGCGCCGGGCGCTCGATCCGCTCGGAGGCCCCTTCCTCGTCAAGGGAAGCCCCGGCCGCGGCACGCATTGGGCCGCCGTCCCCTGGCTCGCGGTGTTCGACCCGGCGGTGACGACGAGCGCGACGCGGGGCTTCTACCTCGTCTACCTGTTCCCCGCGCATCGGGAGGCGGTGCATCTCTCCCTGGCTCAAGGGACTGTGGCGGCGATCCGCGAGCATGGAGCGCAAGCCGGCCGCCATCTGCGCGCGAGCGGCGACCGGTTGCGGGCGCGCCTGTCCGATTTCGCGGACAAGCTGCCGGTGACGGAGATCGGCCTCGGCAGCGTCGGCGAGTTGCCCGAAGGTTACGAGGCGGCGCATATCCTCGGCCTGAGCTACGATCTCGACGCCCTCGGCGACGAGCGGCGCCTGCGTACCGACCTCGCCACAGGAATCGCGGCCTACCGCGCCTTGAAGGCGCGGGGCGGGCTGGACCTCACTGAGGCGTGACGGCAAAGGCCGTCAGCCGGACATTGAGAGCGTTGAGAACCCGAAGGGCCGTATCGAGGCTCGGGTTGCCGTCATCCGACAAGGCCCGGTACAGGCTTTCCCGCGACAGACCCGCTTCACGAGCGATCTGAGTCATGCCGCGCGCCCGTGCCGCGACACCGAGCGCGCGGCGGAATAGGACGGCGTCCCCCTCCTCAATGGCCGCAGCGAGATACTCGGCAACGGCCTCGTCCGTGTCGAGGAATTCAGCCGAATCGTAGGGGCCGAGTTCCGTCATCGTTCGCTTCCTTCCAGCGTCGCAGCGAGCGCCTTGGCCCGGATGATGTCGCGCTTTTGACTGGCCTTGTCCCCACCGCATAACAGCAGAATGAGAGCCTTTCCGCGATACGTGAAGTAAACGCGGTAGCCGGGCCCGTAATCGATCCGTAATTCGGAAACACCGTCTCCGACCGCTTTTGCATCACCCTCATGGCCGAGCGCGAGACGATCAATCCGCACCGCGATCCGCGCCTTTGCACGAGCGTCCCGAAGATCGCTCAGCCACTCGGCGAAGTGTCGGGTGCGGACGATTTCCGGCATGCTGAAATGTAGCCTATGGGCTACAATCTGGCAATGCCGTGGATGAGGTATGCGTTTTGGGCGGAGCTAATGACCGCCGCGAGAGTCCGGTTTGTGCGGGCCGGCATCCCGCGCTAAGGCACGCTCACCATGTCGCACAACAGCTTCGGCCATCTGTTCCGCGTCACGACCTTCGGCGAGAGCCACGGGGTCGCCCTCGGCTGCGTCGTGGACGGGTGCCCGCCCGGCCTGCCGCTGGAGGCCGAGGAGATCCAGGCCGAGCTCGACCGCCGCAAGCCCGGGCAGTCGCGCTTCACCACCCAGCGCCGCGAGCCGGATCAGGTCAAAATCCTCTCCGGAGTCTTCGCCGATGACCGCACCGGCGGGCGCCAGCTCACCACCGGCACGCCGATCGCGCTGATGATCGAGAACACCGATCAGCGCTCGAAGGATTATTCGGAGATCCGCGACAGCTACCGCCCCGGCCACGCCGACTACACCTACGACGCCAAGTACGGCCTTCGCGATTATCGCGGCGGCGGGCGCTCGTCGGCGCGGGAAACCGCCGCCCGTGTCGCGGCCGGCGCGGTCGCCCGCAAGGTCATCCCCGGCATCACCATCCGCGCCGCCCTGGTGCAGATGGGCCCGCACGCCATCGACCGGGCCAATTGGGATTGGGAAGAGGTGAACCGGAACCCCTTCTTCTGCCCGGACGCCCAGAGGGCCGCCGAATACGAAACCTATCTCGACGGAATCCGGAAGGACGGCTCCTCGGTCGGCGCGGTGATCGAGGTGGTGGCCGAGGGCGTGCCCCCCGGTCTCGGCGCGCCGATCTACGGCAAGCTCGACGCCGACCTCGCGGCGGCGATGATGTCGATCAACGCGGTCAAGGGCGTCGAGATCGGCGACGGATTCGCGGCGGCGGCCCTGCGCGGCGAGGACAATGCCGACGAGATGCGCGCCGGCAATGACGGGCGCCCGCGCTTCCTCGCCAACCATGCCGGCGGCATCCTGGGAGGCATCTCCTCGGGCGAGCCGGTCGTGGTGCGCTTCGCGGTGAAGCCGACCTCATCGATCCTGACGCCGCGCCGGAGCGTGAACCGGGACGGCCAGGAGATCGACCTCGTCACCAAGGGTCGTCACGACCCTTGCGTCGGCATCCGTGCCGTGCCTGTCGCCGAGGCGATGATGGCCTGCGTGCTGGCCGATCATTATCTCCGCCATCGCGGGCAGGTCGGCTGAAGCCGCCGGCCGCCTTCCCTGGCGCCTTTCTGGAACTGCTGAACGAGACGAAGCCCGTGCCCCATTGCAGCGTCACCGAGGCCATCGAGGCCTTCGCCCGCGGCGAGATCGTGGTCGTCACCGACGACGACGATCGTGAGAACGAGGGCGATCTCGTCGTCGCCGCCTCGCTCTGCACCCCGGAGAAGATGGCCTTCATCATCCGCAACACCTGCGGCATCGTCTGCGCGCCGATCACCCTGGCGGAGGCGCGCCGGCTGCATCTCGATCCGATGGTGGCCTCGAACGACGCGCCGCTCGGCACCGCCTTCACCGTCACGGTGGATGTGCGCCACGGCCTCACCACCGGCATCTCGGCGGAGCAGCGCTGCAACACCGTGCGGGCGCTCGCCAACGGCAATATGGGCGCGGGCGACTTCGTGCGGCCGGGCCACGTCTTCCCGCTGATCGCCCGCGACGGCGGCGTGCTGATGCGCTCCGGCCATACCGAGGCTGCGGTCGATCTGTGCCGGCTCGCGAACCTGCCCCCGGTCGGCGTGATCTGCGAACTCGCCAACGACGACGGCACCGTGATGAAGGGGCCGCAGATCGACGCGTTCTCGGAGCAGCACGGGCTCAAGCGGGTCTCGGTCGCCGACCTGATCGCCTACCGCCAGGCCCGTGACCGGCTGGTGGAGCGGGTCGGCTCGTTTCCGGTGAAGACCGAGTTCGGCGCGATGACGGGCTACGCCTATGTCACGCCGTTCGAACCGATCCAGCAATTCGCCTTCGTGCACGGCGCCATCGGCGACGGCCGCAACATGCCGGTGCGCCTGCACCGCTCCAACGTCGTCGCCGACGTGATCGAGGGCGGCGGCCAGATCGAGGCGGTGATGCGCCGCTTCGCCAAGGAGGGCCGGGGCATCCTGGTCTATCTGCGCGACGGCACGGCCGGCGTGCCGCTCAACCGCTACGCCGACGAGGGCGCCGAGGCGCAGCGCGTGCGCCAGTGGCGCGAGGTGGGTCTCGGCGCCCAGATCCTGCGCGATCTCGGCGTCGTCTCGATCCGCAACCTGTCCTCCTCCTCGCGCTCCTATGTCGGCCTGTCGGGCTTCGGCATCGAGCTGGTCGGCGAGGAGCCCTTGGAAGGCTGACAATCCGCCCGGCCGTCTCCGGCCGGGCGGAGCGCACGGTCAGGCGGCGCGGATCGTGGCCAGGAAACGCCGGACCTCCTCGTCGAGATGGACGGATTGGCGCGACAGATCGGAGGCGGAGGCGAGGAGCTGGCTCGCCGCCGCGCCGGTCTCGTCGGCGGACTCGGCCACGCCGGCGATGTTCGCGGTCACCGCGCTGGTCCCGCTCGCCGCCTGACTGACATTGCGCACGATCTCCCGCGTCGCCACCCCCTGTTCCTCGACGGCGGCCGAGATGCTGGTGGCGACGCCGCTGATCTCCTGGATCCGCGCGGCGATGGCGCCGATGGCGCTGACCGCTTGGCCGGTCGAGCCTTGAATGCGGGCAATTTGATCGGCGATGTCCTGGGTTGCCCGCGCGGTTTGGTTCGCCAACTCCTTCACCTCCGCCGCCACGACCGCGAAGCCGCGCCCGGCTTCGCCGGCACGGGCCGCCTCGATGGTGGCATTGAGGGCGAGCAGGTTGGTCTGGCCGGCGATGGTCGAGATCATCGCCACCACGTCGCCGATGCGGGCGGCGGCGGCGCTGAGTTCCTGCACCAGCAGGGCGGTCTGATCGGCCTCCGCCACGGCGGCCTGGGACAGGCCGGCCGACCCCTCGACCTGACGGCCGATCTCCTCGACCGAGGATCCGAGCTGTTCGGCGGCACTCGCGACGGTGTTGACGTTCACCGCCGTCTCCTCGGCGGCCGTCGCGACCGTCGAGAACTGGCGCGCAGTGTGGTTCGCCGTCGCCGTCATGCTCTCGGCCGTGGCCTGAAGCTCGGTCGCGGCGCTCGTGACCGAGCCGATGATGCCGCCCACCGCCCGCTCGAAGCTGTCGGCCAGCTCGGCCATCACCGCCTTGCGCTGCGCCTCCGCGCCGGCCCGGGCCAGGGCAGCCTCCTTCTCCAGGGCCTGCGCGTGGATCATGTTGTCCTTGAACACCTGCACGGCTCCGGCCATGCCGCCGATCTCGTCGCGGCGGCCGATGGCGGGGATGTCGGTCGCGGTATCCCCGGAGGCGAGACGATGCATCGCCGCCGTCATCCGGCCGAGCGGCCGGCTGACTTCGAGGATCAGCAGCAGGGCGGCGGCGACCGAGAGCAGCATGGCGAGGCCGAGGAAGCCGAGCAGCTGGATCTGCGCACGCTCGTTCGCCTCCCGCGCCCGCTCGCGGCTCGCCATAGCGAGCGTGTCGTTCAAATCCGTCATCTGGCCCAAGGTGGCGATGACCTTGCGGATCGCATCGGACATCACGGTGTCGTAGCGGGTGCTCGCCCCCGCGAGATCACCGCGATCCGCCTGGGCGACCGTCTCCGCGTGGAGCGCCATATAAGCCGACCATTGCTGCTCGAATGCCGCGAACAGGGCGAGCGCCTCCGGCGTCGCGGGCAGTGCCAGATAGGCGGCCTTCTGCGCCGTGAGTTCCGCCAGGCGCTCGTCGAGCGAGGTCAGGGCAGCCACGCGCTGCTCCGGCGTCTTGGAGGAGAGGAGGCGGCCGCCATTGACGCGGATCCGCAGTGCCAGGGATTGGATGCGGCCGAGCGCCTGCGTGGCCGGAAGCCGATTTCCGCCGAGATCCTCGCCAGCATCGTTGATGACACGAATCTGGTAGAACGAAAGGCACGTCAGGGCTGCGACGAGAGCGAACATCAGCCCGAAGCACGCGATGAGCTTGCGCTTAATGGAGATAGAACCAAGCATTGTTGCAGACCAGTGAATTATATTTCAAATTCTTGCACGAACGTCCTAATTCCAGTGATGCAGATTGATTAAGACTTTCAGAAATTTCTCTGAGGTCATCTGAGGGTGGGCGGCGATGGGACGAAGCCTTGCGTGAGGGGAGGTGAGGGCCGCTTTCCGGCCGCTCGGGGGCGCAAAGGCCCTTGCGCGCAAGCGCGACCGTTCCCAGCTCGTTGTGGAGGCGGTTCTCCGGCCGCCGCCGCGGAAAGGAGCACGCATGGTCCTCGTCGCTTGTCCCGCCTGCGATCATCGCATTTCCGAGAAGGCTCTCGCCTGCCCCTCCTGTGGGCATCCCGGCAGCCGACAGGATCGGCACGCAATCGTGCCGATCCTCGGCCGTGTCGCCGGAACCTATGTCTCCGCCAATGCGGTGGCCGGAATCATCCTCGGCAGCGTGATGTTCGTGAGCGCCGCCGCCGTGCTGATCACGCTGATCCTGTCGCAGCGCTGAACGAAACCTCCGGGGCGGTGCGGTCTCACCGCCCCATCAGCGCGTCCACATGCGCCGCGACCGAGCGGGCGAGCCCGTCGAGGCTGTAACCGCCCTCCAGGATCGACACGACCCGGCCCTTGGCGTGGCGGTCGGCCAGTTCCATCAGCCGGCGCGTCGCCCAGCCGAAATCCGCCTCGTCGAGCTGGAGATTGGCGAGCGGGTCGAGCTTGTGCGCGTCGAAGCCCGCCGAGATCACGATGAGATCAGGGGCGAAGGCATCGAGCCGCGGCAGGATCCGCTGCTCGAACGCCTCGCGAAACACCTCGCCATCGTCGAAGGCCTTGAGCGGCACGTTGACGATGGTGTCGTGGTCGCCGCGCTCGCCCGCCGCCCCCGTGCCGGGGAACAGGGGCATCTGGTGGGTCGAGGCGTACAGCACGTCGCGCTCGGCCCAGAAGATGTCCTGCGACCCGTTGCCGTGATGGACGTCCCAATCGACCAGTGCGACGCGGGAGGCCCCGAACGCCTTGCGCGCGTGCTGCACGGCGATGGCCGCGTGGTTGAACAGGCAGAAGCCCATGGCGCGGGCGACTTCGGCATGGTGCCCCGGGGGGCGCATGGCGACGAAGGCGTTGGCGCATTCCCCCTTCATCACCGCATCGACCGCATGGACCGAGCCGCCCACGGCATGCAGGCAGGTGTCGAGCGTGCCCGGTGACATCAGCGTGTCGGAATCGATCTGAAACCATCCCTCCACGGGGGAGGCCGCGACGAGACTCTCGACATAGGAGGCCGGGTGAACGAGTTCGGCGACGCTCGCCTCCGCCTTCGGCGCGTGACAGCGCACGAGGGCCGCGAAGCGTTCCTGCTCCAGGGCTCGCTCCACCGCCTGGATACGGGCCGGCCGCTCCGGATGGCCGGCCGGAACCGCATGATCGAGCGCACTCGGATGGGTGACGTACAGGGTGCTCAGGGCCGTTCCTCCCGCCCGGACCGCACTCCGCGATCACCGGATCGCGGAGGACATCCCAAGCTGTTGCTTTGACGCTTTGTCTTCGCCCGGGTTGACGACCACCCCGCCCGAAGATGCTCTCGCGCGATACGACGATCCTAGATCGGCTCGTCCCCGCGTTTCTTTCCCTGAGCTTGTCGCGCTTGCCTGCCGGACGCAACGGGGCGGGACGACGCCATGGACCAGATCCCGGCTTCTGAAAGGGGATCTCGGCATTGCGCACCGGCGCGGCCGGCCTCGGCTGCCGGCCCCCGCCATGCTGTGCGTTTCGGAAACAATCGCGCTGAAGAGAGTCTTACTTTCAAGCGGCAAGATTTCCGAAAGGCTCATTCGTGAGCAGCCGTTTACCTGAACACGGGTTCAGATTTAGCCGTTAACCTGTTCGAGCGTTGCCGGACCGTAATGTCAGTACAGACACGGACAAACACCGGCGACAACGAGCCGGGGAGGCTTCAGACCATGACGAACACTGCGCTCGAACTGTTCTGCACCCGCATCGTCGATGCCGGCCAGCTCACCCAGGACGATGTCCGGGAACTCGCCCGCGAGATCCTGCCCGACGGGATCGTCAGCCGCGCCGACGCCGACCTGCTCCTCGCCCTCGACCGCGCCGTCGCCGACACCCATGAGGGCTTCGCCGCCTTCGTCACCGCCGAAGTCGTGAACTTCGCGGTTTACGGTGAGCGCCCGACCGGCATCATCACCCGCGAGATGGCCGCGTGGCTCGCCGCCTCCATCGCCGGCCGCAAGGGTCCGACCGCCCTCGGCAGCCGCATCGCCATGGAGATCGTGCGCGAGGCCGAGACCAGCGACGAGATGCTGATCGCCTTTGCCCTGAAGGCCCGCAGCGCGACCTGCAAGCCCACCGCGCTCCGCGCCGGACGCCTGCCCTGCGCTGCATGATGAATACGGTTTCAGGATTGCCCCACGCCGGCACTGGACCGGTCGAGGCAACATCCGGCCGGGGCAGAAATTCGAATTGAGGGTGCGTCAACCGGAATTCATCGACGCTGGCCTTTTGGGGAATGCGGCACAGCTTCCGTCTCCCGCGCAAGTGCTTTATCGGGAAGCGATCAGGCTTGCCTTCGGGAGGGGCAGGCCAGCACAGTCTCCCTCAAGAAGCGGCTGCGATGTTCGATAAAATCCTGATTGCCAACCGGGGCGAGATCGCCTGTCGCATCATCAAGACGGCCCAAAAAATGGGCATCAAGACGGTGGCCGTCTATTCCGACGCCGACCGCGACGCGGTCCACGTGGCGATGGCCGACGAGGCTGTGCATATCGGTCCGGCTCCGGCCGCCCAATCCTATCTCCTGATCGATAAGATCATCGACGCCTGCAAGCAGACCGGCGCCCAGGCGGTCCATCCCGGCTACGGCTTCCTCTCCGAGCGTGAGGCCTTTCCGAAGGCGCTCGCCGAGGCCGGCATCGTCTTCATCGGCCCCAATCCCGGCGCCATCGCCGCGATGGGTGACAAGATCGAATCGAAGAAGGCCGCCGCCGCGGCCAAGGTCTCGACGGTGCCGGGCTTCCTCGGCGTGATCGAGAGCCCTGAGCATGCCGTGCAGATCGCCAACGAGATCGGCTATCCGGTGATGATCAAGGCCTCCGCCGGCGGCGGCGGCAAGGGCATGCGCATCGCCGAATCGGCCGACGAGGTGGCGGAGGGCTTCGCCCGCGCCAAGTCCGAGGCCTCCTCCTCCTTCGGCGACGACCGCGTCTTCATCGAGAAGTTCATCACCGATCCGCGCCACATCGAGATCCAGGTGATCGGCGACAAGCACGGCAACGTGATCTATCTCGGCGAGCGCGAGTGCTCGATCCAGCGCCGCAACCAGAAGGTGATCGAAGAGGCCCCGTCGCCGCTCCTCGACGAGGAGACCCGCCGCAAGATGGGCGAGCAGGCCGTCGCCCTGGCCAAGGCCGTGAACTACGATTCCGCCGGCACCGTCGAGTTCGTCGCCGGCCAGGACAAGTCGTTCTACTTCCTCGAGATGAACACCCGCCTGCAGGTGGAGCACCCGGTCACCGAGATGATCACCGGCCTCGACCTCGTCGAGCTGATGATCCGGGTCGCCGCCGGCGAGGCGCTGCCGCTGACGCAATCGGACGTGAAGCTCAACGGCTGGGCGGTGGAGAGCCGCGTCTACGCCGAGGATCCGACCCGCAACTTCCTGCCCTCCATCGGCCGGCTGACCACCTACCTGCCGCCGGAAGAGGGCCCGCTCGGCGACGCGATCGTGCGCAACGATACCGGCGTGGAGGAGGGCGGCGAGATCGCGATCCACTACGATCCGATGATCGCCAAGCTGGTCACCTGGGCGCCGACCCGGATCGAGGCCATCGAGGCGCAGGCGACGGCCCTCGACGCCTTCGCCATCGAGGGCATCCGCCACAACATCCCCTTCCTCGCCACCCTGATGGCCCATCCGCGCTGGCGCGAGGGCCGGCTCTCGACCGGCTTCATCAAGGAGGAGTTCCCGGAGGGCTTCACCGCTCCCGAGCCGGTCGGCCCGGTGGCCCTGCGGCTGGCGGCGGTGGCGGCGGCGATCGACCACAAGCTCAACATCCGCAAGCGCGGCATCTCCGGCCAGATGCGCGATCCGAGCCTGCTCAGCTTCCAACGCGAGCGCGTGGTGGTGCTCTCCGGCCAGCGCTTCGACGTCACCGTCGATACGGCGGAGGATGCCCTGCTGGTGACGGGTGAGGACGGCAAAGCGGTGCCTGTGCGCAGCGACTGGCGCCCCGGCAATCCGGTCTGGGCCGGCACGGTCGGCGACGAGACCGTGGCGATCCAGGTGCGCCCGCTCCTCAACGGCGTGTTCCTGCAGCATGCGGGCGCGGCGGCCGAGGCCCGGGTCTTCACCCGCCGCGAGGCCGAACTCGCCGCCCTGATGCCGGTCAAGGAGAATGCCGGCTCCGGCAAGCAGCTGCTCTGCCCGATGCCCGGACTGGTCAAGCAGATCATGGTGACCGAGGGCCAGGAGGTGAAGAACGGCGAGCCGCTGGCCATCGTCGAGGCCATGAAGATGGAGAACGTGCTGCGCGCCGAGCGCGACGGCACCGTCTCCAAGATCGCCGCCAAGGAAGGCGACAGCCTCGCCGTCGATGCGGTGATCCTGGAATTCGCCTGATCGGCGCGATTCCCCTGTGAGCGAAGCGGTCCTGCCGCGCCCGTCGGAAATGACGGCGCGCACGGATCGCTTTGCCTGACGGCTCTCGCCGAAGCACCGCGACGGCACCGGGTACGGCCGACCGCCCTCTCCGGCACCCTCCGCCCTTATACGCGCGGAAATCCCCTCAGCCGCGAGGGGCTCCCGCCGGTCTCAAAAGAATGCCGCTCTACTTCGCCTACGGCGCCAACATGGACGCCGCCGCCATGGCCCAGCGTTGTCCGGCCTCGAAGCTGATCGGGCGCGGGCGGCTGCAGCGGCACCGCTTCATCATCATGAAGGAGGGCTGGGCCTCCGTCGTGCGCGCCCCCGGCGCCGTCGTCTGGGGCGTGCTGTGGGAGCTTGCGCTCTCCGACGTGCCCGCCCTCGACCGCTACGAGGGCGTCGCCGGCGGCCTCTACGTGAAGGCCACCCAGCCCATCGTCACCGAGACCGGGGTGAAGCGCGCCCTGATCTATCTCGGCCGCAGCCAAGCCGCCGGGCTGCCGCGGCCGGGCTATCTCGAAGCGGTGCTGGCGGCGGGTCAGGCGGCGCAATTGCCCGGCCCCTATCTTCAGGAGATCCGAGGCTGGCAGCGCCGTGCTCCGGCCTGATCCGCGTTGCGCGCAAGTCTCTTGCGCCCAGTTGGCACCGAACCTGCTCTGTCGATGAAGACCAAGAAAAGTCATCGCGTCAGGGTAGGTCTCCATGGATTTCGTGAAACCGGTCGAGATGGCCAAGGCCATGAGCGATTCCGGCGTCGTACGGGCGCAATTGTCCGTTCGTGACATGCTCGTGCGCGGCATGATGGCCGGCGCCATCCTCGGCATCGCCACCAGCCTCGCCGTCACCGCGGCGGTGCAGACCGGCGTGCCCTTCGCGGGCGCCCTCGTCTTCCCCGTCGGCTTCGTGATGATCGTCTGCCTCGGGCTCGAACTCTGCACCGGCAATTTTGGCATTCTCGCCCTCGCTTCGATGGAAGGGCGGATCGGCCTCAAGCCGATGATGCGCAATTTCGGCTGGAGCTTCCTCGGCAACCTGATCGGCAGCCTGCTCTACGCGCTGCTGCTCGTGATCGCGTTGACGAATTTCTGGCACACCGGCGCCGATGCCAACCCTGTGGCGAAGAAGATTCTCGACATCGCCCAGGCCAAGACCCTCGCCTACGAGAATCTCGGCACGGCGGGCATGATCACCTGCTTCGTCAAGGCGATGCTGTGCAACTGGATGGTCTGCCTCGGCGTGACCATGGCGATGATGTCGACCTCGACCTTCGGCAAGATCTTCGGAGCCTGGCTGCCGGTGCTGCTGTTCTTCGCCCAGGGCTTCGAGCACGCGGTCGTGAACATGTTCATGATCCCCGCCGGCATGATGCTCGGCGCCCCCATCTCCTTCGAGCAATGGTGGGCCTGGAACCAGATCCCGGTGACGCTCGGCAACTTCGTCGGCGGCGTGCTGTTCATCTCGCTGGCATGGTACCTCACCTACCGTCCGCAGGCAGTGGCCGCGAGCCGGGTCGAGGCCGCGCCGGCCTCGGCGGCGATCGCCGCCCGCTGAAGCATCGCCCCGAAAGGCGGCTCCCGGCTTTCGGAACAGGACGAAGCGTCAGACAACGGCTTGGAGCGTCGTCCCGGATTTCGCGTCCGGGGCGATGCTCGGGCCGGAAGCGCAAGAGCTCCCGGCTTCGCAGGAAACCGGGAGACTTTTTCGTCTTGAGCACCGACAGAAAGACCATCCGCGCGGTGATCCACGGCCGCGTACAGGGCGTGTCCTATCGCGCCTGGACCAAGAAGCGGGCGGATCTGCACGGCGTCGCCGGCTGGGTCCGCAATCGGCCGGACCGCACCGTCGAGGCCCTGTTCTCCGGCCCTGCGGCGGCGGTCGACGCGCTGCTCGCCGAATGCCGGCGCGGTCCCTTCGCGGCCCGGGTCGACGACATCGCGGTGACGCAGGCCGAACCGTCCGAGGCAGAGGGTTTCGAGATCCTCAGATAGAAACCGCCGGGGCTTGCCGGCCGGGCGTCCTGATTGTAGCCGCCGGGCTCGTGACTTCCGATCCGGATCGGCGAGACGAGGCCCTGATCATGTGGGACTTCCCCGCCTTCTCCCCGCTCGACCTCGCGGCGCTCGTGTTCTTCGTCGCGTGCTGGGTCGGCTACGCCTATGCCGTGCAGCGGCGGCGGGGCGACCGCCTCAGCCTCACCCAGATCATGAACCGGCAGCGGCGCAACTGGGCAATCCAGATGATCGGCCGCGACAACCGCGTCGTGGACACCACGATCAATGCCTCGCTGCAGAACGGCACCGCCTTCTTCGCCTCGACCTCTCTGATCGCGCTCGGCTCGGTGCTGACGCTGTCGCGCTCCGGCGACGACGTGCTGAACCTGTTTTCGGCTTTACCCTTCGGCGCGGGCACCACCCGGCAGACCTGGGAAATCAAGATCGCCGGGCTCGCGGTGGTGTTCGTCTACGCCTTCTTCAAATTCGCCTGGGCCTACCGGCTGTTCAATTACGGCGCCATCCTGATCGGCGCGGTGCCGCCCAAGGGCTCGGGCGCCTCCGACGAGGTGATGCGCCGTGCCGCCGAGCGGGCCGGCGCGATGAACGTGGCGGCGGGCTCGCATTTCGCCAAAGGGCAGCGTGCCTTCCTGTTCGCCTTGGCCTATCTCGGCTGGTTCGTGAGCGCGCCGGTGATGATGCTGGCAACCGCCAGCGTGGTCTGGGTGATGTGGCGACGCCAGTTCGCCTCGCCGATCCGCGCGGCCCTGCTCGCCGAGGAGGACCATGATGGCAGATGAGGCGGTAATCGAGGAGACGATGCTGCGTCTCGTGAACGAGCGCGGATCGGCGAAGACCTGCTGCCCCTCCGAGGTCGCCCGCGCCCTCGGCGGCCCTCATCCGGATGGTTGGGGGCCCCTGATGCAGCCGGTGCGGCGGGTCGCCGTGCGGCTGACCAAGGAAGGGCGGGTGCAGATCCTGCGCAAGGGCAAGCCGGTGGCGGACCCTGACGATTTCCGTGGGATCTACCGCCTGAGCCTGCCGCCGGGCTGAGGCTCCGTCACGGCCTCGGCATGACCTCGTCGGTATAGCCGGCGAGCTTGTAGGCGATCATCCCGATCCATTCCTTCACGCCGATATCGAGTTCCGACAGACCGTCCGAGGCGAAGCTGGCGAAGCGATAGGCATCGCGCGGCCAGTTGGTGCGGTAATCGACCGGGTAGGCGGTGACGGTGAAGCCCGCCTTGCGGAAGCAGCCGACCGCCCGGGGCATATGCCAGGCGGAGGTGACGAGGAGCCAGCGCTCCCCCGGCTTCGGCTGCGTCATACGCGCGGAGAACACCGCGTTCTCGTGGGTGTTGCGCGATTGCTGTTCGAGAATCAGCCGGTCGCGGGGCACCCCGAGCGTATCGGCGAAGCGGCTGACGATCTCGGCCTCGGAGACAGCATCCTCGCGGGTGCTGCCGGCTCCGCCCGAGAAGACGAGGCGGGCCTGGGGGTAGCGCCGGGCGAGGTCGGCGAGGGCGATCTCCCGCTCGCCCGCATCGTTGACGGTGATCTGGTCGCGCCCGATCGAGGTATCGGCCTCGACCGCGCCGCCGAGCACGATGATGCCCGTCACCGGAGCGCCGTCCTCGGCGAAGGCGGGGAAGCGGTTCTCCAGCGGCATCAGCGTCCAGGCCGAGAGCGGGGAGAGGCCGGCGACGAGGAGGCCGAGCAGGCCGGCGCTGGCGAGCAGCCGGCCGAATTCCCGGCCGGCTTCGGTGAAGAGCAGCAGGCAGCCGAGGAGCCCGAGCAGGATCAGGAAGTTCGACGGCGTCAGAACGAAGAAGATCAGCTTCGAGAGCGGGAAGAACATCGTCTTCTTTCGTCCTGGGGCAGGCACGGCGTCCGTCACGGTTCGACCTTCCGCCGGAGTGAGGCTCAGGTGAGCGGCAGCGACAGAACCGCCGAGGAAGCCGGACGTTGCGCGAGCACGCCGAGCCAGCGCCGGATGGCGGGCCGCTCCTCGCGCTCCAGGGGAAGCTGGAACCAGCGATTCGCCGCCAGGCCGACCGCGATGTCGGCGATGGTGAAGCCCGCGCCCGCCACGAACGGTGTGTCGGAGAGATGCCGGTCGAGCAGGGCGGCGCAGCGCTCGGAATTCACCCGCGACGCCTCGACCATGCCCGCATCGCGCTTTTCGGGGGCGACGCGGACGAGTTGCAGGAAGGCGTCGCGCATCGCCGGGGTGAAGGCGGTGGCCTGCCAGTCGAGCCACTGATCGACCAGGGCGCGGGCGCGGGGCTCGGCCGGCAGGGCCAGCGGCCCGCCATAGGCATGGGCGAGGTAGCGCAGGATCGCGTTCGATTCCCAGAGGACGAAGCCGTCCTCGTCCAGGGTCGGCACCAGACCATTGGGGTTCAGCGCACGATAGGCGGCGTCACCGACGATGCCGTACGCGCCGCCCGCCTCGATATGCTCGTAGGGCAGACCTAGCTCATCGAGGGCCCAGAGCGCCTTCTGAACGTTCCCGGAGCTTGCCCGCCCCCACAGCTTCCGCGTCATCCGTCGTGTTTCCCGTCTTCGTCCCGGTCGGGAGGATAGGCATGGGCCACGCCCTGCGGATCGGTGACGCGCCACGCGCCATCCGCCCCGTCGAGATAACCCGGCCCCACCGGCACCTTCCCGTAGCCGCCGGGAATGTCGAGGACGTAAAGCGGCTGAGCAAGGCCGGATAGCCGGCCGCGCAGGCGCCGCATCAGCGCCTGCCCCTCGGGGAGGGTGGTGCGCAGGTGGCCGGTGCCCGGCGCGAGATCGCCCTGATGCAGGTAATAGGGCTTGATGCGGTTCTCGACGAAGCCGCGCATCAGGGCTTCCAAGGTGTCCGCATCGTCGTTGACGCCCCGCAGCAGCACGCTCTGGCTGACCATGGGGATGCCGGCATCGACGAGCCGGGCGATGGCCGCGCGGGCGGCCGGCGTGAACTCGCGCGGATGGTTGGCATGGAGCGCCACGAACACCGCGCCGGAGAACCGCTTCAGCGCCGCGACCAGCCGCTCGTCGATGCGGGCGGGCTCCACCATGGGCACGCGGGTGTGAAAGCGCAGCACCCGCACATGGGGGATGGCGGCCAGCGCCTCGGCGATTCCGGCGAGGCGGCGGGGCGAGAGGGCGAAGGGGTCGCCCCCCGTCACCACCACCTCCCAGATCTCGGGGTGATCGGCGATGTAGCGATAGGCCACGGCCAATTCCGCCTCGCTCAGCGAGCCCTGACCCTCGGGGCCGACCCGCTCGCGGCGGAAGCAGAACCGGCAATAGACCGGGCAGACATGCAGCGGCTTCAGCAGCACCCGGTCGGGATAGCGGTGGACGATGCCGGGCACCGGCTCATGCACGTCGTCGCCGATGGGGTCGGCGCGCTCCCGTGGGTTCGTCTCGAGCTCTTCCGCGCGCGGCACGAACTGGCGGGCGATCGGGTCGTCCGGGCGGCCGGGCTCGATCAACTCGGCCATGTCGGCGGTGACCGAGACGGCGTAGCGGGCGGCGACACGCTCCAGCACGGGCAAGACGGCGGCGTCGATCAGCCCGGCACGGGCCAGCGCGGCCGTGCTCTTCAGCGCGGCGCTCACCGTCCCCGGCCTCGGGTCACGGGGGTCCAGATCACGTCGTCGATGCGCGGGGCGCCGGTGGCCAGCATCACCAGCCGGTCGAAGCCGAGGGCGATGCCGCTCGCCTCGGGCATGATGGCGAGGGCATCGAGGAAGTCCTCGTCGATCGGGTAGCGCTCGCCATAGACCCGGACCTTCTCCGCCATCTCCGCCTCGAAGCGGCGGCGCTGCTCCGCCGGATCGGTCAACTCGCCGAAGGCGTTGGCGAGTTCCACGCCGCAGGCATAGAGCTCGAAGCGCTCGGCCACCCGCGGATCGCGCGGGCTCGGCCGGGCCAAAGCCGCCTCGCTGACGGGATATTCGCACAGGATGGTCGGCCGGCCCTGGCCGAGATGCGGCTCGATCAACCCGACCAGAACACGGCTGAACAGGTCGGCCCAGGTATCGTCCCGCGCCACCCGCAGGCCGCGCGTCATCACCGCATCGGCCAGGGCATCGCGGTCGGTCGCGCCCTCGGGCGAGATCGTGGACAGGAGGTCGATGGCGGCGAAGCGGTGGAACGCCTCCGCCAGGGTCAGCCGCTCGAAGGGCGCGAAGGGATCGGCCTCGCGCCCGCGGAAGCTCAGGCGCCGGGTTCCCGCCGCCTCGGCGGACAGGGCCAGCAGGGCGGCGCAATCCTCCATCAGCGCCTCGTAGGATTCGCCCGCCCGGTACCATTCGAGCATCGTGAATTCGGGATGGTGCAGCGCCCCCCGCTCGCGGTTGCGGAAGACGTGGGCGAGGCTGAACAGGCGCGGCTCACCGGCGGCCAGCAGCTTCTTGCAGGCGAATTCCGGCGAGGTGTGCAGGTAGAGCGGGTCCCGCCCGCCATCGGGCAGGATCGCCTCGGTGGCGAAGGCCGAGAGATGCGCCTCGTTGCCCGGCGAGACCTGAAGCGCGGCGGCTTCGACCTCGACGAAATCGCCGGCGGCGAACCAGTTACGCAGGCCGGCGAGGATGCGGTTGCGGGTCAGCAGCAGGGGCCGGCGATCCGCATGGATGCCGGGATGCCACCAGGGCGAGGACTCGTTGCTCACGCGAAAACAGCCTCCGGCTGGCAACCGAGCCGCGGATAGGGTAGGGCCTCGCGGATGATTCCGCTCGTCCGGCCGATATGCCGGTGAAGAGCCGCCGTTCTCGTCAAGCCAAGGTCCACGCTCGTGAAAGTGATCGCCAGTACCCTTCGCAAGGGCAACGTCGTCGATAAGGACGGCAAGCTCTACGTCATCCTGACGGCAGAGAACATCCACCCCGGCAAGGGCACCCCGGTCACCCAGCTCGACATGCGCCGCATCACCGACGGCGTGAAGATCTCCGAGCGCTACCGCACCACCGAGCAGGTCGAGCGCGCCTTCGTCGAGGACCGGGAGCACACCTTCCTGTACCAGGACGGTGAGGGGTATCACTTCATGAACCCCGAGAACTACGAGCAGATCGCGGTCCCCGAGGACGTGATCGGCGATGCCGCCCCCTACCTGCAGGAGGGCATGGCGGTGACCCTCTCGACCCATAACGGCGTACCGCTCGCCATCGAGCTGCCGCAGCGCGTGACCTTGGAGATCGTCGAGACCGAGCCGGTCACCAAGGGCCAGACCGCCTCCTCGTCCTACAAGCCGGCGATCCTCTCGAACGGCGTCAAGACCTCGGTGCCGCCGCACGTCTCCACCGGCACCCGCGTCGTCATCATGACGGCGGACGGCTCCTACGTGGAACGCGCCAAGGACTGATCCTGACTCCGGCCGATCAGACCGGAGGCAGGATCAGGAAGCCCGCGCGGCGCCTGAGCGAAGCCCAGATCCGCCATCCCGAAGGGATCGGCCGGATTTGGTATGAGTCCCGTCATGGCGGGGCCGCGGTTCCTTCCGCGGCCTCGTAGCAATGTTGCGACAGGTTCTGCGCCCTGGCCCGCTCCTCCGCCGTGTAGGGCTGGCCAAGGCCCCACAACCCCTCGCGGCGGAGAGCGTCGGCCGTGCAGCGGGCGGCGATCCGGCAGGCCCGGATCTCTCCTCCGGTGCGGGTGCAATGCCCCGCATAATCCTTGCGGAAGCTCGCTTCCCCCGCCTTCGGATGCGGCCCGGTCAGGGTCACGAGCCCGGTGAACAGGGCGAGCAGAACCGGCTGGTGGACGAGGTAGACGGCGAGGCTGTGCCGCCCGGCGAAGGCCGCCCCGCGCGCAATCCTGTTCCGGGCCCGCCAGCGGGCGAGCCGTGAGCCGGCCAGGAGCGGCCGGCCGAGGCGAGCGAGCGCGATCCCTGCCAGCACCAGACCGAACCAGGGAAACAGCGGCACCCAATCGTTGGTGTCCGGCAGGGTGCGCCCGAGGCCGAGGAAGAAGAGTTCCGGCGCGTCGAGCAGCGGATGGGCGATGACGTGGGGCGCCAGCAGCACGGCGCCGGCGGCGAGTGCCGTCACCCAGGCCGGCAGGAACACGAAGGGCAGCCCCAGCACGCTCGAGACGGCGATGCAGTGCAGGATGCCGAAGAAGATGTAGCTCTGCGGGAAAGCGAACCACGTCGCCACGGTGATGAGCAGGGCCGCGCCACCGATGCGCGCGATCCTCAGCGCGAAGGGCCGCCCGCGCATGCCGTCGCCATTCGCCAGCACGAGGCCGACTCCGACCAGCAGCAGGAACGAGCCGGCGATGCCGTGGGCCGCGAGGCGCCCCGGGGGCGTCAGCGCGAGATTCTGCGGCGTGAGCTGCAGGAAGCCGAGATCCCACAGCGCATGATAGGCGGCCATCGCCGCGAGCGCCGTCCCCCTTGCGAGATCGAGGGCGTCGATGCGCCGGCCCGACCTGGGCGGCGAGGAAGTGAGCGTGGTCATCCCGGCCGCCCTATCACCGTTCCCGAGCGAGGGCGACGAGGGGAGGGCGCGTGCGCGGCCCGCGCCCGGCGCTCCTGCGGCAGATCGAAACGGCTCAGGTCGACGTCTCACCGACGCATGAGGCAAGACTGCCATGGCCGCCGGAAAATGCGCCTCTGCCGTGTCCCATTGCCGGTCAAACGGGCTTCCCGCGATTCGTGACTTTGTTAACGTAGAGCCGGAATTGCGCGGCGCGATTCGGCACGGGTTGCTTACATGTCGAACGAACACGAACTCAGTCCGCTCGGGGTTCAAACCGCGGAACCGCGGGAGCGCACGGCCTACCGGGAGAGCGAGGTGGAGCAGCCCGCCGAACTCGTGGAGATCGCCGGCCGCATCAAGTGGTTCGACGTCTCGAAGGGATTCGGCTTCATCCTGCCCGACGACGGCTCGGCGGACGTTCTCCTGCACATCACCTGCCTGCGGCGCGACGGGCATCAGGCGGCGAGCGAGGGCGCGCGGATCGTGGTCGAGGCGGTGCAGCGTGCCCGCGGCTGGCAGGCACACCGGGTGATCTCCCTCGATCAATCGACCGCGCTCCACCCCTCCGAACTGCCGATGGCGCGCACCCATGTGAGCGTGACGCCGACGAGCGGCCTCGAAGTCGCGGTGGTGAAATGGTTCAACCGCCTGCGCGGCTTCGGCTTCCTCAGCCGTGGCGACGGCACGCCGGACATCTTCGTGCATATGGAGACGCTGCGCCGCTACGGCATCGCCGAATTGAAGCCGGGCGAGCAGGTGCTGGTGCGCTACGGCGACGGCTCGAAGGGTGCTATGGCGGCGGAAGTCCGCCTCGTCGACGGGGCGCTCCCGGCCTCCCATTGACGGTGATCCGCGTGCCCGTTTTCTCGACCGTGTCCAAGGCTTTCCGTCTGGCCGCCTGCCTCGCCGTGCTGGCGGTGCCCCCCGTCTCTCCCCTCCGCGCCCAGGATGCCGCACCCGCCGCGCAGGCCGCGACCGAGCCCCTGGGCATCGTCTCCAAGGGCGGCCGCCACGCCTTCCAGGTCGAGGTGATGCGCAACGATGCCCAACGGGCCAAGGGGCTGATGTATCGCCGCACCATGGCGCCCGACCACGGCATGCTGTTCGATTTCGAGCGGCCGATGCCGGTCACCATGTGGATGAAGAACACCTACCTCTCCCTCGACATGGTGTTCATCCGCTCCGACGGTACGATTGCCCGGATCGCCCCGGACACCGAGCCGCTCTCGACCAAGGTGATCCCCTCGGGCGAGCCGGTGCTCGCCGTGCTCGAACTCAATGCCGGCACCGCCGCCAAGCTCGGCATCCGGGCGGGGGACCGGGTCGAGCACGCGATGTTCAAGCGCTGATCGTCCATCCGGCCGGGAGCGCGCCACCAGCGGGGAGGTTCGGTTGCCGGGCGACCCGATGCAGGACGATCCGGCCAGGGCGTGGGACGACGCCCTGCGCGCGGCCGCGCTGTTCGCCGCCGACCCGCACGGCCTCGGCGGCATCGTCCTGCGGGCCGGGGCCGGCCCGGTACGCGATCTCTGGCTCGATGCCCTTCGACAACACTTCACCGGGCCGATCCGGCGGATGCCGCCGGGCATTGCCGACGACCGGCTGATCGGCGGCCTCGACCTGCCGGCGACCTTGCAGGCTGGCCAGCCTGTGGTTCAGCGCGGCCTTCTGGCGGAGGCCGATGGCGGTGTCGTCGTCGTGCCGATGGCCGAACGGCTCGAGCGCGGCCACGTCGCCCGGCTCGCCGCCGCCCTCGATACCGGCCTGCTCGCCCTCGAACGCGACGGCCTCGCCGCCCGCCTGCCCGCCCGGTT
>NZ_NKUI01000075.1 GCF_014845115.1 Methylorubrum zatmanii | reverse complement strand
TGTCGAGCGGACGGCCGAGCCGGCTCCCCAGGGGCAGAATCCGTTCTCGGTGGAAGAGATCGAGGCCGAGTTCGCGCGCCTGCTCGGCCGTCCGCTCGACAACAAGGGCTGAGGCTCGCACGCGCGCTTCGAGCATTCGCCGAACGGGAGAGACATGGACGCGCTCGTCGTCGGAGCGGGGGTGGTCGGGCTCGCGGTGGCGCGGGCCCTGGCTCAGCGTGGGCACGCGGTGATCGTGGCCGAAGCGGCGGAGGCGATCGGCACCGGCGTCTCGGCCCGCAGCTCCGAGGTGATCCATGGCGGGATGTATTATCCGCCGGGCTCGGTCCGCGCCCGCCACTGCGTCGAGGGCCGCCGCCGGTTGGTCGCCTTCTGCGAAAGCCACGGCGTTCCCTACCGCCTTTGCGGCAAGCTGATCGTCGCCACCCGGCCCGAGGAGCGCGCCGCCCTCGAAACGATTTTCGCCCGCGGGGCTGCGAACGGCGTCGAAGACCTCGCCTGGATGGAGCGCGAGGAGGCGGTCGCCCTCGAGCCGGCGCTTGCCTGCGTCGCCGCCCTGCACTCGCCCGCCACCGGCATCGTCGATAGCCACGCCCTGATGCTGGCTCTGCTCGGCGATATCGAGGATGCGGGGGGCGTGCTGGCGCTGCGCACGCCGATCCAAGTGGCCGAGCGCCGCGACGGGCGGTGGCAGGTGCGCTTCGGCGGCGAGACGCCGGATGTCCTCACCGTCGATGCCGTCGTCAACGCCGCCGGCCTGGGCGCGCAGGCCCTGGCCCGCCGGATCGACGGCGTCGCGGCCGAGACTGTGCCGCGCCAAGTGCTCGCCAAGGGCAGCTATTTCGGTTGCACCGGCAAGCCGGCCTTCTCGCGGCTGATCTACCCGGCCCCGGTCGAGGGGGGCTTGGGCATCCATCTCACCCTGGATCTCGCCGGGCGGATGCGATTCGGTCCCGATGTCGAATGGGTCGATGCCCCCGATTACACGGTCGATCCGACGCGGGCTGCGGCCTTCGCGGCGGCGATCCGGCGCTACTGGCCGGGCCTGCCGGAGGGGCGCCTGACGCCGGATTATGCCGGCCTGCGCCCGAAGCTGACCGGACCCGGCGAGCCGGCGGCGGATTTCCGGATCGACGGTCCGGAGACCCACGGCCTGCCGGGGTTGGTCCAGCTCTACGGCATCGAGAGCCCTGGCCTGACCTCGTCCCTGTCGCTGGCCGAAGAGGTCGCCGGCCGGCTGGGGGGATAGGGCGTCAGGCGGCGTGTCTCACATGGCTGATGGGGGTGCCGTCGGCCACCTCGTCGGTATGGACCGCGAAGTGGACGAGCCGGGCCGTTCCGAAGCTGGTGGAGATCGCGCAATCCGTGGCGTCGCGGCCGCGGGCCATGACGATGCGGCCGATCCGGGGCGTGTTGTGGCGGGCATCGAATGTGTACCAGCGCCCGCCGAGATAGACCTCGAACCAAGCCGAGAAATCCATCGGATCCGGCACCGGCGGCACGCCGATATCGCCGAGATAGCCGGTGCAATAGCGGGCCGGGATGTTCATGCAGCGGCAGAAGGCGATGGCGAGATGCGCGTAGTCGCGGCACACGCCGACCTGCTGGTGGTAGCCGTCGAAGGCCGTGCGGGTCGCGTCCGCCCGCTGATAGTCGAAGCGGATGCGCGTGTGCACGTAATCGACGATGGCCTGGACCCGCGCCCAGCCCTCCGGCGTCTGGCCGAAGAGCTGCCACGCGATGGCGCAGAGCCTGTCGGTGTCGCAGTAGCGGCTCGCCATCAGGTAGAGCATGACATCGTCGGGCAGAGCCTCGACCGGAACCTGCGCGGCTTCCGGCGCGACCACGTCGGGCAGCCCTGAATCCGCGACCAGAACATCCGCCGAGAGGGTGAGGCGGCCGGCCGGCGCCAGAATGCGGGTGCAGACATTGCCGAACGCGTCGAGCGTCCGCCGCTGCGGGATCGGGGGATCGAAGCGGATTGTCTCGGGACTGCGCAGATCGTTCTGGCGGGATGGGTGAACGCTGAGAAGGAGCGACATCGGCGTCGGAGCATCCATCTCGAACGTGATGTCGTAACCGGTCTGAATGAGCATGAGGCGGCCCGTGACTGCGCTTTTCAGTCCCGGCAAGTACAGTCGCACCCGGGATGAGGCATCAAGCGCCTGAGATCCGGAACGTTCCGGCGCTGCGATGCACAAATGTTCGGCATCGACCGGAGATGCGGGGAAGCGCGACCGGGACCATGGCACGCATTGCCGCTGCAGCGCACTCAGCGGTATGGAGGCATCCCATGTGGACCGCCCTCTGGAACCGCCTCGCCCATCCGGGCCATTTCCTGCGCTGGTCGGGCACCGCTTTGCCCTGGCTCGCGGCGGCCTCGGCCCTGCTCGTCGCGGCCGGGCTCTACCTCACCTTCTTCGTCGTGCCCCCGGACTACCAGCAGGGCGACACCGTGCGGATCATGTACGTGCATGTCCCGGCCGCGATCCTCGGCATGGGCTTCTACGGCGCGATGACGCTCTCCGCGATCGGCACCCTGGTCTGGCGTCACCCGCTGGCCGACGTGTCGCAGCGGGCCGCCGCGCCGATCGGCGCCGCCTTCACCCTGATCTGCCTCGTTACCGGCTCGCTCTGGGGCAAGCCGATGTGGGGCACCTACTGGGTTTGGGATGCGCGTCTGACCTCGATGCTGGTGCTGTTCCTGATCTATTGCGGCATCATCGCCCTGTGGCGGACCATTGAGGATCCGAGCCGGGCGGCGCGGGCGGTGTCGATCCTGACCCTGGTCGGCGCGGTCAATCTGCCGATCATCAAATTCTCGGTGAACTGGTGGTCGACGCTGCATCAGCCGGCCTCGATCCTGCGCATGGGCGGCTCGTCGATCGATGCCTCGATGCTCTATCCGCTTCTGGAGATGGTGCTGGCCCTGACGCTGCTCGGCGTGACGCTGCACCTCCAGGCGATGCGCACCGAGATCTATCGCCGCCGCGTGCGCACGCTGCTGATCCGGCAGGCCGAGCGGCTCGATGCCGGCGCCCAGGGGCTGGCCCCGGTCACCCGGGCGGCCGCACCCCTCCCCATGGGTCAGGCGATCTGAGACGCGCGATGGATTTCGGACCCTACGCTTCCTTCATCGGCGGGGCCTACGGCTTCGCGGCCCTGGTGCTCGGCGCCTTGATCGTCAACGGCTGGCGCGACGGCCGGGCCCAGCGGCGGGCGCTCGCCGCATTGCAGGACGAGCGGGGAGAGCAGGCGTGAGCACGGATGGCCGCGACACCTCTCCCACCGAGGATCGGGAGCGGCCCCGCCGCTCGCTCCTGATGCTCCTGCCGGTCCTCGTCTTCGCGGTGCTGGCGGTGGCCTTCTTCGTGCGCCTGCGCTCCGGTGCCGACCCGCAGGCTCTGCCCTCGGCGCTGATCGGCAAGCCGGTGCCGGCCTTCGCCCTCGGCCCGGTTCCGGGGCTCGAGGCCGGCGGCAAGCCGGTGCCCGGCCTGTCGAGCGCCGATCTGAAGGGCCAAGTGACGGTCCTCAACGTCTTCGCCTCGTGGTGCGCGCCCTGCCAGGTCGAGCATCCGATGCTGATGCGCCTCGGGCAGGAGCCCGGCATCCGTCTGGTCGGCATCGACTACAAGGATCCGGGTGAGGCCGGGCGGCGCTGGCTGGACCGTCACGGCCTGCCGTTCTCGGCGGTCGGTGCCGACGCGACCGGCCGCGCCGGGATCGATCTCGGCGTCTACGGCGTGCCGGAGACCTTCATCGTCGGACCCGATGGCATCATCCGCGACAAGCTGGTCGGCATCCTGACGCCGGAGAACTATGCCAGCGTTCTGGAGCGTATTCGTGCCGCCGGCCGGCCCGCTCCCGTGACGAACTGACCGGAACGTCAGCCCGCGCTTGGAAACCTGAGATCGGAGGCGTATTGCAGCCTGGGCTGGCTTGAAACCGTTCCAAGGTAAGCAAGCCGCCGCTTTCGGCTGAAACCACGATCAAAGAGCGCCATGCGGATCGGGCTGTTCGTCCCCTGCTACGTCGATGCCTTCGAGCCGGAGGTCGGCATCGCCACGCTGGAACTGCTGGAACGTTTCGGCCTCACCGTCGAATACCCCTACGACCAGACCTGCTGTGGCCAGCCGATGACCAATACCGGCTGCCATCAGGAGGCGGCCGCCACCGAGGCCCTGTTCGTCGAGAATTTTTCCGGCTTCGACTACATCGTCGCCCCGTCCGGCTCCTGCGTGCATCAGGTCCGTGAGCATCTCACCGCGATTCCGCAGACGGACGAAGTGAAGGCGGTGCGGGCCAAGACCTTCGAACTGGTCGAGTTCCTGCACGATGTTCTCAAGATCGAGGCGCTGCCCTGGGCCGAGTTCCCGCACAAGGTCGCCTATCACTCGAACTGCAACGCCTTGCGCGGCATCGGCCATGCCCGGCCGACGGAGCTGAACCGGCCGTTCTTCTCCAAGCCCCTCAACCTGCTGAAGAAGGTGAAGGGACTCGAGATCGTCGATCTGACCCGGCCCGACGAGTGCTGCGGCTTCGGCGGCACCTTCTCGGTGTTCGAGCCGGGGGTGTCGGCCAAGATGGGCTACGACAAGGTGACCGATCAGGCCCGCGCCGGCGCCGCCTACGTGGTCTCGGCCGATTCCTCCTGCCTGATGCATCAGAAGGGCTGCGCGGAACGTCTCGGCCTGCCGCAGAAATACATCCACATCGCCCAGGTGCTGAACGGAGCCGCCGCATGAGCGCCGACGATCTGACCCCGCGCCAGACCGAGGACGTTCTCCACCGCGAGGTGCGCGCCCCCTCCGACGAGAGCGAGCGCGGCCCCGGCGGCGAGCGGCTCCAGCACGCGGAAGCCGCCTCGAAGCCGATCCGGGCCGATGCCCCGCGCGAGCCGCAGCCCCGCGGCGCCAAGGTGCGCGGCAACAGGCCGATCGATCAGGCGGAGGCCGCCGAGCGCTTCCTCGCCGCGCCGCTGCACCAGAAGGCCCATGACGAGCGCCTGTGGGACGTGCGCCGCAAGCGCGACGTCGCCGCCCACGGCATCCCCGAATGGGAGGAGCTGCGGGAGCTTGCCTCGCAGATCAAGACCCACACCCTGACCCATCTCGACCACTACCTCGAACAGTTCGAGGCGGCGGCCAAGGCCAACGGCGTCCATGTCCATTGGGCGGAAGACGGGGCGGCGCATAACCGGATCGTCCTCGACATCCTGAAGAAGCACGGCGCCAAGTCGTTGGTGAAGTCGAAGTCGATGCTCACCGAAGAATGCGGCTTCCGCCACTTCATGGCGGCCAACGACATCGCGGTGATCGAGACCGATCTCGGCGAGCGCATCCAGCAGCTCGACGAGGAAGAGCCGAGCCACGTGGTGATGCCGGCGGTCCACAAGACCCGCCTCGACGTCGCCGAGGTGTTCGCCCGGACCCTCGGCACCGACCCGGACAACGACGACGCGCATTACCTCGCCGAGAGCCAGCGCGAGACCACCCGGCCGCTGATCCTTCAGGCCGATGCCGGGCTCACCGGCTGCAACTTCGCCATCGCCGAGACCGGCACGGTGGTGACCTGCACCAACGAGGGCAATGCCGACCTCTCCGGCAACGTGCCGCCGCTGCAGATCCATTCCATCGGCATCGAGAAGCTGATCCCGAAGGTCGAGCATCTCGGCGTGTTCATCCGCCTGCTGTCGCGCTCGGCGCTGGGCTCGCCGATCACCCAGTACACCTCGCATTTCCGGGGCCCCCGCGCGGGCACCGAGATGCACATGGTGCTGGTCGATAACGGCCGCTCGGAGCGGCTGGCGATGGAGGAGTTCTGGACCTCGCTCAAATGCATCCGCTGCGGCGCCTGCATGAACACCTGCCCGGTCTACCGGCGCTCCGGCGGCCTCTCCTACGGCGCGACCTATTCCGGCCCGATCGGGCTCATCATCGATCCGACCTTCAACAAGCGGAAATACTCGACCCTGCCGTTCTCCTCGACCATGAACGGCTCCTGCACCAATGTCTGCCCGGTCAAGATCAACATCCACGAGCAGATCTTCGCGTGGCGCAAGGTGCTGGCGGAGGAGCACCGGATCCCCTTGCTCAAGCAGGGCATGATGAAGGCGGCCGGCGCGGTGCTGAGCCGGCCGGCGGCCTATCGCGCGGCGATCCAGACCGCCGATTCGGCCCTGCGCGTGCTGCCGCGCTTCGCCGTCTACAACCCGGCCAATACCTGGGGGAAGAAGCGCGAGATGCCCCACGCCCCGCGCCAGAGCTTCCACGCCTGGTACCGGCAGAATCGCATGAAGAAGGAGACGGACGCGTGAGCGCCCGCGACGCCATCCTGTCCCGGTTGCGGGCGAATCGTCCGGCCGGCGATTTCCCGCTGCCCGAGGTGCCGGCCTTCGCGCCCCTGGTCGGCGACGACCTCGTTGCCGAATTCACCGAACGTCTGGCCAAGATGGGCGGGCGGGTCGAGGCGGCGGGCGGCCCGGCCGATCCCTTCGCGCCGGTGCGGCATCGCTTGAACGGTGCCGCAGTGATCGCCTCCGCCGTGCCGGAATTGTCCGGCAACCGCGATCTCGCCACGGTGCGAAAGCCCGGCGATCTCGCGGATGTCGATGTCGCGGTGGTGCGGGCGCGCTTCGGCGTGGCCGAGACCGGCTCGGTGCTGTTCACGGAAGGCGACCTGATCGTGAACTCCGTCGCCTATCTCGCCCAGCACCTGATCGTGCTGCTTGATCCCGCCGATCTCGTCGTGAACATCCAGGCGGCCTACCGCCGGCCGGAGTTCGGGCAGGCGGCCTATGCCGTGCTCCATACCGGCCCGTCCGCCACCGCCGATATCGAGGGCGTGCTGATCCACGGCGCGCAAGGCGTGCGCTCCCTCACCGTGCTTCTCTTGCCGCGTGGAGTCTTGCCGCGTGGAGCGCAGGAGGCCTGACGGCTTGGCGGAGCGGTCCGCCGCGTTTGTGCCACGCGGGATGAATTTTTTTGCCAGAAGGGCGGATTAAAACGAAATACGGCCCGTTGATTCAGGTGTTCCGGTTGAGACTGGACGAATCTCCAAACTCCGCCCGCCCGGCTCGCACCGAGGCGGGTTTTTTCTTGCCGCCCGCCCTGCCGGGCACTTATCCGGCTCATGGTCCGCGCGGGTTTGCGCGGTATCCTGATACCGCAAGACCAAAGGTATTCGTTTCATTGCGCTTTTTTCGCCAGAACCTGTTTGACGTGCCTTGACGCCAACACGAATCCCCCGTAGTGACCCCGTCGCACGCCGCTGCGTCCTCACCGACGCGGCGGCGCCTTGTTTCAAACGTCACCGGCACGGGAATCGGCCATGAAGACCACTTCGCTGAAGCCCGCCGACGTCGACAAGAAGTGGGTCGTGATCGACGCCGAGGGTCTCGTGGTAGGCCGTCTCGCTTCGATCGTGGCGATGCGCCTGCGTGGTAAGCACAAGGCCGCCTATACCCCCCATGTCGATTGCGGCGACAACGTCATCGTCATCAATGCGGACAAGGTGAAGTTCACCGGCCGCAAGTACGACCAGAAGGTCTACTACCACCACACCGGCTACCCGGGCGGCATCAAGGAGCGCTCGGCGAAGTTCATCCTCGAGGGCCGGTTCCCCGAGCGCGTGGTCGAGAAGGCCGTGGAGCGCATGCTCCCTCGCGGCCCGCTCTTCCGTCAGATCCTGGGGAACCTGCGCGTCTACAAGGGCGCCGCTCACCCCCACGAGGCCCAGCAGCCGCAGGCGCTCGACGTCGGCTCCCTCAACCGTAAGAACGTGAGCGCTTGATCATGGCGACCCTTCAGTCCCTCGCCGATCTCAATCGGGCGAACACCCAGACGAGCAACCCCGAGAACGAGGCGCCCGTCCACGTCCAGAAGCTGGACGCCCAGGGCCGCGCCTACGCCACCGGCAAGCGCAAGGACGCGGTCGCCCGCGTCTGGATCAAGCCCGGCAAGGGCGAGGTCGTGGTCAACGGCCGTCCGGTCGAGACCTACTTCGCCCGTCCGGTGCTGCGCATGATCCTGCGTCAGCCGCTGGAGATCGTCGGCCGCGTCGATCAGTACGACATCATGGTCACCGTGAAGGGTGGCGGTCTCTCCGGTCAGGCCGGCGCCGTGCGCCACGGCCTCTCCAAGGCCCTGACCTATTACGAGCCGGAGCTGCGCTCGCCGCTCAAGCGCGAGGGCTTCCTGACCCGCGATCCGCGCGTGGTCGAGCGGAAGAAGTACGGCCGCAAGAAGGCTCGCCGCAGCTTCCAGTTCTCGAAGCGCTAAGGCGTTTCGTCTGCGAGACTGCACGAAGGGCGGGGCCGCGAGGCTCCGCCCTTCGTCGTTGTAGGGGCCGACAAAAGGGCAAGGCATGAAGAGGGGAGGGAGCCCGGACCGTCCGGCCGAGGCCGCGCCGCCGCTGGATCGCCGTTCCGTCGTGGCCGAGGCTCTGACCCGGCTCGCGCCGCGCCTGCCGGATTTCGAGGCGGAGGCGGTGCTGGACCGGGCGATGCGCAGCCCCGGATTGCGCGGCGCGGTTCCCGAGACCGCGGCTTGGCTCGCGCTGACGGCCTTCGCCCGCCACACCTTCACCGAGTACGACGACCTGCTCGATGACGGCTACGACCGCGACAGCGCCCGGCACTTCGTGCTCGACGACATGAATGCTGTGCTGGCCGAGTGGGGCTGCCGCCGGCGCGTCTCCGAAGAGGCCCAAGAGGATATCCCGGACGATCCGCCCGAAGTCTGAGGGGGAGGTCCGCCGGCCCTTGCTGCCACCCCGCCGTTGGGGCAGGGAGAGCCCCCGTTCCAACGTCGGAGATCGCCTCCCATGAAGCTCAGCGCGCGCAACATCCTCAAGGGCAAGGTCGTGTCGGTCGAGAAGGGCGCGACCACCGCCCATGTGAAGATCGAGATCGCCAGCGGACAGACGATCACCTCGGCCATCACCAACGAGTCGGTCGACGCGCTCGGCCTCAAGGTCGGCGGCGAGGCCTATGCCGTCGTGAAGAGCTCCGACGTCATCGTCGCCGTCGACTGATCGCCCGCGCGAGAAGACTTTTCAGTCCTCGATCGCCAACCGAATCCGGTGCTGGGCGGTGTCGCCCGGCGCCAGCAGCCGCTGCGAGTCCCGTTCCGCCAGTTCGCCCGTGAAGCCGGCCCAGTCGGCATGGCCGGTCCAGGCTTCGAGCGACAGGAACGGTGCGGTCGGTTTGGTCCAGACCGCGAGATGGGGAAAGTCCTCCATCCGCAGGGCGATGGCGCGGCCGTTCGGGGCGGTGAACCGCATGGCCCGGCTCTTCGCATTCAGGAAGACCAGGGCTTCGGTGAACAGCTCCGGGTCGAGAGCCAGGCGCCGGCCGTCCAGGGGCAGCGCCCGCTCGCTGCGCACCAGCAGACCGCCCGCCCCGACCTCCGGAACGAAGGGACGCTCGGCCTCCTCGAACAGAACCGCGTAGCCGCCGCCGGCGCGCCGCTCGCCATCGGCGAAGGGCCAGGGAAAGGCGGGATGGAAGCCCAGGGCATAGGGCAGCGGCGCCTCACCGGGATTGTCGACCCGGATCGTGAAGGCGAGTTTTCGAGGGGAGATGCGGGCTTCGATTCTGAGGCCGAACGAGAAGGGATAGTGCGCCCGCGTCGCCTCGCTGTCGCTGAGGCTCAAGCTGACCGTATCCTCTGTCCGGCTCAACACCGTGAAGGGCAGATCGCGGGCGAAGCCGTGCTGGGCCATGGGGTAGCGCCGGCCCTCCACCTGCACGCTCCCGCCCGAGGAGGCGCCCACCACCGGGAAGAGCCAGGGCGCGTGCCGGTTCCAATGCTCGGGATCCCCACTCCAGAGATAGTCGCGACCCTCCACCTGCCAGGAGACCGGCTCGGCGCCGTGCCGCGCGATCCGCGCGGTGCTGCCGTCCTCGGCCCGGATCTCGATCGTCTCGCCCATCGCCGCCCTGTTCCGCGCTATTGCTCCGCTTGGAAGGGATAGCCGGGACGGGACCTCACCGCTACGGTGCCGGCACCTCGACGGTTCCGTCGGCGGCGTGGCGGTCGATGGCGGGGATGACCTGGGCGGGCGGTCCCGAGGCGACGATGCGGCCGCTCTCCAGCACATGCACCGTATCGGCCCGGCGCAGGGAGGTGAGGCGGTGGGCGATCATGATGATCGTGCGGGTGCCCCCAAGGGCGCCGAGGGCGTCCATCACCGCCGCCTCGGTTTCGCCGTCGAGTGCGCTGGTCGCCTCGTCGAACACGATCACGTCGGGGTCGTGGTAGAGGGCGCGGGCGATGCCGATGCGCTGCCGCTGGCCACCGCTGAGCCGCGCGCCCCGTTCGCCGACACCGGTGTCGTAGCCTTCGGGGAGGGCCGCGACGAAATCGTGCGCGCCGGCCAGCCGAGCCGCCCGCTCCAAAGCGGCGCGGTCGAGGGCGTCGGGCGCGATGCCGAGGGCGATGTTCTCGGCCACCGTCCCGTCGATCAGGAACACGTCCTGCGGCACGTAGCCGATCCGGTTCTGCCAGGCCGGGAGGGTGTCCGCATCGAGCACCGCCCCGTCGATCAGGATCCGCCCCCGCGTCGGCGAGAGGATACCGAGAATCAGCCCGACGAGGGTCGATTTGCCGGAGCCCGTGCGGCCGATCAGGCCGACCGTATTGTGGGCGGGGATCGTCAGGTCGATGCCGTGCAGGGTCGGACGGCCGGGCTCGTAGTCGAAGGCGACGGCTTCGAGACGGATCGCCTGCGCGAACGGCAGGCGCTCGGCGGTGCGGACCGGCTGCTCCCGTTCGCCGGCCAGGGCGTCCACGATCAGGCGCACGCCCGGCAAGTGGAAGCGCAGCTGCGACACCGAGGTGAAGATGTTCTGGAAGGCCGGCAGCATGCGGTAGCCGGCGAAGGCGAACAGGCCGAGCAGCGGCAGCATGCCGGCGGTGTCGAGGCCCTGCGTCAGCGCGTACAGGACGACGGCGATGACGCCGCCGAAGGCAAGCGATTCGATGACGAAGCGCGGCAATTGCCCTGTCAGCAGACTCGCCGCCAGGGCATGGGCGTAGGAGCGGGCCGGGGCGTCGAAGCCGGCGGTGAAGGTCGCTGCCCGGCCGTAGAGCTTCAGTTCGGTCAGGGCCCCGAAGGTTTCCTGCACCACCCGGTAGCGCCCCTCGTTGCCCGCGACCGCTCGGGTGCCGAGCCGGGCGAGCCGGGCGCGCATCACCAGGTAGATGGCGACGTAGAGCCCGCCGAAGCCGCCGCCGAGGATCAGCGCGAGCCGTGGCTGGTAGGCGATCAGGAAGATCACCACCGCCAGAGCCGAAGCCCCGCGTGAGGCGATGACCATGGCCGGCGTCAGCACGCCGACGACCAGCCGGTCGGTCTCACTCAGGACATTCTTGGCCAACTCCGCGCTGTTGGCGCGGGCGAAGAACAGCCGCTCGCGATCGACATAGCGGGCGAGCAGGCGCCGGGCGAAGCCGTATCCGACGAGATGCGAGAACAGAAGCTGGGCGAAGGCGAAGCCGGCATTCACCGCGCTCGTCAGCAGGATCGCGACCAGGGCGGCCAATCCGGTGGCCAGGAGGAAGGCGCGGTCGTCGTGGAGGCCGAGGGCCTCGCGCAAACCCGCCAGGGCGGGGATCCGTGCCGCCGCTCCCGGATCGCCGACCAGGGTCAGGAAGGGCAGGACCGAGGCGACGCCGACCACCTCAAGCAGGGCCGCGAACCCGAGCCCGAGCCCGAGCAGCACCAGCCGGTGCCGGTCGCGCGGCCGCATCACCCGCAGGAGATCGAGGAGCGTCCTCAAACGGTCACCGGGGCGAAACAAGTGGAAGGGGAGGGCGGCTTCGGTCCGGGGCGAGCGGCGCCGGGACTTAAGCCCTGAGGATGAAGAGATCTTTGGACCGCTCGGTCCAGCTCCGGTCGGGGTCTCTAGCATGATGGCCTGAGGGGCCGTCAAGCGCAGGCGCGGCCGCGAGGGAAGGAGCCTTCAATCGACCGAGGGGGGGCAGGCCCGTTCTGCGCCAACCCGGCTCCACGAGCGAAGCCTGCGAAACTGCCTGCACAGATCCGAACAGTCATGTATTCAGAGTGCCGGAGAAGCGGAACCGGAACCTTGGCGGTACGTTCTGCGAGTATGGAACACTACAGATCGGTCTTCGCGACCACCGCCCTCATGGTTGTCGGCTTGCTCGCGGCCTCGCCTCTCTTGAGAGCGCAGGATGTGCCGCCTTTGCGACCGCAGGCGACTCTCGCCACGACCGGTGCCGAAGCGGATACTTGGTCGGATCCGCCGAAGGATAAGGTGCGCGCCGCTTCCTCCTAGGGCGCCGGCGCGGCGGGTGAGGCCGATCACAACAGGCCGTCTGAAGGGGCGCCGAAGCCGGCCTCTTTCACCCTCCTGCCGCCCGAGACCATCGCGTTGTTCGCTGCGAGCGACGTGGTCCAGAAAGGCGATGCTCATCAGAGGCTTCAGGCCGTCCGGCGTCACCGGGCCGCGAAGGTCGCGAGCCGCAGCCGCACGCCCAACCCGGCCGAGGCGCCTGCCGCGACACCTTCGGCGCCTGTTCAGGAGATTCCGGCCGTGCCGCAGCAGAAGGATGCTCGGATCGATCCGATCGGCGATCTCCTGAGAGGCTTGGGCATCGGCCGCAACGGCTGACGCGCGTTTCGGCTGAAGGGATCCGCATCCCACGGTCGGGTTAGCCAATCTGCCGCACGGCACGGGCCACGGCCTCGGCTCGTTGGTGTTCAGGACATCCCTGGACCCGCACCGTGGAGGCCTAAGCCGTGATCCTCGCTGCCGTCGTCATGATTGCCGGAGCCATCGGCGCGATCGCCCTCACCATCGCCGCGCGCCCGAGTGCGGATCGGTTCCTGAAGTGGTGATCGGCCCGGCCACTGCCCTAATCGCTCGATGTCGCGGGCCGTGTGCAACTTCGCGCATCGCTTTGGCGTTATGGCTGCGCGAGGATGACTCTGAGGGTGTGTTCCGTGGCGGCGCTTGTGATGATGGCGGGTGTGGTCGGCGCGGCGGGCACGTTGATCTGCCTGATGCCGCGCCTCGATTCATTCTTCGAGTGGTGAAGCCCTGGTCCGCGCAGAAGGCTGCGTGAAGCTGATGCCTCGTCTCGGATCTGCGGAAAAAGCGTCGCTCCGAAATCGCTGAGATGCCCACGGCGGTTGTGCCGTTTATGCTCGACGCTGAAGGTGCGTGGCGATCGAAAAATCTGATGTTGAGAAGCAAGCCGTTGGTGCGGCTTAGAAATCAGATGGTGCCCAGGGACGGAGTCGAACCGCCGACACTGCGATTTTCAGTCGCATGCTCTACCAACTGAGCTACCTGGGCATCGGCCGCTTCGCTGTGCGGCAGCGGCAGGCGGGGGTATAGTGAAGCGTTCGGAGCCTGTCCAGCCTCTCCAAGGGAGAGGCGAAGCTTTTTTTGCCGGGCACCGGTTTCGCCTCAGTCGGACCTCTCCCCATCAGCCCGGCTGGGCGGGAATGGACGGTCCTCCTCCTCCGGCCCTGGGATCACATACCGCTCGCCGAGCCAGCGCCCGAGGTCGATATCCGCACAGCGCGCCGAGCAGAACGGCTTCGTCTCGGGCATCGCCGGCTTGCCGCAGATGGGGCAGGGCGGCAGTGGCCGCGTCGGCGTAGCGGAACTCAAGAGGCCGCTCCCCAGGCATGTCGGACGGGAAATCCTTCGCCCTCCAGAAGGCTCATCGTCTCGTAGAGCGGCAGGCCGACCACGGCGCTGTGGGAGCCGACCAGCTTCACCGCGAAGGCGGCGGCCAAGCCCTGGATCGCATAGCCTCCGGCCTTGCCTCGCCACTCGCCGGAGGAGAGGTACCCCTCGATCTCGCGGTTCGCGAGGCGTTTGAAGCGGACACGGGTCTCGACCATTCGCTCGCGGAGACGATCCTTCGGAGAAAGGATGCAGACGGCGGTGTAGACGCGGTGCGTACGGCCCGAGAGCAGCCTCAGGCAATCGGCGGCCTCGTCGAGCAATTCGGCCTTCGGCAGCACGCGCCGGCCCACGGCGACCACGGTATCGGCCGAGATCAGATAGGCCTCGCGCAGTTCCTCCCTGCGCCGCGCGGCGGCGCTGGCCGCCTCCAGCTTCTCCCGGGCAAGCCGCCGGGCCAGATCGCGCGGCGATTCGGATTTGCGCGGCGTCTCGTCGATATCCGCCGGCAGCAGCGCATCCGGCTCGATTCCGACCTGTTGCAGCAGGGCGAGCCGCCGCGGCGAGGCGGAAGCCAGCACGAGGGGCGGCCGGTCGCGGGCGCCGGTCGGCTGCGGCTTCACGGCATCGGAAGGAAGAAGCTCGTTCATCGGCGAGGTCTTACGCACAAGCCCGGCGGCACCGCAACGCGGCGGACGGGAGAAGGTACATTCGGAGGCTTGCCAAGGGCGGGGCGGGCGTCTAAGACCCGGCACATTCCGTCAGGCTTCGATTGACCGAGCCGGACGTGACGCCGCAATAGCTCAGCTGGTAGAGCACCTCATTCGTAATGAGGGGGTCGGGGGTTCGAATCCCTCTTGCGGCACCACTCACTTATCGCACGCTGATCGGCGTTGAACGAGAGTGAGCCACCCGAGCCGACCATATCCCGATCGCACCTACCCTGTTGCGGCAGTGCCCGCACAGCTTCCGGCAAGAGAGGCGCAGGGTCGTACCATGTCGCCCAGGGTCAAGTCCTTGGTGCCAGGTCCTTGGTGTCGCTGATATGGGCGATCTCTTCCAATCACCGCATGAAAGAGGCGCTGTCGGGGTCGGGCGAGAGCCTGCTCATGACTTGCCGATTCGCTGGGTGAAATCGAACTTCTCGCTCGCCGCCGCCCGTAGCCAGAAGGACGTCTTGTCGTCCATCTTGAGCCGAGCCGCCGCCTGCGCCGATCCGAGTTAAGGCTAGGCAACCGGAAGGCCGGTACGGCCGCTCGTCCCGTCACGCGTCGCAATTCTGCGCCGTCACGACCTATCGGTTGCTCAGCTGAGCTGAACGTCATGCGCGCGGGCGTGTTGCATCGACTGCAAAGTTAAGTCGTCCATTAGATCAGCCGGACGTTGCGACCGTGGACATGCGGCGTTCTGCCGGACAATCCGGAGGCCACTTCGCGGCACGATGCCGGTGTGGTGGCGCTCCGACCTGAAGCCGCTCGGCAGGGCGGCCGGCTCCGAGAAGCCGGCCGCAACGTCAGGCGGTTGGTCCGCTACCGGGAACCGCCGCCGTTGCCGCCGCCCGCGCTGCCCTGCGGAATGGCACGTTCCGGCTGGCCGGCATTGCCGCCGGCGGCGGAGTCGGTGGTGATGGTGTCGGCACCGGTGGCGCCCGGTGCGATGATATAATCGACGGTGTTGCCGGTCGTGTTGGTCTGGCGCTGGATGATCGTGCCCGGAGGATAAGGGCCGCCGGGGGCGCCCGGCGGCTGGACCTGGGCCATGGCCGCGCCCGAGCCGAGACAGCTCAGGGCGGTGAGGGTGACGACAAGGCGACGCATGTGATGACTCCCGAATGCCGGTCCGGCGGTCCCTGCGTGGGTGGCGTCCGGACGGCGCTGGGCTGGCAAGCGTTCCCGGGCCGGAAGGTTTCCGCGTCGTCCTGCCGCGTGAGGACGGCTGACCGCCGATCACCACGCGATTGTGTAGGCGACCTCGAAGGAGCGTGGGCGCCCCAGCAGCCAGGCGGTGCCGACGCCGTCCACGGCGTTGCCGTCGATCGCGTAGACCTTGTCGAACAGGTTGAAGACTCGGAACGAGAGGCGGGAAGCCGCCGTGACCTGATGGTCGAGGCCGAGATTGACCAGCGTGTAGGCCGGCCGCCGGGCGGTGTTGCCGAAGTCGCTGAACACCTCGCCGACATGCTGGAGGCCGATGCGTCCCTCCCAGTCGCGGGCGAAGGCCCAGTTGACCCAGAGATTGGCGACTTGCTCGGGCACGTTGATCGGCTGCTTGCCGGCATAAGAGACGGCGACGCCGCCGACGGTCTGGGTGAAATCGTCGTATTGCGCGTGCAGCAGCGCGAGATTGGCGTCGATCCGCCAGCCGGGTGCGGGCAGCCACGACACCGCCGCCTCGGCACCGAGGGAGGATTGCTGCCCGACCTGGATGCCGATGGCCGAACTTCCCGGCAGGCGGGAGATCAGGTTGTCCTTGACGATGCGGTAGCCGGCGAGCGTCCACTCGACCGTGCCGCCGAAGGCGAGGCCCTTGGCGCCGAGTTCCACCTGCCGGCCGGTCGAGAGCTGGAACCCGGCGAGCGACTGCGACAGGGTGATCAGGCTGTTCACCGGGTCGGTCGCCGTGGCGTATTGCGCGTAGAGCGAGGTCTCCGGTGTCGGCTCGTAGAGCAGGGCGAAGCGGTAGCCGAGGGCGCGGAACGAGCGCTCGAAGGTGGCGCCGCTGCGCAGATCCTCGCGGTAGAGCTGCGGCGCGTCGAAGCGCACGCCGGTGAGGAAAGAGAGCCGGTCCGTCAGGAACAGCCGGTCCTCGGCGAAGACCGATGCTTGATTCATGCGCGTCGCGTAGGCCGGCGTGGCCCGGCCGTCTGCGGGGAAGAGGCCGGGATCGTATCCGGTCAGCGGCACGCTGGTCGGCGTCTCGGAGAAGGTGAAGTTGTTGGTGTGGCGGAACGCGATGTGATTCACGTCGAAGCCGGCCGAGAACTGGTTGGCGAGGCCGAACAGCGAATGGCGGAAGGTCGCGTCCAGGCGATTTCCGACCTGTTCCTGGTCATGATAGATGTCGAGATAGTCCGAACGGTCGACCAATCCCGTCGAAGGATCGAAGCGATATTGCTCGACATCGCGCCAGTGGCGCTGGCTCTGGAGATGGTAGGCGGTGTTGCGCACGGTGATGTCGGCGCTCGGCGTCCATTCCGTCCTGAATTGCGTCCAGTTATCGGTCCAGGCGATCCTCGCATCGCGGACATTGTAGTTGTTGAAGCGGGTCGCTTCGAGAATCCGGCCGTTCACCAGGGGCGTGCCCCAGTATCGGGTCGGCTCCTGGTAGCCGAAGTCGTGGCTGAGGGTGAAGGCGAGATCCGGGTTCGCCTGGAGCGTGAGCGCGCCCGAAACCGCGAGATTGCGGAAATCGCCTTCGGGCGTGATCCAGCCACCGGCGCGGTTGCCGCTGACATTGAGCCGATAGGCGAGCGAATCGCCGATGGGGCCGGTCGAATCGACCGCCGCGCGGGCGATGCCGTCCTCGCCGAGGCCGAACCGGGCGACGTTGAGCGGGGTGAAGAGCGGCTTCTTCGAGACGACGTTGACGATGCCGCCGATGGCCCCATCCCCATAGAGCACCGAGGCCGGACCGCGCAGCACCTCGATCCG
>NZ_NKUI01000074.1 GCF_014845115.1 Methylorubrum zatmanii | reverse complement strand
GGGACGGGGCGGACGGTCGCCGTCGGCATCCCCATCGCCACGGGGAAAGAAGCGCGGGGCGGGAGGTGACGCGGCGGGAGAGGCCGTGCCGAAGTCCGACAGATCGGCGGCGGAGGCCGGCGGGCCGAGGAGCAGGATCGCGAGGGCGCCGAGAGCCGGGAACCGCCGCGCTCCGTCGCGGCGAGCCGGTATCGCTCGCAGCGGGGAGCGCCCCGGCGCCCGCTGTCCTTCGCCCGTCATCGCAACAGATCTCCGCCCGCTCGAAAACACCTCGCATGTCATGATGAATGAGGTGTTACCGACCCGGTTCACGGCCGGGGATAGACGATCACCGAGAGATAGGTCATCGGCGTCTTGATGAGCTTGGCCGGGCCGTGCAGCCCGTTCGAATCGAACATCAGCGAGTCGCCGGGTTCGAGATGAAAGTCCTGGCCGGAATGGTGATAGATCACCTCGCCGGTCAGCATGTAGATGAACTCGGTGCCGAGATGGCGAAAGCTGGTATAGGCCTCGGCCTGATCCTGAAGTGTGATGAGATAGGGCTCGACCACCACGTCGCCGCGGATGCCGGCCCCGAGCAGCTCGTAATGATGGCCGACCTTGGTGCCGCGCCGCTCGATCGGCACACCCTGGCCGCGCTTCACGAAGCTGCAGTCGCGGGTTTCCTCGAAGGCGGCGAACAGCGCGGTGATCGGCACGTTGAGCGCCGAGGCGATGGCGTTGATCGAGGCCAGGGAGGGCGAGATCGCGCCGTTCTCGATCTTCGAGATCATGCCGGGGGAAATGCCGGCGGCGCTGCCGAGATCGGCCACCGAGAGATCCCGCTCCCGCCGCAGCAGGCGGACCTGATGGCCGAGAGCCTTTTCCAGGGGACGCTCCTCGGCGACGGGTGCGTTCGACGCTGTATTGAGCATGGATCCCTGGCTGCCTTCTCGCGCCGTGCGGCGCAGGCGCATTATGGCGCAGGAATTCGGGGCCGCCACTAGGATCGGTTTATTCGCTCGCTTTCGATGGAACGCTTCGATGCCGATGGCGTGATCGCGCCCGCGAGCGTTCCGGGGCAGGCGTGACCCTGACCCGCCAAACTGGCCCCCAGGCCATAGCTCAGGGCGGACCACTGCGATGGGGGCGGATCAGAGCCCCCTGTCCAACGCTGCGCTTTCAAAACAGCTCAATCGTCGAGGTCTCGGCTGCCTGAATCTGGGCCCCGACCGCCGCGGCATCGGTTCGGCGTTGGATCTGCGTGACGTAGCGGGCGCGAGCCAATTCCAGCAGGAGGTCTGGGCGCAGCGGGTTTGCAGGTTCTCGCCCTTCCAAGGTGTGCCGGAGGTCGTCGAGAAGGCTGTGTAGCAGGTGAACCGATTCACCCACCGCCTCGATCTGTTGCCGAACCACGTCCTGGAACTGGATCTGTCCGAAGACCATGGATACCTGGGCACCGACCTGTTCGCTCAGCGCTTCGATCTCCGTAAGTTCGGTGCGCGCCATGCCGGCGATGGTCCGGGTCGTGATCTCAGCGATCCCGTCGAGATCGCTCATCAGCGCCTGGATGCGCGCCTCCTCCGCCCGGGTGCGCGCAGCATCGTGGGCAGCAACCACCACCCCATCGATCGTCTGCTGCACGGAGGCGACCCGGCGCCGCGCCTCGGCGACGGCGTCCTGGGAATGTTGAGCCAAGCTCTGCAGTTCGCGGGCGATCACTTGGAAGCCGGCTCCGTGAATTCCGGCTCGGGTCGCCTCGATATTGGCGTTGAGGGCGAGCATGCGCGTGGACGCACCGACCTTCTCCAAACCTGCGGTCAATGCATCGAGACTGCGCATCTGCTCGCCAACGCCACCGATGGCGTCGCGCTCGGTGCGGGTGATCTCAAGACGCTCGACCAGATAAGCGTTGAGGGTGCCCGCCAGGGCCCGCAGAGCCGTGTCGCCGCTCTCGGCAAGGCCGATCATGCCGTCGCGTGTCCGGGCAACGCAGGCGGCGCTGCGGGCTTGTGCCGCGTCGAGGGCTTGAAGCGCCGCGATGATGTCGCCAGCCGCCGTTTCTGTCTGGCTGACGACGCTGCACAGCTGCTGCTCGGTTACGCCGAAGAAGGGGGCGAGTTGTCCGAGCGTCGCCGCTGCCTCCGCCGTCCCGGCGGGCGGGTCCGCCAGCTGGGCGGGCTCCTGCAGTGTCTCCATCACGGTCGGGAGCGCCGTCTGCGCCGGTGTCTCGCCCCCATTGCGTTGCAGGACATGCACCACGAGGCCGCCGCAGCTGGCATAGGCCGCCGCCTGAACCACCGACCATGGCTCCACACAATCGAAGATCCAGAGCATGGTGCCGGACGCCACGCCGGCAACCGCGCCCAGAAGGAGCGCCTTCAGCTCGAGCCGGTCGAGGGAGGGGATAGAAGCGGTCTGCATCGGAAGATGAGCCATAGAAGCGGAATGACGGGCGCGGCAAAACGGGGAGCCAGCCGCGGACCGTTCCGGACAGGCCGAACTCTGCGGCCGAGCTGGGACGACCCAGTGCAGGATTAGGCGGCGCGCGGGTGAACCGCCGGTGCGACCTGCCGGATGACCTGTAGCAGTTTGTCGGGCTGAACCGGCTTTACCAGCCAGCCGGTCGCACCGGCCTTGCGCGCCTCGTCGCGCTTTTCCTGCTGCGATTCCGTCGTCAGCACCAACATCGGCACGAACCGGGTCGAAGCGAGCGTGCGCAGCTCCTGGATCAACTGCACGCCGTTGATTCCGGGCATGTGGTAGTCGGTGATGATGAGGCCAGGCACGAGGCCTGCCCGCACCTTGGCCAGTGCTGTCTCGCCCGTGGCGGCCTGTTCGGTGATGTAGCCCGAACGAGCCAGAATGCCCGACATGCTCGCCAGGATCGTCGGTGAATCATCGACGAGTAAAATCGTAGCCATAACCATCAAATCCTTTTTCGCATTGTTTCAGGCGGGAGGAGGCCCTCCGCCGTGACGATGGCGGCATTCCAGGGACGAATGACGTTCGCCTCGGCACGATTCCTGACTTTGTTAACTCAATCAGAAATAATTCTGCTGATGACATAATCACAAAGTACCTCGAAATCTTCAACAGATCGTGTGCGAGGTTTGAAATATTTGACTGGCTGCTGTCGCCCGAAAGCTTCGGCCAGGGCGATATCGGGACGGATGCCGGCCAGCAGACGATCCCGGCCGAACCTGCTGATGAGTCTGCCCAGCATGTCCCGCTGCATGGTCATGCGCAGATCAAGCTGGACCGGCAGGATCGAGAGTCCGTGCAGGTCCGCGTTCACCGTGGTGGCAACTCGGAAGAATGAGCGCGCGAACTGCCCGACGCCGTCGATGGCGAGGTGATGCAGCGTCGTGGGTATGAGGACGTGATGGGCACTCGCCAGGGCGCTGATCAGCAGCGCGTCAGCGGTCGGGGCGGTGTCGATCAGAACGACGCGATAGCTCTCGATCAGGGGCCGAAGCGCCGTAGCGAGGGAGCGGGGCGGGATCGCCGCGGAGAGACCGTCAAAGCCACGATCCGCGGGCAGTACGTCGACATTCGGATAGACGGTCGCCTGGATGGCCTCGGTCAGCGGCGCCCTCGTTCCGCGGAACACATCGTGCACTGTTGGCTGGCCGGGGGCCACCTTCACGCCGAAACCGAACCCGGCATGACCCTGGCTGTCGAGATCGACCACCAGCACGCGCCAGCCCCGGTCGCCGAGGGCGGCGGCGAGATTGACCGTCGTCGTCGTCTTCGCCGTCCCGCCCTTGCGGTTGGAGACGGCGATCACCCGCCCGCTCATCCCGCGCGGCCTTCCCCCGGCGCCTCCGCCCGCGGTAGGGCGACGAGACAGGCCGCGACCACCGGATCGGCCGGGCAGCCGCGGATCGCCGGCGCGGTTGCCATCAGAACTTGGAGGATCGCGGTGTGGGCCTGTTCGAGGCCGGACAGGTCGACAACGGGGCAGGCCGTGCCGCGCAGGGCGTCGAGCAGTGGCTCGCCCTCCTCGATTGGGCAATGGCCGTGGAGCAGGAGGCAATCGTCGCGCAGGTCGAAGGGCATCAGATGAGGTCCGGCAGGTTGAGGACGAGGAGGACGCGGCCGTCGCCGAGGAGGGCCGTTCCGGAGAAGCCCGAGAGGCCGGCGAGCAGGCCGTCGAGCGGCCGCACGATCACTTCCATCCGCTCCCGGAAGCCATCGACCACGATCCCGACGCGCTCGCGCCCGACCCGGACCACCATCACCGCCTCCTCTTCGGGCACGGCGTCACCCGCCACCGGCAGGCCGAGACTGTCGGCGAGCCGCACCAGCGGGATCACCGCATCGCGCAGGATGAAGGTTTCGCGCTGTTTGATGCGATGGATCTGGGATGGGCGCACCTTCACGGTCTCCACCACGGAGTCCATCACCACCCCGAACTGCTGACCCCGCACCGCGATGGTGACGATCCGCGTCACCGCCATGGTCAGCGGCAGCTGCACGGTCACGCAGGTTCCGGCGCCGACCCGGCTGCTCAGCCAGACGTCGCCGCCGGCCTTGCGGACGGCGGAGCGAACCACGTCCATGCCCACGCCCCGTCCCGACAGGTCGGAGACCTGCTCGCGGGTGGAGAAGCCGGCCGCGAAGACGAGGTTGACCAGTTCCTCCGGGCTCATCTGTGCCGCCTGCTCGGCGGTGATCAGACCGCTGCGCAGGGCCTTCTCGCGCACCGCCTGCGGATCGATCCCGCCGCCATCGTCGGCGACCTCGATGATGACGTTGTCGTTCTCCTGGCGGGCGGAGAGCCGCAGGGTGCCCTGGGCCGGCTTGCCCGCCGCGCGCCGTGCCTCCGGCGTCTCGATGCCGTGGTCGAGGCTGTTGCGCACCATGTGAATGAGCGGGTCGGCGAGGCTCTCCAGCACGTTCTTGTCGGCCTCGGTGTCCTCTCCCTGGATGACGAGGGTGACATCCTTGCCGAGCTTGCGCGTGATGTCCCGCACCAGCCGGGGAAAGCGCTGGAAGACCTGGCTCACCGGCATCATGCGGATCGCCATCACTCCGACCTGCAAGCCCTGGGCGATGCGGTCGATGACGGCGTATTGCTCCTTGATCTCCCGCCCGAGTTGGCGCGAACCCGAGACCTGCTCGACCCGCTCGGCCAAGTAGGCGAGGCCGTTCTTGGCCACCGTCAGCTCGGCGACGAAGTTCATGAGCGCGTCGACCTTGCCCTGCTCCACCCGCAGCATGCGGACAGGTCCCCGGCTCTCTTCGGTCGGCTTGGGCTCCGGTGCCTTGATCTCGGTCGATCCGGCATCGACCGATCCGCCATCCGGAGCCCCGGCGGGAAGCCGGGCTTCCGAGGGAGCGGTCGCGGGAACGGACGGAGCGCGGTCCTGCGCCGTCAGGGCGACCGGCTCCGCGTCGGCGGCCAGGGCCTCCCTCAGGCGGCGCGTTTCAGCCGCATCGTCGCCGCCGCGACTGGCCAGGGTCTGGCTCAGGCGTGACGCGCGGGCAGGCGCGACATGCGGCAGGCAACGGTCGATGACGGTGCGGACCGCCGCGATTCGGCCTTCCGCGACCCCGTCGTCGGCGGCCACGCCGAGAACCGCCGCCTGAGCCGCCAGGATCTGCTCGGCGACGTGCCGAAGCGGGGCGGCCGGCGCGATCTCGGATCCCTCCTGATTCACCGCTGTCCCTGCCGGGCAGTCTCCTCCGATTTCTCCGATAAGGCGAAGGAGCGGGTCTGGGGCGGCGGAGGGAGCGAGGAAAGCGATCCAGCGCAGGGCGCAGGCCTGCCGGCTGTCGGGGCCGACGATCCGTAGGAGGGCCTCCGCCGCCGCGGCAAGGCCGTTCCTGTCATCGGCCGCGAGGTGGCGCCGCGCCTGGGCGGCAAAATCGCCGAAAATCTCCGACGCATCCTGAGGCCCGGCCAGACCGATCAGATCCTCGGACCGGATCGCGGCCACGCTCGCCTGATCGGCGACGTAGCGAAGATGGTCGGCAACCACCTCGGTGGCGGCGGCGGAGATCACCTCGAAGCGCAGGAGGCAGAGGAAGGGATCGAAGGTCTCCAGCGGTGCGAAGGGCTGGCGCAGGACCACCCGCAGACGAACGAGGCCCGGCGCACCCGAGACCAGATGGGCCGGATCGTCGCCACGGAAGAAGCAGGCCTCGTCCGGCTCGTAGCTCCAGGCGGTGAGCGGCCCGTCCGCCGCGGCGCGGTAGGCGGCGCGCAGATCCTCCTCCGGCCAGCCGGCGATCCAGGCCGGTGCCGGTTGCGGCTCCGTCACGGCCGCCCCCTTCGGGGTGCTGCCGTCGAGCCAGCGGCGCAGGGCGGCGACCCGCCCCTTCATCATGCCGTCCGCATCGGGGGGAAGCTGTTCACGGCTCTCGAGCGCGTCGATCCAGTGACCGACGAGGTCGAGACTGTCGAGCAGCCCGTCCACGATCTCCGGCTCGAGGGTGAGGGCGCCGGCCCGCACCTCGACCAGCAGATCCTCCGCCGCGTGGACGAGGGTGGTCAGCGGTGCCACGTCGAACAGGCCCGACGTGCCCTTCAGCGTATGCACCGCGCGGAAGATGTCGTTCAACGCATCGGCATCGTTCGACTTTTCCAGCTGCAGCATGCCGCTGCCGGCGATCTCGAGGAGCTCCCGCGCCTCGGGGATGAACTGGGCGAGCAGCGCGTTCTTCACGATGCGATTCCTGCCATCACGCGGGCCGCTTCCGCGAGCGTCTGCGGCTGGACCGGCTTGACGAGATAGAGATTGGCGCCCGCCGCGTAGGCGCGGGCCGAGTCCTGAGGCTCGCTCTCGGTCGAGATCATCAGGGCCGGCACCGCCCGCAGCTCGGGCATGGCGCGGCCCTGACGAAGGAAGGCGTAGCCGTCCATCTTGGGCATGTTCACGTCGACCACGAGCAGGTCGAAGCTCTGCTCGATGGCCTTCTCCAGCCCCTCGAAGCCGTTCACGGCTTCCTCGACCGTGAAGCCCGCCTCTTCGAGGACGTCGCGGTAATACATGCGGACGGTCGTGGCATCGTCCACGACAAGGACACGTGCCATCTCAGCTCTCCGCGTCGAAGGGTTTCTGGTAGACGATCGCCTCCGCGAACTTGCGGATGGCGAAGAGCGACGAAATCCGGCTCATCGATTCGGAATGGCCGAGGCAGACGAAGCCTCCGGGATTGAGGGCATCGTAGATCGTCTGGGCCGCGTCGCGCCGAGAGGCGTCGTCGAAATAGATGAGCAGGTTGCGGCAGAACACGACGTCGAAGTCGCGGAATTGCCGGGTCGAGAGCGGGTCGGACAGGTTGACCCGGGTGAAGGCGATCGAGTCCCGGATGTCGGGGATCACCTCGTAGGCGCCGCGCACCCGCCGGGTGAACCGATCCAGCGTGGTCCGGGGCACGTGCTGCACGGAGCGCTCGCCGTAAAAGCCGCGCTTGGCCTGCTCGATCACGTGCGTGTCGATGTCGGAGGCGACGATCTCGACGTCGTAATGATCGACATCGGCCCAGTGATCGAGCAGTTGAAAGGCGATCGAGTAGGGCTCCTCACCGGTGGAGCAGGGGACCGACCAGATCCGGACGGGCTCGCCCCGCCGCTTGGTGCGCACGATCTCGGGGAGGATCGAGCGGACCAGGCAATGGAACTGGTACTCTTCCCGGTAGAAATAGGTCTCGTTGACCGTCATCAGGTTGACGAGCGCCTGGAATTCCTCGCCGCTGGCCTGAAATCGAAGCGTGTTGAAATAATCTCGGAACGCGATCTGTCCTATCGCAAGCATGCGTTCCTGCAGGCGCTTGTCCACGAAGTAGCGCTTGTTGTCACCGAACATGATTCCGGTCTTGCGGTAGAAGAAGTCTCGAAAGCGCGTGAAATCGCTCTCCGTCACTTCGGGATCGCGGGAGGCGGGCAGGGCGCTCATGGCTCCGGCGCCGCTCAGGCGATGCGGCGCTTGGCGGTCTTGGCCGCGAAGCGCAGAAAGGGCTCGTCGGGGAAGCGGGAGACCGCCGCATCGATCTCCGGAATCATCTCCGGCGTGCCGATCTCGGCGAGCACGTCGAGGGCGGCCGCGCAGACATTCACATGCGGGTCCCGGCCGAGCGTGCGCAGGGCGAGGGACGCCGCCTCCGGATGGCGCAGGGACACCAGCACATTGACGGCGAAGATGCGCCGGTCGCTGTCGGAATGGTCGAGCCCATCCTCCAAGGCACCGAGCACCGCCGCATCCATGACCTGCAGCGTCTCGATCGCGGCGTTGCGCAGCCAGACATCCTCGCTGCCGAGCAAGCCGAACAGGTGCTCGACCGCCTCCGGCGTGCCGAGGCGCCCGAGGGCCGCGAGGATCGCCTCGCGCACGCTGTTCTCGGGCTCGCGGGCAAGCTGTGTGGCCAGGATCCCGACCGCCTCCGGGTCGGAGGCGAGGCGATGGGCGGCCTCGCGCCGCGCCGCCGCGGAGCCGGTCGCGAGGGCGTCGCGCGGATCCTCCGGAGCGGCCGCCGGGATCGGGATCGTGGTTCGGCGAACAAGGGCCATGGTGACCTCAGGACACCCAGCCGACGAGCTGGGTCGGAATGGAGCGGGCGGCGAGGGTGAGCGTGGCGCCGCCACGGCGGATGAGTTCGCCGGGCATGCCGAACACGACGGCGCTCGCTTCCGACTCGGCGATGGTGCGGCCGCCGGCCGCGCGCAGCTCGGCCATCGCGGCGGCGCCGTCATCGCCCATTCCGGTCAGCTCGACGGCGACGAGCGCCTCCGGGGGCAGCACGGCACGCGCGGAACGCACGAGGCGATCGACGCTCGGGTGCCAACGCAGCGCGGGGTCGCTCGGCACCGAGCCGACCACCAGCCGCCCGAGGCGGCGCTCGATCACCACATCGGCATCGCCCCGGCCGATATAGACGTGGCCGGGGGCAAGCGGCACCGGAACGGTCGCTTCTTGGACGGTGAGGGCGCAGAGCCGGTCGAGGCGCTGGGCGAAGGCGCCGGTGAAGGAGCCCGGCATGTGCTGGGCGATCACCACCGGCCAGGGCAGGTCCGCCGGCAGCTCGGGCAGGATGTCCTCCAGGGTGCGCGGCCCTCCGGTGGACACGCCGATCAGAATGCATCCCTCCGGCCGTCGCGACGAGGCCGTGCGGCGCGGCGGCGATGAGACCGCCTGGCGCGTCCGGCGGACGCGATCGAGCAGGCCGCGGGCGCGGCGCGGCTTCGCGCCGGCGGCGATGCGAACTTTCTCCACCATCTCGGCACGGATGGTGGCGATGTTGAGCGAGACCGTGCCGCCGGGCTTCTCGACGTAATCGACGGCGCCGAGCTGCATCGCCTCCAGCGTCACGCTGGCACTCTCGCTGGTCAGCGAGGAGACCATCACCACCGGGCGGGGGGCCTCAGCCATGATCTCGCCGAGGCAGGTCAGGCCGTCCATCTCCGGCATGTTGATATCGAGGGTGACGACGTCGGGATCGAACAGGGCCACCTGTTCGAGCGCATCGCGTCCGTTGCGAGCGGTGCGCACCTCGGCAAAGCCGCTCTCCTCGAAGATCATGCGCAGGTGTTTGCGCATCAGGGCGGAATCGTCGACGATCAGGAGCTTGGTCATCGGAGCAGCGGGTTTCGTATGGACAGCCGGGCTCTACCGCCGCGCCGACAGACCCGGCGGTCTTCAAGGAGCGGTCTCAGGCGGCGCGGCGCAGATCGGCGACCTCGCGCCGGTTCAGCAGCCGGTCGACGTTCAACATCAGGATGATGCGCTTGGCCTCGGCGAGATTGGCGATGCGCTCGATGGCGCTGCCCTCGTCCTGGGACAGGTCCGGCGCCGGGGCGATGGCCGAACGCGGGATCTTCAGAACCTCCGAGACCGAGTCGACGATGAAGCCCGTGCGCACGTTCTCGATCATGAAGACCATGATCCGCTGGCGGTCGTTGCGCTCGGTATCCGGCAACTGGAAGCGGCGGCGTTGATCCACCACCGGCAGCACCGCGCCCCGCAGGTTGACGACGCCCTCGATGAAGCGCGGCGTCCGCGGCACGCGGGTGAGCTGCTCGGGCACCCGGACGATCTCGTGCACGGCGTCGATCGGCACCCCGTATTCTTCGTCCGCGAGGCGGAAGACCACGAATTGCTCCTCCTCGTCGCCCTGCCGCGTCTCGTCGGCACCGCGCGTGTCCCGCATCGTCTTCTCCATGCCGTCCAGGCCGCTCGTCGCCACGGCGGCCGTGTCGAACAGGCGCTCCGCCGAGAGGATCGAGACGAGGCGCCGCCCCTGGTCGATCCGGCAGATCGCTTCGATCTCGCGTAAGCCCCCGGAGCCGGACAGAAGATCCGGCAGCGGGTCGACGATGCCGCGGGCGACGCGCAGCACCTCCTTGACCGTATCCGTCACGATCCCCACCGACCCGGTGGCGGCGCCGTTCCAGGACACCACGACGATGCGGCTCTGTTCGCTCAGCCCGGCCTCGGCGAGGCCGAACAGGCGGCGCAGGCTGACCAGCGGCAGAAGCCGGTCGCGCAGGGTAATCACGCCGATGGCGTGATGCGGCGCGTTGGGCAGGGCGCTGACGATTTCCGGGACCTGCACGATCTCCTGCACGTGCTCGATCGGCAGGGCATATTCCTGGCCGCTGAGTTCGAAGGAGACGAGCTGGATCTCATCGGAGATCCCGCCGGCCTCGGTCTCGCCGCGGGAGCTGGAGAGCAGGCCGGCCTCGGCGAGGAGCTCGGCCCGGGGGCCGCCGACGGGTGCGCGGGCGGCGCCACTGCGCTGCATCAGGCGGGCGGGGTCGAGGATCATGATCATGGCGCCCTCGCGCTTGATCACGCCGGACAGCATGTCGGTGTCGATGGTGCCGCCGAGGCTGTCAGTCCCCTCGATTTCGGCAACCTCTGCGGTGACGACGCTCGCCATGCGATCGACCACGAAGCCGAAGGCCGTGCCGTGGCTGACGACGACGACACGGGTGGCGTCATCGTGCGGCCGGTCCTGCAGCGCGAACAGGCGGCGCAGGCTGGTGATCGGCAGGACCGAGCCGCGCAGGTTGGCCAGTCCCGCCAGGGCGGCGGGCGCCAGGGGCACGTCGACCATGTCCGGCAGCCGGATGATTTCCTGAACTTCGGCGAGCGGCACCGCGTAGGTTTCCCGCTCGACGTGGAAGGTGACGAATTGCCGGACGTTCTGGCCGGTCTCGGCCGCAGCGACCTCACGGTCTGCGGTGTGGGGTTGGATTGGGCTGGACATCGATTTCCTCGATCCCGCTGCGCGGTCCGCGGACCGGCCGGTGGTCGCTGTGACGGGGCCGAAGGCGGCAACCGGAGAGGCACCGCCGTCTTTGGATGGGCGCGGCCGGCGGCGCAGGGAGTTGCGCTCGCCTCATGCTGGCGCATCGTCGTGTTCCGAGAGTCGGGACCCGCTGTCCAGGACGATGCGGCAGGCCGGGATCGGACGGCGAGGCGGGTTCGTGCCCGCCTCGCCGGGGAAAGCTCAGTCCTGGTTCTGCAACTCGTCGGCGAGGGAGGCGATCTCCTCGATCGCCGCGGCGAGCTCCTCGGCACCCTTGGATTGTTCGCGCCCGGCCTGCTGCGCCTCGACCGCGGCCTGACCCGCCTGCTTGGCGGCGGCGGCGATCTGTTCGACACCGCGCTTGGCCTCCTCGACGTTCCGCATGATCATGTCGGAACCCTGGAGGATCTGCCGGTTGCCGTCGAGCACGACCACCATGTCCTCGGCGGTGGTCTCGAGATCCTTCGTGATCGCCTTGTTCTTCTCGACTTCGGCGGCGGCGGCGGCGGAGATCTCCTCCAGGTCGCGGCGGACGAAGACGATCTGGTCCTGGATCGCCTTGACGAGATCCTTGATCCGCTCGGCATTCTCGGAAGAGTCGCGTGCGAGATTGCGGATATCGGTGGAGACCACCATGAAGCCCTTGCCGAATTCCCCGGCCCGGGCCGCCTCGATCGAACCGTTGACGGCGAGCATGTTGGTCTGGATCGCGACGGTGGTGATCGCATCGACGATCTTGTCGATCTTCCGGCTCACCTGTTCCAGGGCGTTGATCTGTTCGCGGCTCCGGTTGGTGTCCTCGAGCGCGCGGGAGACGCCCACGACCAAGCCTTCGACCGCGGCGCGGTTCTCCTGAAGCTGAGCGGTGATCGCGCCGCTGCGTTCCAGCGAGTCCTGAGCCCGTTCCTGGGCCAGGGAGGCTCCCTTCTCGATCTGGACGATGGCGGCGGCGGATTGCTGCGAGGCGGCCGATTGCTGCTGGGCGCCGCGATTGATCTGATCGAGGGCGGTCATGATCTGGGCGGCCGCCCGGTTGATCTCCTCGACCGCGGATGACAGCTCCTCGGCGGCGGAGGCGACCTCCTCGGCGCTCTTGCCGATATCGGTCGCGTTCTTCAGTTCGTCGGCCAGGGTCGAGAGTTCGTTGGCGGCCTGCTCGCTCTGGTCGAGGGCGGTGGTCTGCTGGTCGACGGTCTTGAGCGATTCCTGGCAGGCGGAGGATTGCTCCTCGGCCGCGGCCGCGATCGCCTCCGAGCCCTTCTGTGCCTCGAGGGCGGCCCTTTCCGACTCGAGCGCGGCCCGACGGATGGCATCGCCGGCACTCATGATCTCGACCATCGCCGCGCGCACGCTCTCGAGCTGCGCGGTGATCGCCTTGCCCTTCTCCACTTCCTCACGGGTGCTCTCGGCGGAGCGGTTGATGCCGTCGGCGATCACCTTCACGTCGCCCTGGATCTGGCCGATCAGTTCCTGAATCTCCTGCGCGCTCTTCTCGGAGGTTTCGGCGAGGGTCCGGACCTCGTCGGCCACGACCGCGAAGCCCTTGCCGTGCTGGCCGGCGCGGGCCGCCTCGATGGCGGCGTTGAGGGCGAGCAGGTTGGTCTGGTCAGCGATCCGGGCCACGGCCCGAACGATATCGCCGATGTTGGCGGCCTGACGCTCGAGTTCGATGATGAGCTTGACCGATTCCGACTGCCGCTCGGCGGCCGTGGTGATCGAGACGATGCTTCCCGCGATCTGCCGGGAGACACCGATGATGAGCGTCTGCAGCGCCCCGGACTTCTGGCTGGAAGCCTCGGCTTCGATGCGTGCCGCAACGATTGTCTCCGAGATGCCCGTCACCGCGCGCTGCGACTGCTCGGAGGCACTGGCCGCCTGCTGCGCACCGGCCGCGATCTGCTCCATCGCCTTGCGCAACTCCTCGGCGGCCGAGGAGGCCTCGGTGATGCCGCTGGCGAGCTGCGTGGTGGCCGCGGCGATGCGCTCGGCTGCCTTCTGCTGCTTGGCATAGGTGCGCGCCTTGCGGCGGTGCTCCTCGTTGAGACGGCCGAGCTGGTTGAGGCTGGCCTGCTCGCTGCCGCGCGCGAGTGATCGCTGCCCCGAGAGGGCGGCCTTTTTGACGAGAGCCATGGAATCAGTCCCTGGGCGTGCTGCCACGGTTGCGCGCCCCAGCACCGATCAGAATTTTGATACGGTTACCCGCGGAGCGGACTTTTGAAGACTAGCTTTTGATGGTTAAAATTTTATTAATAACAATTAGAAGACAAGAAGGGTAGTCATTAGTAACTTATCGTATTCAAAAAACACAAATAATATAGACTTTATTTTCAACAAAAACCGTTTGTAATCATATAATATTAAATGTGCTATATCAAGATATATTTTCGTAGAAGAGCTTGTATGGCCAGTTATGGGTTGATTTTATTTTCGCGAATTGCTCCGTGTTCAGCTAATGATTCATACAAAATGTTGGTAGCGAATATTGAGTTGGCATCCAAAAGCCGGCATCCGGCTTCGCGCTTTAGTGTCTCCCACGAAACTCCCGCTGTGCCGTTGCGGCCAGAGAGGACACGATGCGGAATCGGGGGGGTGAGGCACTCTTCGCTCGTGTGGACAGTTAGAGCCGTGCCCGAGCGG
>NZ_NKUI01000073.1 GCF_014845115.1 Methylorubrum zatmanii | reverse complement strand
GTTTCGACGCGCTCTCTTTCACCGAACCGGCATCCCCTTCGGCGGCGGGCGCTGTAGCGCGTCGTCCCGAAAGCCGGCCTCCGGCTTGTCCGAAACGGCGACGCAAAAATAAAAGCCCGGCGCGGCCGCCCTACCGGCTCTGCGAGGCAGCGCAGGGTGAGCCGGAAGGCCGGCACGCGTCTTGCCGGCCGCCGATCCGGGCTCGTGTTCGGGTGCCGGCTTCACAATCGTTATCCCGCGTTGTCCCGAAAGCCTTGCGGAGCGCGGCGACTGCGCCACTTCGCGCTGACAGAGCGACCGACGTCACTCCCGCCGCCTCTCCGCGAGGCCGCGTCGTGGGACGACATCCTCAGACGAGACCGAGACCCGCGTGCGCCCCGCGCCGATCGGTTCGGAACAGGCCACGGAGATCGGGATGGCGGGACGGATCGAGGATTACGCCCTGATCGGGGACGGCCGCACCGCAGCCCTGGTCGGGCGCGACGGCAGCATCGACTGGCTCTGCATGCCGCGCTTCGATGCCTCCGCCCTGTTCGCGAGCCTGCTCGGGACGGAGGAACACGGCTTCTGGAAGCTGGCTCCGGCGGCGGAGGGCGCGCAGCATTCCTGGCGTTACCGCACCGGTTCCCTGGTGCTGGAGACCACGCACAAGACCCATGAGGGCGAAGTGCGGGTGACCGACTTCATGCCGGTCGGGGACGGGTCTCACGTCATCCGCTTGGTGGAGGGCGTGCGCGGCCGGATGGCGATGCGCATGGATCTCGCCGTGCGCTTCGATTACGGCTCTGCGGTGCCGTGGGTCTCGCGCAGCGAACTCGGGGACCTGCGCGCCATTTCCGGGCCGCACAAGGTCGTGCTGCGCACCAACGCGCCGCTGCGAGGCTCGACCCATCAGACCACGGTCTCGGAATTCACGGTCTACAAGGGCGATGCGATCCGCTTCGTCCTGAGCTACGGCGCCTCGCACGAGGACGACCCGCCGCCGATCGAGCCGCGCCGCTGGCTCGACGCCACCAACCGCTTCTGGCGCGACTGGTCGAGCCGCTGCACGCTCAAGACCCCCTGGGACGACATCCTGCGCCGCTCGCTGCTGACGCTGAAGGCGCTGATCTACCAGCCGACCGGCGGTATCGTCGCCGCGCCGACCACCTCCCTGCCGGAGGATCTCGGCGGGGTCCGCAACTGGGACTACCGCTTCTGCTGGCTGCGCGACTCGACCTTCACGCTGCTGGCGCTGATGGATTCGGGCTATATCGACGAGGCGCGGGCGTGGCGCGATTGGCTCACGCGGGCGGTGGCCGGCAACCCGGAGCAGGCGCATATCCTCTACGGCATCGCCGGCGAACGGCTCCTGCCGGAGATCGAGCTCGACTGGCTGCCCGGTTACGAGAACTCGAAACCCGTGCGGGTCGGCAATGCGGCGGTCTCGCAGTTCCAACTCGACGTCTATGGCGAGTTGTTCGACGCCCTGTTCCAGGCCCGTTCCCGCGGCATGGCCGAGGACAAGGAGGGGCTCCGGGTCGGGCAGGCGCTGATCAAGCACCTGGAGCGGGCTTGGCGCGAGCCGGACGAGGGCATCTGGGAGGTGCGCGGCGGCCGCCGCCACTTCGTGCATTCGAAGGTGATGGCCTGGGTCGCCTTCGACCGGGCGATCCGCAGCGTCGAGATGATGGGGGTGGATGCGCTGCGCCCCACCGAACCGCCCCTCGCCCATTGGCGGACGATCCGCGACGAGATCCACGCCGAGGTCTGCGAGAAGGGATTCGATGCCGACCTCAACAGCTTCGTCCAATCCTACGGCAGCAAGGCACTCGATGCGAGCCTGCTGCTGATCGCCCATATGGGCTTCCTGCCGCAGGACGATCCGCGGGTGGTCGGCACGGTGGCGGCGGTGGAGAAGCACCTGATGCGCGACGGTTTCGTGCTGCGCTACGAGACCGAGAATCAGACGACCGACGGCCTGCCCGGCAACGAGGGCGCCTTCCTGCCCTGCAGCTTCTGGTACGCCGACAACCTGATCGGCCTCGGCCGCTGCGAGGAGGCCCGCGCCCTGATCGAGCGCCTGATCGGCATCTGTAACGACCTCGGTCTGGTCTCCGAGGAGTATGACGTGCGCGCAAAACGCCAAGTGGGCAACTTCCCCCAGGCGTTCACGCATGTTGCACTTGTCAACACGATCCTCAATTACAGCCGCGCCATCGGTCCTGCGAAGGAACGGGGCAGCGGCGCGGACGCTTCCGAGTCGAGGGTAGGCGAATCCATCGCGGCGCATTAGGCGCGTCCCGTCCCGAGGCGGGCGGTGGAAGCGAGAAAGACGGAAATCTGATGAGCGGTGCAGATACGAGCCCCAAGGCAGCCCTGAGCGAGGGCGACAAGCTCGCGATCGACACGATCCGGACGCTCGCGATCGACGCGGTGCAGAAGGCGAATTCCGGCCATGCCGGCGCGCCGATGGCGCTGGCGCCCGTCGCCTACACCCTGTGGAACCGGTATCTCCGCTACGATCCGGCCCACCCGCACTGGCCGAACCGCGACCGGTTCGTGCTTTCGGCGGGCCATGCCTCGATGCTGCTCTACGCGCTGCTGCATCTTGCCCGCGTGGCCGAGAAGGATGGCGGCAACGCCCCCGCCATCTCGCTCGACGACATCAAGAAGTTCCGGCAGCTCGACAGCCGGACCCCGGGTCACCCGGAGTACCATTTCACCACCGGCGTCGAGACGACGACGGGTCCGCTCGGCCAGGGCGTGGCCAACTCGGTCGGCATGGCCATCGGCGGCCGCTTCAAGGGCGAGCGCCTGAACCGGCCCGACCTGCCGCTGTTCGACTACAACGTCTACGCCATCTGCTCGGACGGCGACCTGATGGAAGGCGTCAGCCAGGAGGCCGCCTCCATCGCCGGGCATCTGCGCCTGTCGAACCTGTGCTGGATCTACGACAACAACACCATCACCATCGAGGGCCATACCGAGCTGGCCTTCTCCGAGGAGGTGGCGGCCCGCTTCCTCGCCTATGGCTGGCAGGTGCTGCGGGTGGCCGATGCCAACGACACCCACGCGATCTCGGCCGCGATCGAGACCTTCCTGCAGTCGAGCGACCGCCCGACGCTGATCATCGTCAACTCGATCATCGGCTACGGCGCGCCGACCAAGCAGAACACCTCCAAGGCCCATTCGGACGCCCTCGGCCCCGACGAGGTGAAGGGCGCCAAGCGCGCCTATGGCTGGCCGGAGGAGTCCGAGTTCCTCGTGCCGGACGGTGTCTACGACACGTTCAGTGAGGGCATCGGCAAACGCGGCGCCGCGCTCTACGCGCAGTGGCAGGGCTTCTTCGACGCCGCCAAGGCGGCGGATGCCGAGCACGCCGAGGATCTCTCCGCCTTCCTCGAAGGCCGGCTGCCCGAGGGCTGGGACAAGGACATCCCGGTGTTCGCGCCCGACCCCAAGGGGCTGGCGACGCGCGAATCCTCCGGCAAGGTGCTCAACGCCATCGCCCAGCACGTGCCCTTCCTGCTCGGCGGCTCGGCCGATCTCGCGCCGTCGAACAAGTCGAACCTGACCTTCGAGGGAGCCGGCTCGCTCACCCCGTTCGAGCCGGGCGGGCGCAACATCCATTTCGGCGTGCGCGAGCATGCCATGGGCTCGATCGTGAACGGCCTCGGGCTCGTGGGCTTACGCGCCTACGGCGCCACCTTCCTCGTCTTCGCCGATTACATGCGCCCGCCGATCCGCCTCGCCGCGCTGATGGAACTGCCGGTCTTCCATATCTTCACGCACGACTCGATCGGCGTGGGTGAGGACGGGCCGACCCACCAGCCGGTGGAGCAACTGCTCTCCCTGCGCTGCATCCCCGGTCTCGTGACCCTGCGCCCGGCCGATGCCAACGAGGTGGCCGAGGCCTACCGGGTGATCTTCTCGCTCAAAGATCAGCCGGCGGTGCTCGCTCTGTCGCGCCAGCCGCTGCCGACCTTCGACCGCTCGAAATACGGCGCCGCCTCGGGCACCGCGAAGGGCGCCTATGTGCTGGCCGATTGCGAGGGCACGCCGGACGTGATCCTGATCGGTTCCGGTTCGGAGGTTCAGCTCTGCGTCGGCGCCTACGAGACCCTGACGGGCGAGGGCGTGAAGGCCCGCGTCGTCTCGATGCCGTCCTGGGATCTGTTCGAGCGCCAGGACGAGGCCTACCGCAACAGCGTCCTGCCGCCGGAGGTTCTGGCCCGCGTGGCGGTGGAACAGGGCAGCGTGATCGGCTGGGACCGCTATGCCGGTTCCTCGGGCGCCATCGTCGGCATGCACACCTTCGGCGCCTCGGCCCCGATCAAGGATCTGCTCACCAAGTTCGGCTTCACCGCCGAGAAGGTGCTGGAGGCCGCTCGCGCCCAGATGGCGAAGCACAAGAACTAGTGGCGAAGCACAAGAAGTAGAGCGCGTTGCGCAAATCCCTCCCCCTCTGCGGGGGAGGGTGGCCCTCGCGTCGGCGAGGGTCGGGAGAGGGGAGCGCCGTTTCCGGAAGGTTCGGAGCCGGCCCCTCACCCGCCCGCTCCTCGGGCCTCCTCTCCCGCAGAGGGGAGAGGGTAAAGCGCGGCGCCACGCCCTATCTACCCAGTTGCGGGACGCACAAAACACCACGCGAGGACGACCGAGATGAACGCGCTGAAGGCCCTCTTCACCGAGCATGAGCAGGCGGTCTGGCTCGATTTCGTCGCCCGCGGCTTCATCGCCAAAGGCGAACTCAAGGCCCTGGTCGAGAACGACGACCTGCGCGGCGTGACCTCCAACCCGGCGATCTTCGAGAAGGCCATCGGCCACACCGCCGAGTACGACGACAGCCTCAAGGCCGTGCTCGGCCAGGGTGATGCCCGCGTCATCGACCTCTACGAGGGGCTTGCCATCGAAGACATCCAGAACGCGGCGGACGTGCTTCGGCCGGTCTACGAGGCGAGCGACGGCGCCGACGGCTATGTCAGCCTCGAAGTCTCGCCCTATCTCGCCCTCGACACCGAGGAGACCCTGAACGAGGCGCGCCGCCTCCATCGGGCGGTCGGCCGCGACAACCTGATGGTCAAGGTGCCGGCCACTCCCGCCGGGCTTCCGGCGATCCGCCAGCTCACGGCGGAGGGGATCTCGGTCAACATCACCCTGCTATTCTCGCAGAGCGTGTACGAGGAGGTCGCCCACGCCTTCATCGACGGCCTCACCGAGTTCGGCGAGAAGGGCGGCGACGTGTCCCGGGTCGCCTCCGTCGCGAGCTTCTTCATCAGCCGCATCGATTCCCTGGTCGACAAGAAGCTCGACGCGGTCGGCGGCTACGAGGACCTCAAGGGTAAGGTGGCCATCGCCAACGCCAAGCTGGCCTACCAGCGCTACAAGCGCATCTTCTCAGGGCCCAAATGGGAGGCGCTGGAGGCCAGGGGCGCCAAGGCGCAGCGGCTGCTCTGGGCGTCCACGGGCACCAAGAACAAGGCCTATTCCGACGTGCTCTATGTCGAGGAGCTGATCGGTAAGAACACCGTCAACACCATGCCGCCGGCCACCATGGACGCGTTCCGCGATCATGGCCGGGCGCGGGCGACGCTCGAAGAAGGGATCGACGAGGCGGAGGCCGTGATGGCGCGCCTCGCCGAGGCCGGCATCGATATCGAGGCGGTGGCGCGCCAGCTCGTCGACGAGGGCGTCCAGCTCTTCGTCGATGCCGCCGACGCGCTGCTCGGCGCCGTCGCCGGCAAGCGCGCGGCCCTGCTCGGCCACCGACTCGACGCGCAGACCTGTAAGCTCGGCGAGGCGTTGCAGGCGGCGACCGACAAGGCCATCGAATCCTGGCGCGCGAGCGGCGCGATCCGCCGGCTCTGGGCGCATGACAAGACGGTCTGGACCGGCCGCGACGAGGACAAGTGGCTCGGCTGGCTCCGCATCGTCGAGGACGAGCTGGAGCGCGTCGACCTCTACGAGAGCTTCGCCGAGGAGATCCGCGCGGAAGGCTTCACCGACGTGGTCGTGCTCGGCATGGGCGGTTCCAGCCTCGGGCCGGAGGTGATCGCCGCCACCTACGGCCATCGCGAGGGCTTTCCGAAGCTGCGCATCCTCGACTCGACCGACCCGGACGAGGTCCGGTCCGTCGAGGCGGCGGTGACGCTCGAGACGACGCTCTTCATCGTCGCCTCGAAATCCGGCTCGACCCTGGAGCCCAACGTTTTCCGCGATTACTTCCTCGGCCGCATGAAGGAGGTCGTCGGGCCCGAGAAGGCCGGCCGGCACTTCGTTGCCGTGACCGATCCCGGCTCGGCCATGGAGAAGGCGGCCAAGGACGACAACTTCCGCAAGATCTTCCTCGGCGTGCCGCAGATCGGCGGGCGCTACTCGGTGCTCTCGGCCTTCGGTCTGGTGCCGGCGGCGGCGGCCGGCGTCGAGATCCGCGACTTCCTCGACAGTGCCCGCATGATGGTCCGCTCCTGCGGTCCGGCGGTTCCGCCCGCCGCCAATCCCGGGGTGCGCCTCGGCGCGGCGATCGGGACGGCGGCCAAGGAGTTCGGCCGCGACAAGATCACGATCATCGCCTCCCCCGGGATCGACACCTTCGGCACCTGGGCCGAGCAGCTGATCGCGGAATCGACCGGCAAGGAAGGCGTCGGCATCATCCCCGTCGAGGGTGAGCCGGTCGGCGTGCCGGCGGTCTACGGCGAGGATCGCCTGTTCGTGTATCTGCGCCTCAATGGCCATGCCGACGCGCGGCAGGACGAAGCGGTGAAGATCCTGGAAAGCGAGGCGCAGCCGGTGGTGCGCATCGACCTCGACAAGGTCGAGCGGCTGCCGCAGGAATTCTTCCGCTTCGAGATCGCTACCGCCGTCGCCGGCGCCGTGCTCGGGATCAACCCGTTCGACCAGCCCGATGTCGAGGCGAGCAAAATCGAGACGAAGAAGCTGTTCGCGGCGGCCGAGGAGACCGGCGCCCTGCCGGCCGAGACGCCGATCTTCGAGGACGACACGGTCGCGCTCTATGCCGACGCGGCCAATGTCGAGGCCCTGCGCCAGGACGGCTTCGAGGCGATCGTCGGGGCGCATCTCGCACGGGTGAAGCCGGGCGATTACCTTGCCCTGCTCGCCTATGTGGAGCGCAACGAGGCGCATCACGCCATCCTGCAGGAGGCGCGGCTGGCCGTGCGCGATGCCCGGCAGGTCGCGACCTGTCTGGAATTCGGCCCGCGCTTCCTCCACTCGACGGGACAGGCCTACAAGGGGGGACCGACCTCCGGCGTGTTCCTCCAGATCACCGCCGATCCTTCGGCCGACCTGCCGATCCCCGGGCGCAAGCTCGGTTTCGCCACGGTGATCGCGGCCCAGGCCAGGGGCGATTTCGCGGTGCTGGCCGAGCGGAAGCGCCGGGCGCTGCGCGTTCACATCAAGGGCGGCGATGTCGCTTCCGGCGTGAAGCGTGTCGCGGCGGCGATCAAGGCGGCGACGGCCTAAAGAGAAAGGGCGGCGCTCCCTGCGGAGCGCCGCCCTGATTTTAATTCGAAGGGGTGTCGGGCCGTCGCGTTCACCTTGATGCGAGGCCGGATCGCGCGCGAGTCGAGCCGGCCCTTCAAGCGGCTATCGCTCCGTGAGCGGACCGGGGATCGCGGCTTCCGCCTTGACCAGCAGCCGCTCCTCATGGCGCTTCATGAACAGCCACAGGGCGAGGCCGCCGAAGATCACGAAGGCGAGCAGGGCGAGGCCGACCGGGCCGACGATGTGCTCGATCTGGCGTCCGCAGGCATAGGCGCCGAAGCCCATGATGCCGGCCCAGGCGAGGCCGCCGAGGCCGTTGAACAGCATGAAACGGCGGGCATCGAGCTTGTTCACACCGGCCAGCACGGCGGCGTAGGCGCGCAACATCGCGGTGAAGCGGCCGAAGAACACGATCTTCCCGCCATGCTCCCGGAACAGGTACTGGCCGAGCTTGAGCCGCCCATGATCGAGGGCGATGAGGTGGCCGTAGCGCAGCAGCAGCGGCATGCCCCAGCGTCGGCCGACCCAGTAGCCGACATTGTCGCCGAGGATCGCCGCAGCGGCGGCCGCGGCCACGATGAGAGCGATATTGAGCTGGCCGGTGCTGCCGGCATAGACCGCCGACGAGATCAGGATCGTCTCGCCCGGCATCGGCACGCCCGCGCTTTCGAGGGCGACCACGACGAAGATGGCGAGATAGCCGTAATGGGCGATCAGATCGCTGATCGGCAGTCCCTGAAGGAAGGACATGGGTGAAGCGCCTCCGCGGATCGTCTGGCCGCGCAATGTCGCGACGAACGTGGCCGCAGAAGGGCGGGAGCTTCGAGGGGCCGTCAGCCCGCCCGATCCGCCTGGGACCAGGTCTGGCCGTTAGCCAGGGCAGACCCGGAGCCTTCACCCTGACGGTTGGGAGCATCCGGCCACACGATGTCGTGATCGGCGGCATCCTGCAACGGCAGCAGCCGCATCAGCCCGTCCGACACGCCGAAGAGCACGGGGTTCGCCATCGGGCCGAAGCCGGGCGGGAGGAGGAGGGTGGCGTCGATCATGGCGGGTTTCGGGTTCGGCCGCCGAAGGGCGGAGATGGCTATAAGCCTGTCGCCGCCTTCCGGTTGCATCGCCCCTGCCCGCTTCGTGCTTCCCGGCACGTCGGGCACTGTGGAGCGAGGTCTCGTCGTCAGTTCGCCTTGAGGAATTTCTCGACGCTGGCGCCCAGGCTGGCGGAATGCATCGAGAGGCCGTCGGCGATGGTGCGCACGGATTCGACCAGGGTGCCCGTGGCATTCGCCGCCGAGGACACGGCGGCGATGTTGCCGGACATCTCGTGGGTCGAGGCCGCCTGCTGTTCGACCGCGCTCGCCATGGCCAGCGTCAGGCCGGACAGCTCCGTCACCGCCGAGGTGATGGTGCCGATGGCATCGACCGCCTCGCCGGTGGCGCTCTGGATGGCGGCGACCTGAGCGGAGATTTCGCCGGTGGCCCGCGCGGTCTGCTCGGCGAGCGCCTTCACCTCGGCGGCCACCACGGCGAAGCCGCGTCCGGCGGCCCCGGCCCGGGCCGCCTCGATGGTGGCGTTGAGGGCGAGCAGGTTGGTCTGGTCGGCGATGGAGCGGATCATCGCCACCACCGCATCGACCTTGCGGGCGTTCTCGGCGAGTTGCCGGACGGTGGCGTCCGTCGTCTCGGCCTGGGCCGAGATCCTCTGGGCACGCTCGGAGACGCTGCCGACCTGGCCTGAAATCTCTTGGATGGAGGCCGTCATCTGTTCCGAACTCGCCGCCACCGAGCTGGCGCGCTCCCGGGCCTCCTCGGCCGAGCGCGACAGGCCCTCGGCCGATTGCTGCATCTGGCCGACCGCCGAGCCCACCGCCTCGACCATCTGGGAAACATCCGCCGCCATCTGCAACTGCGCCGTCACCACCGACCACGTCACCATCGGCCCGATATATTGCCCATCGGGGCCGTTGATCGCCGAGACGCGCAGATCGAGGGTCTCCGGCCCGACCTTGATCTTCGCTCGGTGCGGCAGACGGGTGTTGTCCGCCAGCAGGGCGCGCTGGTGGTGGGGATTTTTGTGAAACACGTCGAAGGAACGGCCCAGCATCTCCGAGACCTTGATCGGCAGATGCTGCTCGATGGTCTCCAGCGTGGTCTTCGAGGTCTGGTTGATGTAGTTGATCTTGAAGTCGTCCCGGGGATCGGCGGTCATGACGGCGATGGGCATCCCGTCGATCATCGTCATCAGGCGGTCGGTGTGGCTCTTCTTCGCCGTGATGTCGGTGCCGAACTTCATCACCCGCACGGGCTTGCCGGCCGCGTCGAAGATCGGATTGTAGGTCGCTTCGAGCCAGACCTGCCGGCCGGCCTTGTCGAGGCGCACGAATTCCCCGGACGCGTATTGGCCGTTGCGCAAAGTCTCCCAGAGGGCGGCGTATTCGGGGCTTGCACTGTACTGGGGAGCGACGAAAATCCGGTGATGCTTGCCCCGAATCTCATCGAGCGAGTAGCCGAGGATCGTCAGGAAGTTCTGATTGGCATCCAGGATCGTTCCGTCCATGTCGAACTCGATCGTTGCGATCGATCGGTTCAGTGCATCGAGTTTTGCCTGTGCATCGTCGTGCTTAGTCTTGCGAAACATGGAAGAGCCCCCTGGCCATCGCTTCCTCCTCCAGACGATATGCCTTGAAAGGAGGCTGTCATCAGTCGTCGAGAGCGTGCGGTTGCTGCATCTGCTCTGAAACTACGCATCAACTGATTGTGATTTTTATTGTATATCTAATTAATAAAAAGTAAAATTATCAAACATGGGAGGCCTGGAGGCTATCGAGAATTTCGAATTCCGGCATGCTGCACTTATTACGCAGGAGTTACCTTGAGTTGCGAGTTTCAGCCGTCAGCACAGGCTTCGGGGAAAAGGATTCGTGCTGAGGTTGGCCGGTCCGGCAAACAAAGTGTTTCGGACCAGCCGAGGGTTCTCTGCCGGCAAAGCCAAACGCGCGGCAACGAACCGACGTGCGCTTGCATCGTGCGCCCGTCTTGCCCTGGCCGCTTCCCCCCTGCCCGCCTCCACAGGCATCCGGCCAGGGGGCATCAGCTGCGGGACATGAGATCCGCCAGCGTGACCGGCGCGGCGTGGGGCCGGCCCCCGAGCAGGGCGTCGATCAGGGTCAGCACCTCGGCCCGGCCGACATTGGCCGCCGGCTCGAACGGAGTCCAGGTCTGGGTGAAGTCGAGCCGCTCGAACACGTCACGGTAGCGGCGCAGCTCGCTCACCGTCAGGGGAACGCCGCGCACGAAGGCCTTGTGGGCGGAGATCGTCACCGCACGGCGGAAATCTCCGGGGTCGAGTTCGAATTTGAGCGCGTCGCCGCAGAAGCAGATCTTCCGTTTCCGGTCGAACAGGACGGCGTGGCCGTCGAAATGGCCGGCGGTGCGGTGCAGCTCCAGTCCGGGCAGAGGCTCCAGGAAGTCGTCATAGGGCCAGGAGACCTGAAGCGCCGCGCTCCAGATGAAGTCGGCGGCCGGCAGGCACAGCTCCGGGTCGAACCGATCCTGCAACTGCACCAGCGCCCCGTAGGAATGCGGGTGCGAGGCCGAGAGTACCTGCATCCCGCCGAGGCGTTCGATCTGGTCGAGGGCCGCCTCGCTGAAGACGGGGCAGCCCTCGAAGCCCATGTTTCCGGCCTCCGTCTGGATCAGGTAGGCGCTCGGGCCGATGCCGGAGACCGGCTCGTTCCAGAAGCGCCAGATTCCCGGCTCCAGCTCCTGCCAGTGGCAGGGAAAGGCGGCCTGCGCTTCGGTCGCGGAGCGGAAGCGCCAGCCGTCCTGCGGCACCACGTGGCGCGCGTCGAGACACATCGGGCAGCTCGGCGGCGCCTCGAAATGGCGCTGCCAGAACCCGCAATTGTCGCAGGTATAGGCGGGAAGCTTCAGGGCGCCCGCGAAGGGCAGGTAACCGGGCACGGGCGATCCTGTTCGTGAAACGAGAACGGCCGGAAGCTAGTGCTCCCGGCCGTTCTCGCATCCCCTACGGGTGTGGTTTCACCCGTGGGCGGGTGATCCGTGCGGCGCGTCGTGCGGATCCTTGCCGCGCTTCCGGCCGATCCAGATCACCGCCTTGCGGATCACCACGTAGAAGACCGGCGTGAGGAACAGGCCGAAGAAGGTCGCGCCGATCATGCCGAAGAACACGGCGGTGCCGAGGGCCTGACGCATCTCGGCGCCGGGGCCGGTGGCGATGACCAGCGGCAGCACGCCGAGGATGAAGGCGAAGGCCGTCATCAGGATCGGGCGCAGGCGCAGGCGGCAGGCCTGCACGGCGGCATCGACCGGGCCCTTGTGCTCGCTCTCCTCGATGTCGTGGGCGAATTCCACGATCAGGATCGCGTTCTTGGCCGCCAGACCGATCAGCACGATCAGGCCGATCTGGGTCAGGATGTTGTTGTCCTGTCCTCTCAGCTGCACCCCGAACAGGGCGGCGAGCACCCCCGTCGGCACCACCAGCAGGATCGCCAGCGGCAGCGCCCAGGATTCGTACTGCGCCGCGAGCACGAGGAACACGAGCAGCACGCCGAGAGCGAAGACGTAGATGGCGGTGCCGCCGGCGGCCTTCTGCTGGAAGGCAATCTCGGTCCAGTCGTAGGAATAGCCCTCGGGCAGGGCCCGCTTGGCGATCTCCTCCATGGTGTCGAGCGCCTGACCGGTGGAAACGCCGGCCTGGGCCACGCCCTGCAGCGGCACCGAGTAGTAGAGGTTGAACCGCTGCACGATCTGCGGGCCGGTGATCTCGCGGATCGTGGCCAGCGTCCCCATCGGCACCAGGGCGCCGGTGGAGGAGCGCACCTTCAGCTGCTCGATGTCGCGCTTCGATTGGCGGTAGACCGCGTCGCCCTGCACGCGCACCTGATAGATGCGGCCCAGCGTGTTGAAGTCGTTGACATAGGTGCCGCCGAGCGCCGCCTGCACCGTCGAGAAGACGTTGGCGAGCGGCACGTTGAGCATGCGCGCGATGGTTCGGTCGATGTCGAGGTAGAGCTGCGGCGTGTCGTTGCCGAAGGTGGTGAACACCCGCGTCACGTCCTTGCTCTGGTTGGCCTGCCCCATCACCTCGCCGGCCGCCGCCAGAAGCGGACCGATGGCCGAGGATTGGCGGCTCTCGATCTGCATCTTGAAGCCGCCGCCCTGGCCGAGGCCGCGCACCGGCGGCGGCGGGATGACGATGACCCGCGCCTCCTGGATGCCGGCGGTGGCCTTCATCACGTCACCGGTGATGACGGCGGCGCTGCGCCCCTGGGCGGCCCGCTCCTTGGCGTTCTTGAGGGTGAGGAACATCACCGCCGCGTTGGTGGTGTTGGTGAAGGTGGCGCCGTCGAAGCCGGCGATGATGACGGTGTTGGTGATGCCGTCGATCTTGCGGGCAATGGCGGCGGCCCGGTTCACCACCTCGGTGGTGCGGTCGAGCGAGGCGCCGGAAGGCAGCTGCACCACGCCGATCAGGTAGCCCTGGTCCTGGTCCGGGATGAAGCCCGTGGGCGTCGTCCGGGCGAGATGCAGGGTGCCGGCGATCACGCCCGCATACAGGATCAGCATCGCGATGATGCCGATCGCCGTGCCGGTCAGCAGGCGGATGGTGTGACCATAGGCGTTCGACAGCCAGTCGAAGCCGCGGTTGAACAGGCTCGCCAGCCAGTTGACGAAGCGCGTCAGGAAGAATTTCGGCCGATGATGCGCGTCGTGCGGCTTCAGAAGAAGCTTACACAGAGCCGGCGAGAGGGTGAGCGAGTTGAAGGCCGAGATGATGGTCGAGGCCGCGATGGTCAGCGCGAACTGCTTGTAGAACTGGCCCGAAATGCCGGGGATGAAGGCGGTCGGGATGAACACCGCCGCCAGCACCAGGGCGATGGCGATGACCGCCCCGCCCACCTCGTCCATGGTCTTGTGCGCCGCCTCGCCGGGGGAGAGCCCCTCGGCCATGTTGCGCTCGACGTTCTCCACCACGACGATGGCGTCGTCGACCACGATGCCGATGGCCAGCACCAGCCCGAACAGGGTCAGGTTGTTGAGCGAGAAGCCGAGCGCGGCCATGACCGCGAAGGTGCCGACCAGCGAAACCGGGATCGCGATCACCGGGATCAGCGCCGTGCGCCAGCTCTGCAGGAACACGATCACCACGATGACGACGAGGAGGACCGCCTCGAACAGGGTCTTGTAGACCTCGTGGATCGATTCCTCGATGAACTCCGTCGGGTTGTAGGCGATGCGGTACTCGACGTCCGGCGGGAAGTTCTTCTTCAACTGCTCCATCGTCGCCTTGACCGTCTCCGCGGCCTCGAGCGCGTTGGTGCCCGGCCGCTGGAAGGCGCCGATGCCGACCGCAGGCGTGTCGTTGAGGAAGGAGTTGGTGGTGTAGTCCTTCTGGCCCATCTCGACGCGGGCGATGTCGCGCACGCGCACGAGGCGGCCGTCGCTCGCCTTGACGATGACGTCGGCGAATTCCTCCGGTGTCTGGAAGCGGCCCTGCGACTGGACCACGAGCTGGAAGGCGGCGCCCGGCGCGGCCGGCGGGCCGTTGAGCTGGCCGGCGGCGACCTGCACGTTCTGCTCCTGCAGCGCGCTGGTGACGTCGGTCGTGGTCAGGCCGTAGGCGGCCATCTTCTGCGGGTCGATCCAGATCCGCTCGGCATATTCGTTGCCGCCGAAGATCGAGATGTCGCCGACGCCGTCGAGGCGCAGCAGCTCGTCGCGGATGTTGAGGTAGATGTAGTTGGCCAGATAGTTCTGGTCGTAGGTGCGCTTGGGCGAGAGCAGGTGCACGACCAGCATCAGGTCGGGCGAGGCCTTGCGCACGGTGACGCCGAGGTTGCGCACGTCCGGCGGCAGGCGCGGCTGGGCCACCGAGAGCCGGTTCTGCACCAGCACGTTGGCGATATCGAGGTTGGTGCCGACCTTGAAGGTGACGGTCAGCAGCATGGCGCCGTCGTTGGTGGACAGCGACGTCATGTAGAGCATGTTGTCGACGCCGTTGATCTCCTGTTCGAGCGGCGTCGCGATGGTGGCCGCGACCGTCTCGGCATTGGCGCCGGGGAAGCTCGCGCGCACCGTCACCGTCGGCGGCACGATCTCCGGATATTGCGAGACCGGCAGCTTCTCGTAGGCGACGAAGCCGAGGATCAGGAAGATGATCGACGTCACCGAGGCGAAGATCGGCCGGTCGACGAAGAAATGGGCGAAACGCATCGTTCAAACCTCTCGCCGCCGGGACGAGCGTGGGAACGCCACCCGTGCGGCTTGCCGTCTGCGTTCAGGCCGGCACCCCGGAACGATCCCGGAGCGCCGGCACTCGAAATCTCTCTCTTGACCGCTCCCGCGCCTCGCCCCCGCGGCCGGCGCGGCCTTACTTCTTGGTCGGCGGCAGCTCGGTCGTCTCGGGCTTCACCTGAGCGCCCGGACGGATCTTGGCGACACCGTTGATCACCACCTGCTCGTCGCCCTTCAGACCCTCACGGATCACGCGGTAGCCATCGACGATGGGGCCGACCTTCACCACCTTGGCCGAGACCTTGTCGCCCTCGCCGAGCACGTAGACGATGCGCTTGTCCTGGTTGGCCGAAACCGCTTCGTCGGGCAGCAGGATGCCCTGATAGGGCTTGGTCGCGGGCATCGAGACGATGCCGAACAGGCCCGGCTTGATGAACCCGTCCGGATTCTCGACGGTGGCCCGCAGCAGCACCGTGCCGGTGGCGTTGTCGACGCGGTTGTCCACGAAGTCGAGGGTGCCCTTGCGGGTCGGCTTCTCCTCGCCGGACAGCGCGATCAGGATCGGAGCGCCCTTGCCGCGCTGGGTTTGGCCCATGCCGATCCCGAGCGTGTTCTGGTATTTCAGGAAGGAGCGCTCATCGACGGTGTAGCCGAAATAGATCGGATCGAGCGAGACGATCGTCGTCAGCCGGGTCTGGTCGGTGATGACGATGTTGCCCTCGGTGACGAGGCGCTGGCTGATCCGCCCATTGATCGGCGATTTCACCTCGGTGAAGTCGTAGTTGAGCTGGGCGTTGCGGAGAGCGGCCTCGGCGCTGTCGACATCGGCCTGCGCCGTCTGCGAGGCCTGCCGGCGCTGGTCGGTGACCTGCTCGGAGATGTTGCCGCCCCGCGAGAGCACCTGAGCGCGCTCGAGATCGGTCTGCGTGAAGGACAGGCGCGCCTTGGCCGAGGTCAGCGCGGCTTGGGCCTGCTCCAGGGCCGCCTTGTAGGGGCGCCGGTCGATGATGAAGAGCACATCGCCCTTCTTCACGTTCGCGCCGTCCTGGAACATGATCTTGTCGAGGTAACCCGTGACGCGGGCACGGACCTCCACGAATTCGATCGGGTCGAAGCGGCCGGTATACTGGTCCTGCTCGACGATCTCCTTCACCACCGGCTTGGCGACGGTCACGCTCGGGGGGGGGGCGCCGGGCATCTGCGCGCTCGCCGTCCCGGCGCCCAGGAGGGCGAAGGCCATCAGCGGCGTGAGGAGAAGAAGAGGCCTGAGGCTGCGCATCATTCGGTTCCCTGCATGGCGCGGCCTAGTCCCCACGATGCGGTGTAGGGCGTGCGCTCCCGCACATGGCGGCCGCTTCGGGCGGATCACCGTGAGGTTTGCCGGACCAATCTGGCGTTTCACGCTTCGATCGGCTCGCCGGCTGCGTACCAATCCTTGAAGGCGCCGGCGTAATGCTCGTGAAGGTCGAGGCCCGCCTGTTGCGCGGCGGCCAGCGCATGGATCGAGCGCACCCCTGAGGCGCAGGAGAAGACCGGTCGGCGTCCATCCGCTTCGATCAGGGCCTTCACCGCCTGCGGATCGAAGGTCGAGAGCGGATGCGAGACCGAGCCGGGAATGTGCCCGCGTGCGAATTCATGGTCTTCCCGCACATCGATGAGCAGGAGTGAACCCTCCGCCAGGCCCTGCTTGACCGTCTGCCGGTCGAGATCGACCACTTTCATCGGGAATCGCTCTTTGCTGGGGGCGCATCCGCCGTGCTGTCGAAGGGCGGAACGATCTGGAAGGTTTTCTTAAGTCCTCCGCCATCCGGCGCGCAACCGCCGCGCCGGATGGCGGAGGCAAGGCTCGGCGCGGACGATTCGGGCTCAAGGCCCCGTCAGATCGGCCAGGGCCGCATCGACCCGCTCGAAATGCCCCGCCCAGTCGGGAGGCCGGTAGCCGGCAAGGCGATCCGTCAGCTCGGCGCGGAGGGCGGAGGCCGGTTCGCTCAGGGAGCGAACGGCCCGGGTCCAGCCCGGTCCGTCGAGGGGATCGAGCAGATGGGCGAAATCCCCGCCGATCTCCCGGTGGACCGGAATGTCGGAGGCGACCACCGGCAGGCCGCTCGCCGCCGCCTCGACCACCGGCAGGCCATAGCCCTCGATGAAGGAGGGCATCAGCAGGGCGGTGGCGCCGCGCATCAGCGCCGCGAGGCCGTGGGTCGACAGGCCGACCACCTCGCTGACATGGGCACGGATGGCCGGGCAGCGGTCGAGCATGTCGGCGACGTTCTCGATCTCCCAGCCCCTGCGGCCGATGAGGACGAGACGCGGGGTGCCCTCCCCCATCGTCTCGGCGAGGTCGCGCCAGAGGTTGAGCAGAAGCAGGTGGTTCTTGCGCGGCTCGATGGTGCCGCAGACCAGAAAGGTGGGCCGGGCCAGACGCGGCAGGGCGGTCCCATCCGCTCCGGCGGAAAAGACCGGCTCGACGCCCAGCGGTGCCACGGTCACCGGCTTGGGGGTCCAGCCCCGCGCCCGCCCGTAAGCGGTGAAGCGCGCACCGACATCGCGCGAATTGACGAGGACATGGGCGGCGTGGCGTGCCACGGTTTCCATGCGCGCCGCATGGCGCTCGGCCTCGCCGGGGCGGCCATATTCCGGATGCGAGATCGGGATCAGGTCGTGGACGAAGAAGACCGGCCGCACGTCGCGCCGGGTGTAGAGCCAGTCAAAGCGACCCGGCAGGTCGAGGCGCAGATGCGAGGTGTGGAGATAGACCGTGCCTGTAGGCAGGGTTTCGGTTCCGCCGGAGCGCAGCACCCGCAGCATCGTCTCGGCCTGGAGCCGGTGGCGGTGCGGGCTCGCTCCGCCCTGGCCCGGCCCGGCCTTGCGGGGCGTCCGGGCCTCGGCGGCCGGGTTCGCCATGAGCGAGGCGGTGAGCGCCCGGAACACCGGATCGGCCTCGGCGATCACATCCTCAACCCAGCCCGATGCGACGGTCTCGACGATGTCGCGGGCGCTGTCCCGGTCGAGGACGCGCGGGCCGAGGGCGGTCGAGACCAGGCCGAACCGCGTCCCATCGGGGCCCGATCCCAGGACATGCCGAGCATAGGCGAGATCGACCCGGTCGATTCCGGTCGGGTTCGCGTGGCGCAGGCGCGTGATGAGGCGGGTCAGGTCGATGGCGAGGCAGGCTGGCATGACCCGCTGCATAGACCGGTTCCCGCCCCCATGGCGACAGTCCCGGCTTCCGGCCCTTGTGATACGGGATCCGCTCGATCGGAGCGGGGCCGTGTCGGCAAGCCCGCGCGGCGTTTGAGCGAAGCCCAAATCCGCCCTCCCGAAGGGCGCAACCGGATTTGGTCTGACGCGTCCTGTTGGGCCGAACCGGCATCCACTGCGGCGGAGACCCCTCTAATGGTGCCGGCGCTGCGCCGGCTCGCTCCGGCTCGCGATCTCCCGTGCGACTTCGAGAAGCATGACATCGACGAGCTGGCGCAACCGACGGCTGCCGCTGGCATCGATGGCCCGCCGTGCCGCGATGAGGAGTTCCGCGGCCTCGTCGATGGCATCCGCCGTGCTCTCCTCCTCCAGCCCGAGCAGGGCCCGCGCCTCGGGGCGGACTTCGGCGGTATCGACGAGGGTTCCCTCGACGCGGACGGGCTGGTGCCGCTCGTCCCGCTGGATCCGGCCCCGGCAGGCGAGGAAGCGCGGCGTCTCCGGGGAACCCGTGACGCGGATCTGGACGAGGACGTCGTCCTCCTGCTCGGCGGCCCGGCGGATCTCTTCGAGGAACCGGCCGGCTTCCGGCAGGGCCAGACCCGCGGTGGCGCGTTCAGCGTGCAGGGCCTGTCCGGCGAGACGGGGATCGCCGGCGATCAGCGCGGCCGCGCCCTCGTCGAGGAGGAAGCGCCCGGTGGCCGGATCCCATTCCCAGCTTCCGACGATGCCGGATCCCGCGAGGGTTCCGACGAGTCCCGGGGCCGCGCTCCGGCGGGCGTCACTGCGTCTGCGTTTCAAAGTCTTGCTCCCCGTGCAAGATATGCTTGACCGTCGAGAGAGGCCTTCACGAAAGCAAAGGGTGTTCCGGTCGAAAATTCCGCGAAAACAATGCTTGCTGAAGGCTGCCCGATTCGATGATGTCGGGCGCTGCCTCGCATGAGGGGCGTCGCGGCGTCGGAGCCGCGGCGCCGTTCGGTTCTCGGCTCCGTCGCGCCTCAGGAGGCGAGGCGGGCGACGCTGGTCCGCGACGGCGCCAGGACGGAGCGGATGTCGCCGCGCTTGGTCTGGAGCTGGCGCAGCGAGCGGCGGTCGAAGGCGGCCTCGACCGCGACGATCTCCTCACCCTCGATCTCGTGAGGCAGGCCGAGGGGGACGGCATGCAGATGCAACTGCAGGAGGCGGAGGATCCAGCTCGTCGGCATCTCGGAGACAAAGCTCGTGATGCCCCGCGGCAGGCCCCACTCGACGATGGCCGTCATCAGCGCCAGGGCGGTCGGGTTGAGGCGCCGGCCCGAGGTGCGCGCGCTCTCGGCCACGCAGATGCGGCCCCACTCGACCGTGTGCGGGCTGGAAGGCGGCGTGCCTTCGCAGAGCTGCGGCAGCACCATCGGCAGCAGGTAGGGCCGGGTCGTCGGGAGCAGGCGCGAATAGCCGATGACGGTCTCGCTCTCGTCGATGGCGAGCAGGTGGATGGCGTGCTCGTCGTCGAACTCGTCGATCTCGCGCCGGTCCGGTCGGGCCAGATTGCGCCAGCCCAGTTCCTCGACGAATACCCGGTGGCGCAGGCGGAAGGCCTGATCCAGGGCGCCGGCATAGTCCTGCATGTTCTCCGCTGTCACGATATGGATCATGGGAACACCTCTTCGGAAATCCGAAGTTGTCGTCCCAAATTCAGCCGTGCCGCGGCACTACGGAAATCCGTAGGGTTTTGTCCGAAGGCGGGGGCCCTGATCGCCGAGGTGAGCTACCCCTTCGGAGTCGTGTCTCCTCTTCTCTATCGTGGATTGCACGCCCAGGGCAATGCGCGGGCATGCCGGCGCGGCGAGCGGAAGTGCCGTGCCTCGCATCGCTGTCGGACGGGATCTGTGTCGAGAAGCGCCTTGCGCTCCGCGCCGAGCGACGGGGCGGCTTCGGCCTCACTTTGGAGAAGCGAGTCCGCGGGCGTGAGCGGTTGCCGGCAGATGCTCGGGGCAGCAGGCGGTCAGACGATGAGCCCGCGTCTGAAGCCCTCGGCCACCGCCTGGGTACGGGTGACGCAGCCGAGCTTCACCCGGGCGGAGCGCAGGTGGAAGTCGACGCCGTGCCGGGAGATCCCCATCAGCTCACCGATCTCCCAATCGGTTTTGCCTTCGGCGGCCCATTGCAGGCTCTCGCGCTCGCGCGGCGTCAGACCCATCCGGCGCTCGTTCGGCCCGTTGTCGATGAGGAGCGTCTGCCCCACCACGTAGGAGGCCAGCAGCGTCAGGACGCCCCGCTGCGCCGGGCTGATGTCGAGCTTCGGACCGGCGAAGGTGAGGCCGCCGCGTTCTTCCTCCAGGGTGGCGAGGGGGACGGTGAAGCCGTCGCCGAGGCCGAATTCCCGGGCCTCGCCCATGACCTGGCGCGAGCGCGCATCGAGCGGGGCGGCGGCCTCGATATCGGCCCAGCGGAACCCCGTCGTACTGAGCAGGGTCGCCTGAACGACCGGATCCGAATACATGTACCCCTTCGAGAAGTAGAGCCGGTTCCACTCGTCCGAAGTGTTTTCCAGTATGATGAAGTTTTTTTGAGTGCGGGCGGGAAGTCGTTTCTGGGGGATCATCGCGGAGATGATGTACTCGATCCCGAACGCGTTCAGGCGCGGCATGATCGCCCGCAGGATATCCTCGCGTGAATGCGCTCGGTCGAGCGACTTGAGGATCTCCAACGTCAGGTCGAGCGATTTTCTGGACATGGCCGGATAAAATCGGGGCGAGTTCATCACGATAAGTCCAAGTGCGACGCTTGAGAAGAGCATCTTGAATTGCTTATAGGTTGTATTTTATGCAACTTGTACGCTCCGCTTCTGCCTGTCGCGGGCCGGGTGCCTGTCCGCGGCCGACGAACCGCGGGAGGGGGACCGGCTCCGGATGGGTGGG
>NZ_NKUI01000072.1 GCF_014845115.1 Methylorubrum zatmanii | reverse complement strand
ATCTTCCGCGACGGGACCGAGGTCACCGCGAGCCCAGATCACCGCGCCGCCTGACCGCCTCCGTCACCTAAAATCCTGCATAGCTCGTCGAGCCCTCCGTTCTGCCGTAAAGCAGTGGGGGTGCATCGAAGTGCTCGTCCCGTTCCGGTCCCGCCCACACCGCCGACAGCGGGATCATGTGAGCGAGATTCAATGTGCTGATGGGTGGCTGGCGGACATTGGCGTAGACGTGGCCGGGCAGTGAGCCCAGCCAGGCGTCCACGGCATTGATGGTCTCGGCCATCGCCGTGAAGTCACGGCCCTGAATGACCTTCTCGACCAGCCGGAGCTTCTCGGCGGCGATGCGCGGATCGTCATCCCAGACCGTGATCGTGGCGGTCACATAGGCCTGGCCGGCATAGTCGGCGCCCAGCTCCTGCAACGCCATGTCGGCGTCGGCCGCCTTGTTGGCCGCATCGGTGTCAACGAGCGCCGAGGCCTCGTTGGTCATGATCTCCTTCAGGATGGCGGCGATGGACTTGCGCTTGGCGAACCATTGCCGCCGGATCTTGGTCAGCAGCTTGGTGGCGTCGGTCTTATCGAGCAGGATGGCCCGCGTCGACCAGCGATAGGGAAAGGCGAGGCGGTTCAGCTCGTCGAGGATGCCGGGCGTCGTCGCGGACGGGAAACCGACGATGGTGAGGATGCGCAGGTTCGTGTCGCCCAGGCGTGGTTCGAGTCCGCCGGTGAGCGGCTGATCTGCGAGCAGCGCGTCGAGATACATTGGCGTCTCGGGAACACGGACCCGATGCCGTTTCGTCGAGATGGTCGAATGGAGATAGGTCAGCGTCTCGGGGTCATCGAGCCAGGCGCAGTCGGGCATGAAGGCGTCGATGAGGTTGAGGATGCGGTCGGTGCGATCGATGAAGCCCCGCAGAACCTCGTGGGCGTCGACGCCCGTGTGATCGCGGCCCTCGTAGAGCCAGGTCTCGGCGCGGGCGGCGTCCTCGGCCGGCGGCAGGTACAGCAAGGTGAGGAAGTAGCTCGACTCGAAATGGGCGCCGGCCTCTTCGAAGTCCGCCTTTCGTTCGGCATCGACCAGCGCGGAGGCGCTATCGGCGAATGTGCTGGCCGGATAGGTCGCGGCGTCGTGGCGCTGCGCCTCGACGAAGATCGCCCAGCCGGAACCGAGACGCCGGAAGGCGTTGTTCAACCGACCGGCGACGGCGACCAGCTCGGCGGGCACGGCGCTGTCGAGGTCGGGGCCGCGGAAGCGCGCGGTACGCTGCAAGCTGCCATCCTTGTTGAGGACGACGCCTTCGCCGACCAGCGCGACCCATGGGAGATAGTCGGCGAGCCGGGTGTTGCGGTTGCGGTATTCGGCGAGGTTCATCATCGCGGCGCTCCTCAGACCGACAGGTGGCCGGGAATGCGCAGATGCTTGCGCACGACGTCGACGAACTGCGGATCGCGTTTGGCCGCCCAGACGGCGGCGAAATGGCCCACGGCCCAAAGTCCCAGGCCGACCAGCCAAAGGCGAAGGCCGAGGCCGATCGCGGCGGCCAGAGTGCCGTTGAGAATGGCGATCGAGCGCGGCGCGCCGCCGAGCAGGATGTGCTCGGTCAGCGCCCGGTGGACCGGGACGGAGAAGCCCGGCACCTCGCCGGTATGATCCACGCCCTCGGCCATCAGACGAGCGCGCCGCCACCGAACGAGAAGAACGACAGGAAGAAGCTCGACGCGGCGAAGGCGATCGACAGGCCGAACACGATCTGGATCAGGCGCCGTGCGCCGCCCGACGTATCGCCGAAGGCGAGCGTCAGGCCGGTGATGATGATGATCATCACGGCGATGATCTTGGCGACCGGCCCCTCGATCGATTCGAGGATTGACTGAAGCGGCGCTTCCCAGGGCATCGACGAACCGGACGCATGGGCGGCCGGTGCGAGCGCGAGCGTGACGAAGCTGACGGGCACCGCCGCGGCGATGTGGCGGCGAATGCGCAACGTATGCTTGATCATGACGGGTCTCCTGTGAGGGGCTGGCTTGCGGGGGTGACGCGGTAGTCGCCGTCGGGGCCGAGGCCCTCGATGCGGGCGAGTTCGGCGAGGCGGCGCGAAGAGCCGCGGCCGGAGAGCACGGCGACCAGATCGATCGTTTCGGCGATCAGCGCGCGCGGGACAGTGACGACGGCTTCCTGGATGAGCTGCTCCATGCGGCGCAGCGCGCCGATCGCGGTGCCGGCGTGGATGGTCCCCACGCCGCCGGGATGGCCGGTGCCCCACGCCTTCAGGAGGTCGAGCGCCTCGGAGCCACGGACTTCGCCGATCGGAATGCGGTCGGGGCGTAGGCGCAGCGAGGACCGAACAAGATCGGAGAGCGAGGCGACGCCGTCCTTGGTCCGCATGGCCACGAGGTTGGGCGCGGCGCATTGCAACTCGCGCGTGTCCTCGATCAGGACGACGCGATCCGATGTCTTCGAGACCTCGGCGAGCAACGCGTTGGTGAGCGTGGTCTTGCCCGTCGAAGTGCCGCCCGCGACGAGAATATTGCGACGCTCGCCGACCGCGATGCGCAGGGCCTCGGCCTGGCCCGCCTGCATGATTCCGGCGGCGACGTAGTCGTCCAAGGTGAAGACCGCGACGGCCGGTTTGCGGATGGCGAAGGCCGGGGCGGACACGACCGGCGGCAACAGCCCCTCGAACCGCTCCCCCGTCTGGGGCAATTCGGCGGAGACACGCGGAGCGCCTGGATGAACTTCTGCCCCGACGTGGTGAGCGACCAGGCGGATGATCCGCTCGCCATCGGCTGGCGACAGTCGTTCACCGGTGTCGGAAAGACCCTCCGAAAGCCGGTCGACCCAGAGCCGCCCATCGGGATTGAGCATCACCTCGACGATCGCGGGATCTTCCAGAAAGGTGGCGATCGCGGACCCGAGGGCCGTGCGCAGCATCCGCGCACCGCGAAGGATCGCCTCCGATTTCTGGTGAGTTGCCGCCACGTCGTCCCCGTTCTTTTGCGGGTCCGCGATGCGCGGCCCTGGATCGGGGATGAGTAGAAGAGGCAGAAATCATGGCCTGACAACAGCAATCATGTGGCCGTCGTACTGTGGCGTACAAAGACAGGGAAACGGCGGAACGCACGAATACTTGCGATGCGTAGATCAGTGATTATTCCGCGTCGCGCGTGGGCGGGACGTCTTCCGAAATTTCCTGCCTGAGCTTCGGTCCCTGCGCGAGTCGTCGTCCGAGTGCGGTCACAAAGGCTTCGTAGCGCTCCGCCGCCTTGGCGCGCGCCGCCACCTGTGCCGGCTCCGGCAGCGGCGGATTGGACGTCAGCCAGAAGCGAATGAAGACGGCGAGCGTCTCGACCGATATGCCGAGATCGCGCTCCATGCGCGCCATGCGCCGGTCGAGCTGATCGAGCCGCTTCGTCGTCGCCGCTTCCTGTCGTTCTGCCGCGTCTGGCGAAAGGAACGATGCGATGCCGGCCTCGGCAACGAGCGACAGGGAGAGGTCTCGCCGGGCCGCATGGGCCGCGAGCGCCTTCATAACGTCCGGGTCGAGATAGACGGAGAGGCGTTGCTTCTTCGCAGGCTTGCTCACCGGCGCCTCCTACAGTTCGATGCCGTCGCCCGGATCGAGCGACGCCTGTCGAGCGACCTGGCGCATGGTTTGCGTCATGCGGCTGAGGCGGGCGGCATCCTCATCGACGTCATCACGGGGATCGATCTCGAACTCGTTTTCGATCGCCGCTTTGCGCTCGACGGTCTTGGTGCGGCTCAGTTCGGGTTGATGCCGGCGCTCGGAATCCGTCGGATCATCGTCGGTCAGGGGATCGCCCGCAACGGGCATGCTGAGCACCGGGCGAGCCGGTATGGCGAGCGCGCTCCAGTCGTCAGTCCTCGCGCTCGTCGGCTTGGTAAGTGTGGGCGGCGTGAGGATGCGCTCCTGAAACCTCCGATCCTCGTAATAGCGGGCCTTCTTGGCGCGGATCGGCGGGATGCCGGCGACCATGACGATCTCGTCGGATGGCGGGAGCTGCATGATCTCGCCCGGCGTGAGCAGTTGCCTTGCGGTCTCCGAGCGCGACACCATCATGTGGCCGAGCCAAGGCGACAGCCGGTGGCCGGCATAGTTCTTCATCGCCTTCATCTCGGTGGCGGTGCCGAGCGCGTCCGAAACGCGCTTGGCGGTCCGCTCGTCATTGGTCGCGAAGCTCACGCGGACATGGCAGTTGTCGAGGATCGAGTTGTTCGGGCCATAGGCTTTCTCGATCTGGTTCAGCGACTGGGCGATAAGGAATGCTTTCAGGCCGTACCCCGCCATGAACGCCAAGGCGCTCTCGAAGAAGTCGAGACGACCGAGCGCGGGAAACTCGTCGAGCATGAGCAGCAGCCGATGACGGTTGCCCTTCGCCTGCAGGTCCTCGGTCAACCGCCGGCCGACTTGATTGAGGATCAGGCGGATCAGCGGCTTGGTCCGGTTGATGTCGGAGGGCGGGACCACGAGGTAGAGCGTGGTCGGATGCTTGCCGCCGACCATGTCGGTGATGCGCCAGTCGCAGCGGCGGGTGACCTCGGCCACGATGGGATCGCGATACAGACCAAGAAACGACATCGCGGTCGACAGCACGCCGGACCGCTCGTTGTCGGATTTGTTGAGCAGCTCGCGCGCCGCGCTGGCGATGACGGGATGCGGGCCGGTTTCGCCGAGATGGGCGGTTTTCATCATCGCCGCGAGGGTTGACTCAATCGGGCGCTTGGGATCGGAGAGGAAGGCGGCAACGCCGGCCAGGGTTTTATCGGCCTCGGCGTAGAGGACGTGGAGGATCGCGCCGACCAAGAGCGCGTGCGACGTCTTCTCCCAGTGGTTCCGTTTCTCGAGCGAGCCTTCCGGGTCGACAAGGATGTCGGCGATGTTCTGCACGTCGCGCACTTCCCACTCGCCGCGTCGTACCTCGAGCAACGGATTGTAGGCGGCCGACTTCGCGTTCGTCGGATCGAACAGCAGCACGCGGCCGTGGCGGGCGCGGTAGCCGGCGGTCAGAGTCCAGTTCTCGCCCTTGATGTCATGGACGATCGCCGAGCCCGGCCAGGTCAAGAGCGAGGGCACCACCAAGCCCACGCCCTTGCCGGAACGCGTCGGCGCGAAGCACAGCACATGCTCGGGGCCGTCATGTCGAAGATAGTCGCGCTCGTGTTTGCCGAGCACGACGCCATCCGGACCGAGCAGGCCCGCGGCTTTCACCTCTTCCGGCCGCGCCCAGCGGGCCGAGCCATAGGTCTCGACGTTCTTCGCTTCGCGTGCCCGCCACACCGACATGCCGATCGCAACCGCGATGGAGATGAAGCCACCCGACGCGGCGATATATGCGCCCTCGACGAAGATCGGCGGCGCATAGGCGTCGTAGAAATACCACCACCAGAAGAAGGCGGGCGGATAGTAGATCGGCCAGCCCGCCAGTTCGAACCAGGGCAGTCCGAGCTGAGGCTGGAAACCGAGACGATAGGCCGTCCATTGTGTCGCACCCCAGGTCGTCATCAACACGATCAGGAAGACGGTGAGGATCTGACCCCAGAGGATTTTCGTCGCTGACATGGCGGGGCACTCCTTTCTTGGTTGGGCTACATGCCGAGACCGCGATTGCGGCCGAAGCTCCAGTCGACGCCGCCGCCGCGCGAGACACCGGAGACGTGCTGACCAAGGTGACGTTCGAGAGAGGGCGACCAGGGCACGAGTTGGAAGCCGAGACCGTCGTCGATCATGGCGAAGCGGCCGGAGGCGAGCGCGAAGCGCTGCCGATAGGTCCCGGTCACATACTCGCCCGTTCCGGCCTTGGTGAATGGCCGGCCGGTCTCGGCCGCGAGCTTTTCTCCGAGCGCTTCGACCTCGCGCTGGCGCAAGGTTTCGATCAGCCCCGGCGAGAAGCTGACGCCGCGCGTCTGCCGCTCGGCGAGCCCCTGGGCGATGAGATGGTCGGCGCGCCGGTCCATCGCCTGACGCACCTCCGCGCCGAAGCCGCCGCCGCCGAGCGCTACCGGCTCGCGGGCGATGGCCTGCCGGTCGAGCCAGGTGGCGCCCGTCGCATGGACCTGTCGCTCGATATCGAGATCCGAGCGAACGGCGAGCGCAACACGCCGGCGGCCCTGCGCGTCGTCGAACTTGCGCAGCTCGACGATCGAACCCGGCGCACTGTCCCCGGCGGCGTCAAGATCGGCGAGCTTGATGTGGTGGGTGCGCCCGTCGGTGCCGTCGACCACGGCATAGGCCGTGCCCTTCAGCTCGTCATCGAGGCCACGATCGACCAGCCGGCCGATGACCGGATCGTCGAGGCTCTCGCCGGCGAGCACGTAGCTCGCGGCGCCGCGCTCGATGCCGCGTTCGGTCAGGCCGCGGTGGATGCGCTTGATGATGTCGCCGCGCTCGCCAAGCGCGCGCAGCGTCTTCTCGGCGCTCTGCGATACGATCCACTGACCGGGGCCGACCGGATCGGCAAGGCCGAGTGTTTCCAGCTTGCGCAGCCGCCCGACCTTCATCGCGTGGAATTCGTCGGGCTGGCGATCGGGATGCGGGGCGAGATCGGCCACGCCCGTGCGATAGCTGTCGCGGGCAAGCTGCCGGTCGAGATTGGTCCAGCGTTCCGCCTCGACCTGCCGTTCGAGGTTGCGGCGGATCTCGTGCTCCGTGCGCGGCCCCAGCTCTTGCGTGACGAGATCCTGCGCGCGGGCGCGCATGCCTTCCTTGATATAGTCGCGGGAGATGACGAGGTCCTGGCCGTCATCAGTGCGCCCACGCAGAATGATGTGGACGTGGGGATTGTCGGTGTTCCAGTGATCGACGCCGACCCAGTCGAGCTTGGTGCCGAGGTCCTTCTCCATCTGACCCATCAGCTCGCGCGCGAAGGTCTTCAGGTCGCTCATCTCGGTCGCGTCCTCGGGTGAGACGATGAACCGGAAGTGATGCCGATCGTCCTGGGTGCGCTCGGCGAAGGCCTTCGGATCGGCGTCCTCGGATGCGGAGCCGAACAGGTGCGCCTTCTCTCCATCCCTGGTGACGCCCTCGCGGCGGAGATAGCTGAGGTGTGCAGAGAGCGGCGCGGCCCGCGCGCTATGACGGACGACGCGTGTCTTGATGACTGTGTTGCGCGATCGGCTCGTGAGCAGCCGATTGGCCTGCACGGTCGCGCGCTGTCCGCGTCCAAACCGCGAGCGATTGCCCTTGCTGATCTGGCCGGAGCGCGAGACGCGTCCACCGGCCCGCTGTGCGGCGGCGAGCGCCTGGGCAATGAAGGGCCGCGCCTGCTGCGCACGGGTCGAACGGATGCGGCCAGGCCGGATGCGGAAATCGTCCTCGCCGCTCATGGTCGAGGCTCCGCACATCGCGCAAATGCGCGGAAAGCCTTGGCGAAATGGCGAATGGGCAGGCTGCGCCGATCAGGCGCACCTCGCGCAAATGCGCCATAAGCCTCTGAAAACACACGACCGCACCAAGCCGCACCTCGCCGGCTTTTATCTCGCCATCGTGCGGTTGTGCTGTCGGCTCCTCCTCTCCAGACCGCCCATCGTCCGCCAGAACACGCCACAATGCGAACGGGTGCGAACGCGATCATCGCGGGCCACCGGAGACACTGCGCGCGACGAAAAGGCCATCGGTGCGCGAAGCCACCGGGCCTTGATCGCGCGCCGGTGCAGCCGCCGTGCTGTCACCGGGCGCGCCTTCGGACTGCACCGGCGCGGCAGGTCCGTTGCCGGCCGACTGCACGACGAAGAGCGGCGCCCGCGTCCAGGCCAGCGGATCGGCGGCCGCCACAACGATGGGGCCGGTGAGGTCACCGCCGCCGACAACGGGGGCAAGCGCGGCGACATAGGCGCGCGTTTCAGCCGGCAATGGGCGGCCGGCGAGATACTCTTCGTAACGGCCGGGACCCGCGTTGTAGGCCGCCAGGAAGCCGGGCGATCCGTAGCGGTCGTGCATCTCACGCAGATACGCAGCGCCTGCCAGAATGTTGTCGCGTGGGTCGAAGGGATTGCCGCCGAGCCGATGGCGCACGCGCAGTTCGGCCCAGGTGGCGGGCATGATCTGCATCAGGCCCATTGCGCCGGCCGACGAGATGGCGCGCACATCGCCTGCGCTTTCCACGCGCATGACGGCTCGTATCCATGCCTCTGGAACACCGAACCTCTGCGCGGCCTCGGCGATGAAAGCGCCGTAGGGATCACTGCGCGACGGCCGCTCGACCGGCGGCTGCTGTGCGTCGGCCGGGCTCGCACCCGACGCGGCGAGGATCAGGCCGGCAAAGAGAAGATGGGCTGCACGTCGGAGGGCGATCCTCCCTCCGACGGCATGCTTCGGGCGCGCGGCGGGCATCGTTCAGTCCCGCTCGCCGCGCTTCGGCGGGCGATTCCAGTGCAGACCCCAGGCGGACTTGTCGTCAGCCGACTGGAACAGGTTGGCGCGGATCGGATGGGCGAAGGTCGGATCGTCGAGTTGCAGCGAGACGTATTCGCCGGCCTTCTCGCCGGTGCGCTTCCAGCCGGCGCCGATCTCCGCGCCGGTCTCGTTGCTCATGGTGTCGAGCACATGGACGCGGTAGTCCGGCGCGTTCTCAGCGTCGGACGGCTCGGCCGCGACGATGATGATGTCCTGATGCAAGGACAGCGTCGTCAGGTGGCCGATGAAGCCATCGTTCTCGCGTATGAATTGACCGATCACGGGCATGGGTCGTCTCCTTCATATTGCGGTGGACAAGGGTCATGGGCGCGCCGTCACCGCGTCGGCGCGCGCCAGGCGAAGCGGCCGTCGCCGTCCTCGTCGGTGTAGAGAGGGGTGGCCCGGCCGATCACGGCGGTGGCCGGAAGCGGCCCGAAATAGCGACCGTCGAGGCTGTCGCGGACCTGCCAGTTCATCAGGAACAGCTCGCCATCAGCGACCAATCGGCAGCCCTGCCAGATCGGGAGCGGACTACCGCGACGATCGCGGTCGAGTGCATCGCCCATCGGCAATCCGTCGACGGTGATGGCGAGCCCGGTCCGGCAGACCCGCTGTCCCGGGAGCGCGGCGACGCGCTTCAGAAGCGGCACGCCACGCGGCAGGTAGCCGCCATCGGACAGGAAGGTGGCGAGTGGTTCAGGAGCATCCACCGCGACCAGATCGGTCACGGCGACCGGACCGGGTTCGTCGATCGTGTAGAAGCCGACCGGCGTGCTGGCGGAGGCGTTCCAGATCAGGCGCGGCGCGAACGAAGCGATAGAGGCCACGCCGAGAAGCGACACGGCAACAATGGTGACGATGGCATAGGAGAGCCGGGTCATGCGCCGATCTCCCGGCGGAGGACGAAGGCGCGGTGCTGCTGTGGACCATAGGCGCGCGGTGTTTCGCCGGCGGTCATTCGGTTGTGGACGTGGCGCCAATGGTCGGGCGAGACCTCGATCGGGTCGATGCCGCGCGCCTCGATGGCGTCGATGAGTTGGAGCATGCGCTCCACTTTCGGCCAGCCATCGACGTGCAGCAGGACCTCTGCGCCGGGCGTCACCGTCGGGACGGTCTGACACGGCGCGTTGCGCTCCACCGTGCGCAGGATGTCGAGGCGCGAGAGCACGGTGCCGTGCTCATTCGCCGCCCAGCGCACCAGCGCGAGGACGCTGCCGGGAGGAAAGAAGAGGACGCGGCGGCGGCGGTCGAGGATCCGCTCGCGCCGCTCGCGACCGAAGCGAATCCAGTGCTCGGTCTGCTTCTCGATCCAGACGAGTTCGACCTGTGTGAACGCTTCGGGCGGCGGCTCGGCGGCAGCACGGCCGACGTGCATTGTCGCGGCGACAAGGCCGGTCATCGTGCTTCTCCTGACGGGGGTGGGAACTCGCGCTCGAACAGCGCGCGCAGCATGTCGGCAACGGTCTGGCCGCGCTGAAAGGCGGCGATCTTGATGCGGCCGCGCATGTCGGCGGTGACGTCGATCGTCAGCCGGGCCGAGAAATCCTCGGCGGCCTGGCCGCAGGGTGCGTGGCGATCGGGTGCCTTGATCCAGCTTTCGGGATCGGCGGGACGCGCCGCAAAGCTGCGCTTCGGGGACCGCTCGCTCATGCGCCGATCCTCGCGACTTCCGCCGCGAGCGCGGCGATCTCGCGCGCCCCAGGGCAATCCTGGTCCTGCTCGGCGGCGAGCCGGCCGGTCTGCACGACGTCGGCGAAAACGATGCGCTGGCCGATCGTAGTCGAGAGCAAAGGCGGGTCTTGATCGGCCAGCGTCTCGGCGGTCTCGCGCGCCAATACCGTGCGGGCCGCGCAGCGGTTCAGCACGAAGCGCGCGGCGAGCTGCGGGCGGTAGATGCGCGCCTCGCCGAGCAGCGCGAGCATTTCGGCGGAGGCCCAGCCGTCGAACGGCGACGGCTGCACCGGGATCAGCACGAGATCGGCCGCGAGCAGCGCCGAGCGCATCAATCCGGCGACACGGGGCGGGCCGTCGATGACGACATGGTCGGCGTTGCGGGCCAGCTCCGGCGCTTCACGGTGGAGCGTATCGCGGACGAGGCCCACGACACCGAACAACCGCTCCAGCCCCTCCCGGCTGCGCTGCTGGGACCAGTCGAGCGCCGAACCCTGGGGGTCGGCGTCGATCAGCGTGACGCTGTGTCCACGGCGAGCCCATTCGCCAGCGAGGTGAAGGGCGAGCGTCGTCTTCCCGACGCCGCCTTTCTGGTTGAGCAGCGCAACGATCATGACGGTCTCCCGGGAAACGGGGACTCGTCCACAGCGGCCGAAAACGGCGGTCGCGTTAGAAAGATTCCGTAGGAATCTAGGTTAGATAAGTTACGGGGCTCGCAAGCTGCTGATTCAGCGCGATGAATCGACGATTCCGGTCCCCGATAGCACGAGAGTCCGGTCCCCGATGGCACGATAGTGCCGGTCCCTGATAGCACGAGACGATTCACAGCTTATCCCCAGGGTGAGGTTTGGTTCGGCGACGATGGCGCGGGATGCCGAGGGCATCCGGATCGGTCGGCACGAAGGAGAGGATTTCCGGCCCGCCAAGGCACTGCTCGATGGTCAGACGGTAGCCGGGAAGCGGCTGGCGTTTGACGATGTCACGGAGGTCGTAGGCAAAGTGCTTGAGCGGCGAGAGGCTGCCGGACTTCGAATGGAGATGCGGGAAGTCGAAGCTCCAGCCGAACTCCTGGCGGCCGCCGTGCTTGCGCACCAGGCGGTAGAGCCAGCGTTCAAGCCCGCCGGTCAGGCCGAAATAGTTTCGGTCGATCGTGAGCACGAGGGCATCGTCGAGGACGGCGCCGTAGAACCAGTCAGGCACGATCAGCTCGAGGCCGAGCGGCCGGCCGCGGTGATCGGCGCGCTCCTTCCACTCGTTGATCCAGGAGAAGCGGTGCATCCGCCGCTCCGTCGGTTGGCGGATCGAGGTCGCAACCGTGGTCGATTGAAGTCGGTCGAGCGCGGCCTTCAGGCGGTCGTAGTCGCGCAGCGACACGCCGCGACCAATGAAGTTGAGGATTTCATAAGGGGTGGTCGCCATCAGCCGCGAAGGCCGCAGGCCGAGGTCGCGTGCCTCGGCGATCTGCGAGGCGGCCCAGATCAGGACGTCGGCGTCCCAGATCGTCGCCATGCCATGCTCGGCGACCGCTTCGACGCGGATCTTCACCGAGCCTGCCTTGAAGTCGATCGGCGCCAGGCGCTTCGACTTGGCGAGCGAGAAGAACGGATAGGCCATGAGGTCTTGCGCATCGCGGGGCGCAAGATCGCCGGGCAGCGCCCGGAAGAGATCAAGCTGCGTACGCTCGTCGCGATGCTGGTGACGGGACGACACGGCGCGCCGTCTCAGCGAGGAAAGCGCCCGCCGGCGGTGGCGGGAGATTTCGGCTGACGCTTTGCGGGCAGAACGGTGCCTGCGCGTGGATCGGAGGTGGAGGTCACGAGACCCCGGTCCGCCCAGGCTTGGAGGTCTTCCACTGCATAGACGACGCGACCGCCGAGCTTGCGATAGGTCGGGCCGGTTCCGTAGGTACGGTGCTTTTCGAGCGTGCGCTCGGAAAGGCCGAGGAAGCGCGCGGCTTCCTGCGTTCTGAGATAGCGCTGCGGAATACTGGCGGCTATTTCGGCCATGATCGCACCTCCGTGGTCTCGCTAATGGCCGCTGCGAACGAGCGGCGGGTTGCGAGCACGGTGGCGGGAGGACGGCGCTTCCGACAGGAACGGAATTAGGAAATTATTTTCGACACCGAAGGCGTGTCAGCGCGAGCGACGGGGAAGGCGGAGCAGCTTGCGATATCCGCCCCGAACGAACGCCAGACCATCGCGGGCCAGGCGGACGGTCGTTTCCCGGACCGGGTTTTCATCCCATGTTTCGGCGTCGTGTCTGAGGTTTGGGAAGAGTTGAGCAGCGATTTGTCGATAGGTCGCGCCTGCCGCCCGAGCGTCGACGGTGCGAAGCATCAGACGTGCGCGTCGCTGGCGCTGTGGTGTGACACGTGGATCGGGCGGCACACGCTTTCGAAACATCGCGTGCCAGAGACGCTCTACCGCGGTGAGACGGTCCGGCGTCAGTTCGTCGAACATGACGAACACGCCGATCGGACCTGCTGCATCCATGTCCAGCAGGGAGACATCATAACGCTCGGCCCGCAGATCAATCCGGATCATATCCGGGCCCGCTCTGATGATGGAGTGGTTGCGTAGATCGTCAGCGTAAACGCGAGGCCCTTCGGCAGGGGTGGGCCCATTCGTGAACGGCAATGTGGCTGGATCGACTTGCGGGGTCCAGAAAATCGGCTGGATGAGTGCTGAGGTTCGAGGGTCTGCCGCGAAATCGCAACCCCCATTGTTCGGCGAAACGTTGGGCGACCTCTTCGGTGAGCCGCCCGATGGAGACAAGCTCCTGATATGCATTCCGATAGTCGGGATTACGGCGAAGAAACTCCCAGGCAAGGTCTCCGGGAGCTAACGTATCGATATAGTCATAGGCGGCCTCGGACCGCCAACTTTCCTCTTCAGACATCCTCCGCGCCTCCGCGCAACATAATACAACGCGAGTTTGCAGCAGATACGATTCCCGGTTGGAGGAAGCACGGGAAGAACGAAGTGGTCGCAACGTGATGCAGGTTACGCATCACCTCAATGAAGGGGACCCTGAAGCAGTTCGCAAAAGCCGCTTTTGGTCATCCACTTCGCGCGATCGAGATGGCTGGTATAGATGATCAGAGCGCGATCTGGATCGGTTTCAGCGTCGATGCCGAACAGGATCTTTACGACCTCGCGCCAGTCGGCGTGCCCTCTCTCGGCGTCGAGGAGCCTGACATAAAGCTTCAGATGCGCCTTATCATAGGCGGTCAGTGCCGCGCCGGTTGGCGGCTGGTCGAGAAAGTCGGTCTTGGTCACGTCATCCCCCGGCTGAGAGATGTATCCAGATCGGAGGGGTTTGTTAACCGTGATGCAAGCGGAATGATGACGCAAGACGCTGCCGGCGAAAGAACAGGCGACGCAGCGGTTCGTTGAAGGTCAAGCTTCCTTTTTCGCGTCAACGAGCAGCACTCCCTTGCCCTGATCGGAGTTCAGGAAGACGATGCCGGCGCGTTCGAAAGCCCTTCTTACCTCGTCACGCGTGCTCTCATAAACCTCGAGGCCGCTGGCGGATTCGAGGCGCTTGAGCGCGGTCAGTGAGACCCGGGCCTTGTCCGCGAGCGTCTCCTGTGTCCAACCCAGCAACGCGCGTGCGGCCCGAAATTGTCGGGCGGTGATCATGCATGATCACCTCCCACCCGGACCTACGCGCACGCCAGAACTACGACTATAATAGTCGCTCTAGGCAGGTTTGGCGAGCCACATGGCGCTTTCCGCCCTGACGGAAATGGCCGCGTCAGCCAAACTGATTCGGTCGCTCTGCATGCCGAAGACCCCGGCCTTCCGGCCGGGGTCTTGCGTAGGTCTCAGTCGCCGCGCCGACCGTTAGGGCGGGACCAGATCAGCGAATAGGTGTCCGCGTCCTCGTCGTCGAAGAGGTTGGCGTAGATCGGAGCGTTGAAGCTCGGATCGTCGAGCTTGAGGCCCAGATAGTCGCGACCCTCGTTGGAGCGCTTGGACCAGGCGGCGCCGATCTCGGCGCGGCCGACCAGAACCCGGTGGCTGGGGGCGTTCTCGCCGGTGGCGCGGGTGTCGGGGACGATGCGCACGCCCTTGGCCTGAACACTGAGGGTGACGATGTCGCCGGTGAACTCGTTCGAGCCGGTCTTCTTGAAGGTGCCGATGGTCGCCATTGTAAGTCTCCGTTTTCCGTATTCGAGCCCGCACCATTGCGGCCTCGATGGCGATCGGCAGGCCGGAGGCGATCGACGGCGCACCCCGAAGGGGCTGGACAGCCAAGGAGGGATTTCTTGTCCCGCGAGGAATGGCGGCGCAGCCGGCAGGGGAAGAAAGTTTGACGCGGCTGTTGCGTCATAGGTGATCGAGGCTTTAGCCGGCCTTCGGCCAGATCAGGCCATTGAAGAGGCCGTTCGGAGCGGTTGAGACACGGTCAGAAGACGGAGAAGTTGGCGACCAGCCTGGATCGGCAAACCGGCGGCGACAGAGGGTCTACCTGCATTCGCCCCCTGTTCTAGGCTGCCTGCGTCGCATCCTCGTCATCGCTGCTATCGGAGAGATCGCCTCACCGGGTCGTAGGTTCGCCTCCGAGCCCGTGGAGCTGCCCGCCAGCGTTGTGACGAGATCGGCCGCAATCCGGGTCCGGCATCGAACCTCGCGCCACTCCCCATCCGCAACAGCCTCAGACGACGTGGAAGAGTCGAGTTAACGCTGTCCCGGTCCGCCATTGGGGATTGAGCGCGATTAGGCCCGCGCGAGGCCCTGGCCGGATGGGGCTGGAGCCGTTGCCATCCCCGCGACCCGCACCAGGGCGGTGATGCCGACCGCAATGGCGCCGATGACGGAGAAGGTGATCTGCCAAGCCTCGGACGGCATGAGATGCTTGACGATGCCGTGCGTGGCATGGAACCCGGCGAGCGCCGCTGGGGCGACGAAGGCGATGGCCACGATCAGCTTCAGCCAAACGTGCCGCACGAACATGATCACGAGCTGGCCGACCGCGAGCGTGGCGGCCGCGGCGACTAGGCCTACAAGAATTGCGCCCGCTACGCCGGCCCCAGTCCCATGGGCCCACACACCAACGGTCGCGCCGACGAAGACCGGAAGGGCGAATACGGCCAGGGTGAACAGCAGCCAGCACAGCACGCCGATGGCAGCGAGTGAGGCGAGGATTGCTAGAATGATCATGGTGGTGGCCTCCGTGACGATAGGTCTGACGGTCGCGCCTGCCACCACCACCACGGCGCGCCCGGAATATAGCAGAATATGGCCCCAGCCGGAGCGGAAATCGCTGAGGATCTCCGCCCGGCATCGGATCGCGCCGGTTACGGGGCGAAAGGGTCGATCTCATGGACGATCTCCGAGGCGTCCCCGTCGTATTCGCTGGCGGGCATCACCGAGAGCGTCCCGTCGCCGGCCTGGAAGATGACGATGGCAGCCATCAGGGTCGTCGCGAGGCTGAAGGCGAAGGCGTGAGCTTCGTTGAGGGACATTCGCTGGGCTCCTGCTGGAGCGGGGGACCATCCCCCGCCGACAGGCGCCCGACGTGTCCGGCCGTGGACTGCAATCACCGCGCAGGCGCAGCCGCAGCGGCGGCATGCTCGCATAGCCGACCCTTGATGAGGTGGAACGGCCCGCTCCGACCGCATCGAAGTGCTAAAAGGTGGTCGTTGTCGCAAACGCCACAAGGAGGGACCGTTCCGTGAAAGAAGTTACAACTATTGGACTGGACTTGGCGAAGCACGTTTTCCAGGCTTTTGGTGCGGATGCCGAGGGCACGCCGCTATTCAACCGGAAGCTTCGTCGCGCGGAGGTGCTGCGTTTCTTCGAGAGATTGCGACCGTGCCTAGTCGGGATGGAAGCTTGCGCCAGTGCGCACTACTGGGCGCGCGAGATCTCCGCCCTCGGCCACGAGGTCAGGCTTCTGCCGCCTCAATACGTCAAACCGTTCGTCAAGCGCGGGAAGACAGACGCCGCCGATGCTGAAGCAATCGTCGAAGCGATGACGCGAAAGACTATGCGGTTCGTACCGGTGAAGACGGCCGAGCAGCAGGCTGCGGTAATGGTACTCAGGACACGCGCGTTGCTCGTGCGTCAGCGGACCCAGGCGATCAACGCGTTGCGCGCGCACATGGGTGAACTGGGGATCATTGCTCCAACCGGCATCGCCAACGTCAAGGCATTGGCGCCGATCATCCGGGATGAGAAGGATGCTCGACTGCCTCCGGCCGCCCGATTTGCCCTGAGCGAAATCATCGATCAGATCGAGATGCTCGCCACACAGATCGACAAGCTCGAACGCGAGATCGTCATCCAGTCCAAGCAGGATGATGAAATGAGACGCCTGGCGAGCATCCCTGGCGTCGGCCCGATAATCGCCATGGCGGTGAAGGCATTCGTGCCCGATCCAGCTGGCTTCAAATCGGCCCGCCACTTTGCAGCTTGGATCGGGTTAACCCCGAAATCGCATTCCAGCGGCGGCAAAGAGCGGTTGGGGCGAATATCGAAGATGGGCAATCCGGTACTGCGATCATTGCTGACGACAGGCGCCGCATCGGTGCTGCGTCATGTACAGTATCGTGATCGAGTCTGGCCGTGGCTGAAGAACATGCTTACGCGGCGGCCCTTCAAGGTCGTGGCGGTTGCGCTCGCCAATAAGATAGCTCGGATGATCTGGGCATTGCTGACGAGAGGCGGAATTTATCGAGACCCAACACGAATCGAGGCTGGACCTGTCGCTGCACAAGCGTAAGGACGCCGAGAAGAGCTGCCCGGCAAACCGCCGGCAGATGTGAGGTGCACTCCAGACGATGAACCACGGGACGAAATCCCGAAACAGGACAGGCCGAAACCCGTGACGCGCAGAAAAGCGCGCCCCCTTGATCCAGCTACCTGCTTCGCGGACTTCATCGAGGCCAGCGGTTATGACCGCACAAACAGGCCGGACATATGACCGCACCGTCCTCATGTGGTGAAATCGACTGAAAAGCATCCTTGCAACGCGGGCCGTTCCACATATTACGGGTTGATGGCGACAAGTCCGCGGTCGGACCAAGGATTAGCGCTGATAGGCGGAGATGGTTCTTCGCGTCGGAGACCCACGTAACTGGCCTCGATGCTCGGACCCGCTTTACTCGTGCCAAACGCCGCCGGACGAGTATCTAAGCTATGCTGGCGGCGGCAGGCGTCGAGTCGCGATAGGACTGACGATGGCGGAGTTCACCGGAAGAGATCTACACCTCGTGAAGAAGGCTCTGGCGATCGCGGTGCTAGCGATCGAGCGACAGCCGGGCCCTTTCCAGTCGGCCTCCGACCAGGCCGATATGAAGACGCTGCTCGATGCACTGATCGAGAACGATACGGAGCTGGCACATTATGCGCGATCCGCGCGGATCGCCGTGATGGGCGAGCCAGACTGAGACGGGGCGCAGGATGACCGAGACGCTCCCGTTCGAGAAGAAGCACAGGGACGGCAGCTTGTGGGTCGTCGGCCAAACGCTCAAGGGTCAGCCAACTGGATATTGGGAGTGGTTTCGCCGCGACGGCTCAAAATTGCGGTCCGGCTATTTCGAGAATGGTGAGCAGGTCGGCGACTGGACCACCTACGATAGCGCTGGGCGCGTCTACAAAGTATCGAGGATCAAACGCTAAAAAGATCAGCCTATGCAGGTCACCCGACTCGTCAACGCACGCGCATGCCGTAGAGGAGCAGGTCCACCAAATGAGCGATGCGCGACACCGGTGCGCCCTCCTTTTCGACCGCGATGGCTATGGCGCTCACCACACAGATGATGTCGTCGAAGCTGGCGTCCCCACGAATGATACCGGCTTCCTGAGCGCGCCGAAGCAGGCGCTGCCCTTCCGCGCTAATCGCATAACAGCCAGGTGTCCCGTGTTGGATAACAGTCCCTAGCGAAGCAGCAAGGCTCTGATAGACGCTCGTGTTCATCGCGAGATCCTCAAGAAACTGGCGTAGAGCGTCTCCGGGATCATGATGCGCATCTCGCGCGCGGCTCGTCTCAGCGACCGACAAAAACCGCTCGTTGCTGGTGGCTGCCAAAAGCGCCTCTCGCGTCGGGAAGCGGCGGTAGAGAGTGCCGATCCCGACTTTCGCTCGCTTGGCTACCTCGTCCAGCGAGACGCCTGCGCCTCTCTCTAGGAACAGTTCCTCCGCCGCGACGAGAATGCGTTGGCGGTTCCGTTCCGCGTCGGCACGTAGGCCAGCCTCGATCAATTTGTTCTTCCTCAGCTTGTCAAGCGGAGGATACCTCCATATTTTAAGTGGAGCAATCCTCCACTTGCCTGAAAGGTTGATCGGATGACTAAGCGGTTCGAAGACAAGGTCGTAGTAATCACCGGCGGGAGCGACGGCATCGGCTTGGCTTCCGCGCAGCTCTTCGCGGAGGAGGGAGCCCGTGTGTACATCACCGCGCGGCGACAGGCATTGCTCGATCAGGCTGTCAGCCAGATCGGTCACGGTGCGGTCGGCGTACAAGGCGACGTCACGAACGTGACCGACCTTGCGAGGCTCTACGAGCGCATTGAGCGTGACCATGGCAAGGTCGATGTGGTGTTCGCGAATGCGGGCGTGCACGAGCCCGTCCCGCTCGAAGCGATCGATGAAGCCCATTTCAATTCAACGTTCGGCATCAATGTGAAAGCCGTGGTCTTCACCGTACAGAAGGCACTGCCGCTGATGACGGAGGGGGGCGTGATTGTCCTCAACGGCTCGATCGCGGGTTCCAAGGCATATCCAGGCCAGTCGCTCTACAATGCCAGCAAGGCAGCGGTTCGCTCCTTTGCACGGAGCTGGACGAACGATCTGAAAGAACGCGGTATCCGCGTGAACGTCGTCTCGCCAGGTGGCACCGAGACACGTCTGATCCGGAGCTACTTCGATGCAACCCCGGGCGCTGAGGCAGAGGTAATCAAGGGGGTTCCGCTCGGGCGCCTGGGACGTCTCGAAGAGGTCGCGCGTGCCGTGCTTTTCCTGGCATCGAACGATAGCAGCTTCGTCGCGGGCCATGAGCTCTTTGTGGATGGTGGAGTCGCGGCGGTCTGACCCTGAACAGAAAATGGTGGACGCGGTGGGCGCAGGGGATGACTGGAAAGACCGTAGGGAAGTCCATCGGGACCGGCATCGACGAGATCGCGCATGATCTCGCGAGCATCGTCCGCGCTGTGAGCTTCCCGATTGGCCGGCCCGATTATGTCGACATGCGCGACGTCCTAATCTGACCGTCTGCGCTGAATCAGGCGCAACTCGAAGGCGAGGAAAGTGAATGCGTCATAGGACCTCGCTATCCGTGGACTGCGCTGGGTGGGAATGGATGCATGGCGGCGCTTACGCGCCGCCGAATTTCCACACCGGAATGCCGAGCTTCTTGGCTTTGTCGGCGAGGTTGTCGTTGATGCCCGTGCCTGGGAAGTGCATCACGCCCTTCGGCACGATCTCCAGCATCTGGTCGTTGCGCTTGAAGGGCGCGGCCCGGCCGTGCTTCGTCCAGTCGGGTGCGAAACCGATCTGCGGCACGTTGCGGTTCTTCGCCCAGAGGGAGGCGATCTTCTCGACGCCTTTCGGCGACTTGCCGTGGACGAGAACCATGTCGGGGTGCTTCTCATGCATCTGGTCGAGCTTGGCCCAGATCAGCCGGTGATCGTTGAAGTCGAGCCCGCCGGTGACGACGATCTTCGGCCCTGGAGGCAGCAGCACCTCCTGCTCGGCGCGCTTCTTCGCCATCAGGAAGTCGCGGCTGTCGATCATCGCCGAGGTGAGATGGCGATGGTTGACCTTCGATCCGCTCCGCGGGAGCCATGCCTTGCCGACCTGGCGTTCGTAATGTTCGGCGGCCTGATCGCGCATCAGTTCGAAGGCGGCCTGGCGCTCGATGAGAGTCATGCCCTCGGCGATCTGGCGCTCGAGTTCGACCGACTTCACCTCGCTGCCGTCCTGTTCCCGCTGCGAGCGCTTCTGGGCCTGCTCGTTGTCGTCGAGCTCGCGTGCGATCCGTTCGGTGGCGCGGTGGAAGACGTTGACGGTCGACCAGAGGAGATCGTCGAGGTCGGGTTCGAGGCGTGTGTCCTCCAGCGTGCCGATCAGGGCGTCGAAGATGTCGGCGACGGCGCCTGCGACCGCGTTACCGTCCGGAAGAAGCCGCTGGTCCGGTTCGTCGGAAAAGGGCCGGTAGCCGTGGAGCTGCAGTTCGTTGAGGACGTGATCGGTGGGTGAGGATTCGTGGTGAGGTTCGAAGTCGTCATGCGCGTCCATGGGATGCTCCGTCGGTAGGACCGCGACCGTCGCGGCCTTCATGGCGACGAAGCCCACCGGCGGGACGGTCCTGCACCCGGAGCGCAGCGCAGGGCCGGAGCGTTAGCGGAGGATGGCGAAGGCCGGCTATTTTGTCTCGCGATGGAAAGGCGCGGCACGCGCCGCCGGAAAATAGTCGGCCGCCGCCATTGCCGGGCCGGCCCGACTGTAGGCCGATCGCCCTCTCGAAGGCCGAGGCGCGGTCCTCTCAGACGGTATGGGGCATCCGGACGGGCATGGCGGCATCGCCGCCACCTTCCTCCCTGCCGGCTATGCCGCGAGCGCCATGAAACGTGCCACGTCCTGCGGCCCGATCTGCATCCGGGTCTGGCTTCTGAGCGCGTCGATGCCGCGGGTGCGGAGATCCTCGTTGAAGTCGCCGAGCTGGGGCGAGATGACGATCGCCTCGATCCCGGCCGCATTCGCCCGTTCGACCAGGCTGTCCCGCGCACCGTCACCGGCCGGATCGTCGTCCCGCAGGATGTAGAGCCGCCGCAGCGTGTCCGGGAATAGGATGGCGGCGAGATGGGCTGCGGAGAGCGCCGCCAGCATCGGCATGTCGGGCAAGACCTGCCTGACCGACAGCACGGTCTCGATGCCTTCGCCGGCCGCCATGACTTCGCCGCCCGTGCCGAAGCGGACCGCGTTGCCGAGAAGATCGCCCATCGCCCGCCTCGGCGTGTCGAGCGGCGCCTTGTCGCGGCGTCGCGGGTCGAGCCAGGTCCGATGCGCCCCGGTGATCCTGTCGCGGAGGTCGGTGACGGCGGCGATCATCGCCGGCCAAGTCTCGGTCGAAGAATGCTCGTCGGGCCGATAATAGCAGCGCGGGTGGAAGCGCAGGTTTCCGGTTCCGCGTACATCCGTAATGCCGCGTTCCCGTAGATACGACTGTACGAGTGTGCCCGTGATCGGCTGCGACATGCCGAACAGGCGGCGGGCTGCCTCGGGCGACCCATGCGGCACCGGAGGCTGACGAGGGTTTGCCGGCGACAGTTCGGGCTGCGGCATGCTGAGGAAGGTCCGTGCCTCGTCGGCGACGTCCTTGAAGTCGATCAGGCCGCAGCTCTCGCGGATCACGTCGAGAAGATCGCCATACTCGCCGGTCGCGGCATCGGTCCATTTGCCGGCCGGTCCCTTCGGTGAGTCCTTGAGCCGCACGTACATCGAGCGGCCCGGCGTGTTGCGCACGTCGCCGACCAGCCAGTAGCGGCCCTCGCGCCGCCCACTGGAGAGGTAATGGCGGCACACCGCCTCGGCCTGCCGGCCGAGACGCTGCGCGAGACCGGAAGCATCGTGACGCGACATTACGCGGCCTCCCGTTCGGAGATGCGCGCCACCGGATAGGTGTCGAGCAGCTTCGCGAGCACCGCTGCCCCGCTTGCGTCGGCCGGCACGAAGAAGCGCAGCTTCCAGGAGATGATCTCGCTGAACAGGCCATAGGCCCGCAGCCGCTCGCGCATCGCCTCGGTGAAGCCGGTCAGCTCCAGGCGGTAGGCGCTCATGATGCGGGCGCGGCGAAGCTGGAGGCCTTCGGCGAGATCGAGGATCGTGGTGCCCTCCATCAGCGCGGCGAAGGCGTGTTCCGGCGTCAGCGGGCTCGCCCCCTGCGAGGCGGCGTTGGCGGCCCAGGCCGGCGAGACCCGGCGGCCGATGATGCGCTCGCCCGCGTCGGTCTGGAGCCGGTAGACCCTGGTCGACTCGTCCGGCAGGCGCTTCCAGATCGGCAGCAGCAGGCCGGCGACGATGTGGATCGTGCTGTCGGAGAAATCCGGGATGTCGGCAAGCTCGACCTCCCAGGCGGCAGCGAAGCGATCGCGGTCGGCTTCCTCCCAGTGGCTCTCGTCCATCATGCGCAGCGGCGCACAATGCTGCTCCATCGGCCGGATCAGGCAGACGCGGCGTTCGATCTCGCCGTCGTCGAGCATCATCGACGGGGCCGGCATCTGCACCGCGGCGCGTCCCGAGCGACCGTTGACCACCAGCCGCGCGCGCGGATCGGCGAGATGGTCGAGCGCATCGGCCAGCGTGACGGGTCGATTGCGCTCGCGGCGGGTGATGGTCAGCAGCCGCGTCTCCGCGCCGGTGCCCGGATGGACGTGGATGACCTGGCTGTCGGTCACCACGAAGCTCTCGGCCTGCAGCGTCTCCAGCCCGACGTCATAGTGGCCGCTGCGGATCGCGCCCTCGATCTTCGCTGTCAGGAGCTGCTCGAATGCTGTGAACAGGATGCCCTGCAGCTCGATGGTCAGTGCCAGCAGCCGGTTGAGGAAGGTCGTGATTGGCGGCAACACGTCCTTGATGCCGTTATCGTCCATCAGCTTGAGGCCGGTGGCGGTCTCAAACCGATCGAGCGAGCAGCCCTCGACCTTGCCACGCACGAGCAGCAGGTAAAGCTGGCGCAGCGCGTCGCGCGCATAGTGGGATTCGAGATTGTCCTCGGGCCGGAACAGGCCTTGGCCGCCGGTCTGTCGCTGCCCGCGCGTGATGGCGCCGAGCGTGTCGAGCCGGCGCGCGATGGTCGAGAGGAAGCGCTTTTCGGCCTTCACATCAGTGGCGATCGGCCGGAAGAGCGGCGGCTGCGCCTGGTTGGTGCGGTTGGTGCGGCCGAGCCCCTGGATCGCCGCATCGGCCTTCCAGCCGGGCTCCAGCAGATAGTGGATGCGCAGGCGCTGGTTCCTGACAGCGAGGTCCGCATGATAGCTCCGGCCCGTGCCGCCGGCGTCGGAGAAGACCAGGACGCGCTTGTCGTCGTCCATGAACGAGGCCGCCTCGGCGAGATTGGCGGACGCCGCCCGGTTCTCGACGGCGAGCCGCTCGCCCTTGCGCACCACGCGCCGCGAGCGCCCCGTCACCTCGGCGACGACGTCCGTGCCGAAACGCTGGACGATCTGGTCGAGCGCGCCCGGGACCGGCGGCAGCGATGCGAGGCGTTCGATCAGCTCGTCACGGCGGGCGACGGCCTCGCGGCTCTCGACAGGATGGCCGTCGCGATAGACCGGCCGCGACGACAGATTGCCCTCGCTGTCGGAGAACGGCTCGTAGAGCTGCACCGGGAAGGAATGGGCGAGATAATCCAGCACATATTCGCGCGGCGTGATGTCGACGCGGACGTCGTTCCATTCCTCCGTCGGGATTTCGGCCAGGCGGCGCTCCATGAGGGCCTCGCCGGTCGAGACGATCTGGATGACGGCGGAATGTCCGGCCGCCAGGTCCTGCTCGATCGAGCGGACCAGCGTCGGCGTCTTCATGCTGGTGAGGAGATGGCCGAAGAAGCGCTGCTTGGCGCTCTCGAAGGCCGACCGCGCGGCCGACTTCGCCTGCCGGTTCAGCGTGCCGGCATCGCCGGTTATGTTGGCGGCCTGCATCGCCGCGTCGAGATGATTGTGGATGATGGCGAAGGCGCCGGCATAGGCATCATAGATGCGGGTCTGCTCGGGCGTGAGCTGGTGCTCCACCAGTTCGTATTCGACGCCGTCATACGAGAGCGAGCGCGCCGTGTAGAGGCCGAGCGCGCGCAGGTCGCGGGCCAGCACCTCCATCGCCGCGACGCCGCCATTGTCGACGGCCTCGACGAATTCAGGGCGGTTGGCGAAGGGGAAATCCTCGCCACCCCACAGGCCGAGGCGCTGGGCATAGGCGAGATTGTGGACGGTGGTCGCGCCGGTCGCCGAGACGTAGACGACGCGGGCATTCGGGAGCGCGTGCTGGAGCCGAAGGCCCGCACGGCCTTGCTGCGACGGGGCCACGTCGCCCCGTTCTCCCTTGCCGCCGCCGGCGTTCTGCATCGCGTGGGACTCGTCGAAAATGATCACTCCGTCGAAATCGGAACCCAACCATTCGACGATCTGCTTGACGCGCGAAAGCTTCTCCCCGCGGTCGTCGGACCGTAGCGTAGCGTAGGTTAGAAATAGGACGCCTTCGGGCAGCCGGATGGCCGACCCTTGCGGGAAGCGCGAGAGCGGCGTGACCAGGAGCCGCTCCATGCCGAGGGCCGACCAGTCGCGCTGAGCGTCTTCGAGCAGCTTGTCGGACTTGGAGATCCAGACAGCCTTGCGGCGGCCCTGGAGCCAGTTGTCGAGGATGATGCCGGCGGACTGGCGGCCTTTGCCGGCGCCGGTGCCGTCGCCGAGCATGTAGCCACGGCGGAAGCGAACCGCGTTCGGGGCATCGTCCGGCGCGGCGGTGACGAGATCGCCGGTCTCGTCCACGGTCCAGGCCCCGGCGAGATATTCGCCATGGGCCTCGCCGGCATAGATCACCGTCTCGAGCTGGGCGTCGGAGAGGATGCCGTCGGCGACGATCGGCGCCGGCAACGTCGGCCGATAGCTCGGCTTCGGCGGCGCGACCGAGGCCATGGCGGCGGACTGCACGAGCTTGGTCGGGTGCGGCTGTGCGCCCTCGATGCGGATCGACTGGAGCGCATAGGCCTCATAGATCGAGTCCGACAGTCGGCCGCTCTCCGGCGGCGTCCAGTCGATGGTCTCATAGGCGAGTGGCTCGCCTTCGAGCTGGGCGATCCGGCGGGCGGGCTGGGCCGTCGCCGCGCGGGCGAGATAGCCTCGCACCGTGCGCGGCGTGGCGGCCGACGTCGCGGTGGGACGCGCGATCGAGACCGGCAGGCGCGCGGGAAGCTGCGCATCAAGCCAGCCGAGCAAGGTCGCGACATCGGGTGCGATCCCGGCCGAGTCCGGAAAATGCTCGGGGTCCTCGGCCGGCGCCTTGTCGATGACGGTCAGGCGGGTCTCGATGGTCGTGCCGTGCTTGGCATAGACCGAGCCGGCGATCGCGGCGGTGAACACGACGCGGCCGCGTCCCTGCAGGCGCACGAAGGCGTCCCGCCAGGCCGGAAGCTCGGGCGAGAAGTTCGCGCCGGTGATGGCGACCAGGCGTCCGCCATCGGCCAGCCGGGCGAGCGCCGAGGCGATGTGCCGGTATGCGGCGTCGGCGACGCGCCCGGTGACGTTCGCCAGAACCGAGAATGGTGGGTTCATGATGACGACGCTCGGCACGGCGGCCGGGTTGAGATGGTCGTCGATCTGGGCGGCGTCGAAGCGCGTGACGGGCACGGCTGGAAAGAGAGAAGCGAGAAGATCGGCGCGGGTCTCGGCCAGCTCGTTGAGGATGAGCGATGCGCCCGCGGTTTCGGCGAGGACGCCGAGCAGACCGGTGCCGGCGGACGGCTCCAGCACGCCGTCGGCCGGGGTCAATGTTGCCGCCGTCAACGCGGCAAGACCCAGCGGGATCGGCGTCGAGAATTGCTGGAAGGTCTGCGCCTCCTCGGATCGACGCGTGTGCGTCGGCAGCAGTCCGACGATCTTGGTCAGCACGGAGAGCCGTGAAGCCGGCGATGCGGCTTTGCGGAAAAGCGGCTTTCCGTATTTGCGCAGGAACAGGACGGTGGCGACCTCGCAGGCGTCATAGGCGGTTTTCCAGTCCCAGGCGCCGGCAGCGTCGGACGCGCCGAAGGCATCCTCCATGGCGCTGCGCAGCATGGCGGCATCGACGGTGCGGCCCTGTTCGAGGTGGGAGAGGATGTGCTCGGCGGCGGCGAAGATGGCGGCGGCCGGCGGCGCGGAGGAGCCAAGCGGAAGCGATGCCGCCTCGGCGGCGGGGATCGGAGCATGGAACATCGGGGGAACCTCGGAGAGCGGGAGAAGGGCAAGCCGGCCCGGCGCTCTCTCTCGACCGGACGGGCTCAAACCCGTCCCGGCCTCCCTCTCACTCTGGCGCGGCCGGAACCCGGCCGGCCGCACCGACTTCCGGCGGCGCGGATGGGACGCTAAGCTCCCGCAAGGAAAACAAGCCGCGGCGCCTCACACCATCCGGGCGCGCTGCGCCGGATGATGAACATGGGAGGCGAGATGAAAGGAAGTGCGATCGGCATCGTGGGGGCGGCATGCCTGGTGGCCGGTTTCGGCGCAGGCTTCGTGCTGCGGCCGGTGATCTCGCCGGTCGCCGCATCTCCGGCCATCGCCGCCGGTGTCGCCCAGCCGAGCGAGGACGAGGCCACCGCAGCCGTCCGGCGTCACCGCCTGTTCTCGGGCACGTCGCTGGCGAATGCGACGCTGAAGCTCGGCGACTGCTCGCCGGGCGGCGTCGGCCCGGGCGTGACCTGCATGACGCAGATCGTGCTCGATCCGACGAAGCCCAATGCGGCCCCGCAGAACCGGCCAATCGGCTTTGCCCGCGTCGCCGGGCAATGGGAGGTGGCGGTCTGGTAGAGACACGCGAAGGGATCGAGCGGGCCCGAGCCTTGCTTGCCAATGGCGAAGAGTTTCTGCCGTCTCCGGCACGGGTGGAAAGCGGCGATCCCCGCGAGACCTGCTACATGACCGCGATTTCGGCCGAGCTTGGGCTGAAGGCGTATCTTTCGAGCCAGGGTTGGAGCGACGATCGCTGTCGTCGGGACATTCGCCACGATCTCGAAAGCGGCTTGGCGCGCGCCTGCGCTGCAGGGCTGGTTGTTCCGAACGACGGGCTGGCCGATGCGGTGGCGGTGTTGAACGCCTATTATCCGCATCATGCTTTTGATCGCTTCGACGGCGATCCGGCCTTTGCGTCGAAGGCCCGCGCGGCCGTCGCGGGTCTCCTTGACGCCGTCCGCCCCTATGTCGAGGCCTCCGGCGGGCGGTAGATCTCGAAGGGATTGTCGTCGGCGAGATGGCCAAACGGGGTGAACACGAAGTCGCCGTCATCGCGGCCGACGGCGCAGATGACGTAGCGCGGCTCGCCGGTCACCACATCAGCGCATTCCATCAGCGCCAGGTCGCCGCTCGACGCGGCGCGCAGCAACGTCTGGAAGTTGGCCCGGGCATGGTCGGGGATGCTCATCGCGCGCCGCCCTCGGAAAGCCGGTCGGCGAGCCAGCGGCCGGTGCTCATCCAGGCGATCGTCTCGCCCGTGGCGAGATCGAGGACATGGGCGCCGCCCGAGAAGCCGTCGATCACGGGATTGGAGGCGATGCTGGCCCACTGGAATCCCCAGCGGCCGGTCAGCCCGAACGCCTCGGCGCAGCGTGTCACGAAGGTGATCGCAAGCTGAGGATCGGCGGTGCCGGGGTCGCGCAGCCAGAGCCGCGACGCGCCGTGTTCGGGTGTCACCGACAGGTGAAACGGTTCGGCCGGCGGGTCTTCGCGGCCGTTCTCGGCCATCAGCGCGGCGTAGATGTCGAAGGACCGCGCGGCGTTGGCGGAGGTGCCGACGTCGAGCAGGCAGGAATATCGGGTGAAGAAATCGGTCATGGCGGGCTCCGGAAACAAAAAGAGCCCGGCGCATGGGCCGGGCTCGGAGTGGGTTCAGGATGGCGGTGGCTAGTAGCCGAACTGCCAGGATGGCCAGGCTTGGCCGTCGTCGGCGGCGCGCACGGCATCGGCGAGATTGGCGGGATCGCCTTCGACGACGACGGGATCGCGCACCGGGGTTTCGTCGATGATCGTCACGCGGCGGACGATGCCGTCCTCGACCTCGACATGCACGGGAACGAGGTACTGGAAGACGACGCGGCGCGGCGACGGGGTGGATCGCGGCATGGCGATGCTCCTTCGATCGGGGAAAGGACCGGAGCGGCCAAAGCCGCTCCGGGTGCTCGTCATTCGGCCGCGACAAGGTGCGGTTCATCGTCGTTGGCCTCCGCCGTGACATCCTCGTCGTCGCCGGCGAGGAATGCGGGCAGCGCAGCATCGTCGTCCTCGCCGCCAGCCTCGACCTCCGGTGTGGACGCCTCGGCATCGTCGATCAGGCGCAGCGGCTCGGGCAGCCAGCCGGTCTCGGCGAGCAGGCGCTCGGCTTCCTTGGCCATGTCGCCCTTCTTCAGGAGGTCGATGAGCTGCGCGGCCTGCTCGCCGACGCCCTCGCGAACCGCCTGCAGGATGCGAGGCTTGGTGACACGGTTGAGGTAGTTACCGAAGGTCGGGCGCCAGCCGGCCTCCACCAGATCGAGCCCCGTCGCCTTGGCCAGGCGGTCGGCCTGGGCGAGCCGCATGTCGAGCGTGTGCTGCGACACGCCGCCGGCGCTGTGCGGGTTCGGCCGCTCATAGAGCGCGTTGACGCCGTAGCTGACGCAATGCGCCAGCAGCGCCATCCGGCTGGCGTCGTCGAGGCCCGCGAGCCAGTCCCACAGGGCATCGTCGTCCTTCGGGATGTCGCCGGCCCAGGCGGCGTGACGGTCCTGCACCGCGCGGGCGGACGGGCTGTCCTTCAGCCCATCGTCCTGCGCCGGGAAGAAGACGTGCTTCACCCCGGCCTCCATGGCGCCCGTATACATGCGGGTCATGAAGGTGTCCGAGACCAGCTTGTGGAGCAGCGCGGTCATGGCGACGTGCGGATTTTCCGCGACGGCGTTGCGCAGCGCGAGGGTGCGATAGGCCGTCAGCTCGATGACCAGGCGCTCGGGGAGCGGCTTGATCGCGTCGTCCTCGTCGTCATCCGCCTCGATGGGCTGGCCGCCGATCGTGATGACGGCGCGCTGCACGGCCGGCGCATCGGGCTCGCTCGCTTGGCCTTCGGTCTCGCCCCCGTCGGTTTCGGCGCCGGGTTCGGGAGCCTCGTCCTCGGCCCGGACATAGCCGCGATCGATGGCGACGCTGCCGTCATGGGCGATGCTGATGAACACGCCCGCGCGGGCGATGTCGTCGGCCTCAAAGCGGACCGGACGGGTTTCGAAGGCCGACAGCGCCGTCTCGATCTCCCCGAGCCGCTGGTCGATCTCGTCGGGCAGCTCGTCGGCGCCTTCATATTCCGCCTCGAGCTTCTGGTATTCGGCGTTGAGCGCTTCGATCGTCGCCTGTTCCTCGGCAGTCAGGTCGAGCGGTTCGCCCTGCAGCTCGCGCAGGCCGCGCGTGGCGCCATAGGGGAATCCGACCGCGACCTCGATCCACTTCCAGCCCTCGGCGGCGATCGTCTCGGCCGTCGCCTTCAGCTTCTCGCCGACCAGCCGATCGAGCAACGCTGCATCCTGCAGCCAGCCGCCATCGTCAGACTGGAACAGGTCGCGCATGACGATGCCGCCTGCCAGCTCATAGGCCTCGACGCCGACGAAGACGGCGCGCTTGTCCGAGGCGCGCACCGTCGTCTCGGTCAGCATGCGGCGGATCTGATACGGCTCCTTCGACCAGGCGTCCTTGATCGCGTCCCAGACCTGTTCCTGCCGGGCGTGGTCGTCGGTGACGGTAAAGGCCATGAGCTGGTCGAGCGTCATGCCGTCCTCGGCATAGACCTCATGCAAGGTGGGCGATACGGCCGCGAGGCGCAGGCGCTGCTTGACCACTTGGACCGGCACGAAGAGCGCCGCGGCGATCTCCTCCTCGGTCTTGCCCTTCACCCGCATGTCCTGGAAGGCGCGGAACTGGTCGAGCGGATGGAGCGGCGCGCGGTCGATGTTCTCGACCAGCGAGACTTCCTCGGCCAGGACCTCGTCGTCGCGCTTGCGCACGACGCACGGCACCGGCGCGATCTTGGCGAGGCGCTTCTGCTTGACCAGCAGCTCCAGCGCCCGGAAGCGGCGGCCGCCGGCCGGCACCTCGAACATGCCGGTCTCCTGGTCCTCGGCATCGACCACGGGGATGACGCTGAGGCTCTGGATCAGGCCGCGACGCGCGATCGAGGCCGCTAGGTCCTCGATCGAGACGCCGGCCTTCACCCGCCGGACGTTGGACTGGCTGAGCACCAGCTTGTTGAACGGGATGTCGCGCGAGGACGACAGGACGATCTTCTGAATTGCAGTAGCCATCGGGATTACTCCGCGACGGGCGGCCGAGAGCCTCTCTCTCGACCTCCAACCCGTCACGAAAATCCGGTCCTCCCTCTCACTCTCTTCTGGCCGGCGCCTCGGGGCGCGGCGACCGGACCGATCTGGATACGTTCGCCGCGCAAAGCCTCTGGCATTGACGAAAGACGACTATAATAGTCGCCCTTGGCGGTGTGGCTGGAGAGGAAGACGCGCCCGCCAGGTTCGCGTGTGCCCGGATCGCCCGGCGCTCGGGGCGATCGGAGGAAACGATGAACACGGCGGTGAAGGACGGCGCGCGGACGCCCTGGCGCGATTGGCTGGCGATGCTCGGCCGCAGGCGATCGCGGCCGAGATTGTCGAAGGTCGAGCGCGCGCTGATCGGCGCCAGCGGCAAGGCCCTGACGATGCTGGCGACCGCGCTGCAGGCGCGCGGCCATCTCGACGTCCGGGAATTTTCCGAGCTGCTCGGCATTTTCAGCGTCGTGGTCGGCGAGGATGACGACCTGGAAGGCATGATCCTCGCCGTCTGGGCGGGCCTGCTGAAGGACAGCGTCTCGTCGTAAACGAGAGAAGCCGCAAAACCGCAGACCCGCCTCCACGGATTTACGCCTTTACGGGTGGATCGGGCCTCGCGCGGTGTACGGCGTGAAGCAAGCGTTCGGCCTCGCGGATGCCGCCGGTTCGACGGGCCGCCTCGGCCCAGGCCGAGATCGGATAAAGGCCCTCGAACAGGATGTCGCGCTCGATGCCGAGACCCATCGGCAAGCGCACGGCGATCATTTCGGCGAGGCTGAAGGAGCCGAGTTCGGGTTCGCCGAGATCGGCCAGGCCGAACAAGGTGTCGCCGTCCGCGTCAAGTTCGGTCGCCAGCCAGACGCCTTCGCCGAGCGGGTTGAAGAATTTGACCACGGGGATGTGGTCGGCGCCGCGGATCCGGCCGTTGGCCAGGAGCTGCTCGCGCAGCTCGTCGGTCAGGAGGATCATGCGGCCCTCCTGTCGATCGCGGGCTCGGCCGACAGCGCGGCCCCGTCGGCCGGCACGAAGCCGAGCAGCCAATCGGCGGCCTTGCTCGCCTGGCTGGCCGCGCGGACAATGGCGCGATTGTCCTCGCGCAGCACCTCCAGCCAGGAGCCGATGTAATCGGCGTGCCGCACGGTCGGCACGATGCCGAGCGAGGCGCAGCAGAAGGCCGCGTTCATTTCGGCGACCAGCTCCTCGAACGCATATTTCTTGGTGCCGAAGCCGCCGGTCATGTCGCGCCGGAGACGGGACGGATGGCCGGTGGCGTGACCCAGCTCGTGCAGCGCGGTCCGGTGCCAGTTGATCGGCTCGAAATAGGCCTGGGGCGGCGGGACCTGCACATAGTCGAGCGCTGGCACGTAGAAGGCGCGATTGCCGCCGATGCGGAAATCGATGCCGGTCGCGTGGATCAGCGCTTCGACCTGCGGCTCGACAAGGCCCGGCGCCGGTGGCGGCGCGACAATCGCGACGTCCTCCGGCAGACCCTCGCACTGCGCGGCGTTGAACACCGTGAAGCGCTTCAGGAACGGGATCGCCTGGGCCTCGTCGCCGGTCTCGCGGGCGCGCCGCTTCTCGTCGTCGGGCACGAAGCGGTCGGCATAGACGACGGTCGTGCCGCGCTCGCCCTTGCGGACATTGCCGCCGAGCGCCAGCGCCTGGCGGAAGGTGAGCCAGCTCTGGCCGGCAAAGCCGTGCTCGATGACGGCGCCCCAGAGGATCAGCACATTGATCCCCGAATAATGCCGGCCGGTGGCGGCGTTCCTCGGCATGGCGAGCGGCGCCTTCGCCGCCGCGGTCCCCCAGGGCTGGACCCAGGGCACGCGGCCGGCCTGCAGCTCGCCGATGATCTTGCCGGTGATTTCGTCGTAGAGGCTCGTTCGGTCCTGGCCGGCGCGAGCGGATGCGGTCTTTCTGGACATCGCGGATCTCCGCGACGGGCGCCGGAAGCTCTCTCCCAACTCTCAACCCGTCACGGCAAAGCCGGTCCGCACTCTCACTCTACCGGGGGCGTTGCGGGGTCTCCCCGCAGAAGGGGTCGGCCGAGACGAAGGCTCGGCCGCAGGGGAAGGCTTTCCCCCCAAAATCGTTTGGTTAATTCGACTTTTGCCGTCTTGCCTCGGCCGCCTTGACAAACTCTGAAGGTATTCCTTGATTTTCCCGGCCATTGGCCGTACATATTTGATCAAGGAGAACGATGATGCCCAAACCTGCGATGCAGTCGCCTCGTGGCCGTGTCCGTGGCGAGCGTCTGGAGACGCGCGTTACGGCCGACCAGAAAAGCCTTATTGAGCGCGCCGCGGCCCTCCAAGGCCGGACGGTGACCGATTTCGTGTTGTCCAGCGTCCAGGAGGCCGCCCGCCGGGCGATCGACGAGCATCAGCGTCTGGACCTGTCGGTCCGTGACAGCGAGACCTTCGTAGAAGCGTTGCTCAACCCGCAGCCGGTCAATGACCGTCTGCGTGACACGGTGCGCCGCTATCGCCAGGCGACCGGCGTCTGACGGGTGGCGGACGATATCGGAGAAGCCCTGCGGGTCGAGATTCTCGGTGCCCAGCACGACAGGTCCGCGTTCGAAAGTGGCATCGAGCCGCTCGACCGGTATTTCCGGGTTCAGGCGGGTCAGGATGCTCGCAAGAACATGGCCGCGCCCTTCGTGCTGGTGCTGTCGGACGGTACGGTGGCTGGCTACTACACCCTTTCGTCGACAGCGGTGAATCTCTGGGACCTGCCGGAAAAGACAGCGCGGAAACTGCCGCGCTATCCGCTCGTTCCGGCAACCCTTCTCGGACGGCTCGCGGTCGATCGACGACATCAAGGCAAGGGGTATGGCCGGTTTCTGCTGGCGGATGCCCTCTTTCGGGCTGTCAGAAGCGAGATCGCGTCCTTCGCGGTGGTCGTGGACGCAAAGGATGACAATGCGCGGCGCTTCTACGAGCGAGAGAGCTTTCTGTCGTTTCCCGACCAGCCGATGAAGCTGTTCAGGCCGATGGCGGACATCGAACAGCTCTTCAAATAAGAAAACGGGGGGTAGGAAATGGCATTCTGGGATGGGCGCGCGGCGGCGAAGGAGAACATCCGGCTCTTTGAACCAGCGAAGACTTGGCGGCGCTACGCCGATGAGGTCGACGCAACGACGGGAGAGACGAAAGAGCGCGGCAGCGGGCGGGCTATCGATGGGTTCCTATTGAATGGTCTGAATGCCACCAACCTGCTGCTGCTTACCGGCGCTGGTTCGTCCTTCTGCGTTGCGAATGCCGCCGCTTCAAAATTGAAGGTGAAGACGGCGCCGGGCCTTGCCGACCTTTGGGAGGCGGCGAAGGTTGGGATGGGCACGGCGGCTTTCGACGCGGTGCTGGGCATCATTCCGAACGGCACAAAGATCACCGACATCGAGAAGCTGCTGACGCAGTGCAAGCTCTATGTCGCACTGTATGGCGATGCGGATGCGAACGGCAAACTTGTCGCCGAGTTCATCGTCAAGGCCGAGGCGGCGATTCTGGCGCGCGTGGATTTCGTTGACGCGGAGACCGACCTGGTGGCGCATCAGGGGATCTTGCGCAAGCTTGCTCGGCGCGGCGTGAGAAAGCCTCGCACGAAGCTCTTCACCACGAACTACGATCTCGCTTTCGAGTACGCGGCGCGGCTCCAGCGTTTCGTCGTAATCGACGGCTTTTCGCATGCGGTGCCGCCGGTCTTCGACCGCTCGCATTTCGGGCTCGATATCGTTCGCCGCGATAACGCGAAAGACGCACCTGACTATCTCGACAGTGTCGTGCAGCTCTTCAAGCTACATGGATCGATCGACTGGCGACGGACGGCGACAGAGATCATCCGGGCACGCGGCGCCGAGGGTAAGCCGGTTCTGATCTATCCACGCGACAGCAAGTATCAGGAGGCCTTCGAACCGCCGTATCTGGACATGATGTCGGCCTTTCAGACTGCGCTGCGCGAGCCCGACACGACGCTGCTGGTGGCAGGATTCAGCTTCAACGACAGCCATCTCGCCCAGCCCGTTTTGGCCGCGCTGGAAAGCAATATGAGCTTCCGGCTTGTGGTCTGCGATCCGGTGTTCGTCGACCAGGCGCTAATCGACGCCGACCCGCTGAAGGTCGAGAGCGACGCCTCGAAGAATGAGTTTCACCGCAAGCTGTTCCGCCTCGTGCAGACCGGGGATGAGCGGGTGATGCTGCTGAACGGCCGCTTCGAGGATCTCGCCCTCGCGCTTCCCGATCTCGTCGCCGAAACCGAGCGCGAACGCCATGCCATGCGTGTCAAGGCGCTTCGCGACGCCACGTCCGGCGCGGGCGGAGCCAAGCCATGAACGCGCCGAGCCTCGTTGATCCTGACTACTATATCGGCACCATCACCTATGTCGGCGCATCGCTCGTTCAAGCGAACTTGCCGCAGGCGACGGCGCGGCCAGAACGGCGACGTCTGTCGCGGGGGGCGGTCGGGGAGTTCGTCTTCATTGACTGCGAGCAGTACAAACTCCTCGGCCGCATCCTCGAGGTCCGGGTTCCCGACGTGGAGCGTCTCACCTTGGAACCAAGTCTCGGCACGCCGCCAGACCCGCATCCGATCGGCCGCATCCAGCTTCTGGCGACCATCGACCAGGCGAGCCAGCGCCTTCAGCGCGGTCTGAAGACTCATCCTAGAGTGGGCGACGGCGTCTATCTGGCGAGTGGCAGTGCTTTTGGCAGCTTGATCTCGAACACGACAAATGATCCGGGCGACGTGGCCCTGGAACTGGGTACGCTTGATGCTGGCGGCGGTGTGCCGATCAGGCTTTCGGCCGAGAAGCTGTTCGGCCGCCACTGCGGTGTGCTCGGTGCGACGGGCGGCGGCAAGAGCTGGACGATCGCCACGCTTCTCCACCAGATCAAGGCCGCAGGCGGCCGCGCGATCATGTTCGATCCAACCGGGGAGTTTGGCGACATCCCCGCCATTTCGAAGCACTACACATTCAATCACGCCGAGGGGACGGCGCAGGTCGTGTATTTCCCCTATCAGTCGATGAGCGAGAACGACCTCTTCACGCTCGTGAGACCATCAGGGCAGAGCCAGGGGCCGAGGCTCAGAGACGCCATCAAAAGCCTGAAGCTCGTGAACGCGGCCGCGGGCGCTGCAATAGCCGGCGTCACCGTGACGGCGGGCCTCGTGGAAAAGATCAACAAGCCGCGCGCGCCTTACTTCGCGGCGATCGATCACTACCGAGCGCAGGTGAACACACCGTTCTGCACCTTCAACATTCAGAACCTGCCGGATCAGGTGCAGAACGAATGCGTCTGGTCGAACTCGCAGAACAATCCGGGCAACTGGGGTGGGCCAGAAAACAACTCGATCAGCTATTGCGAGTCGATGATCGCGCGGCTGCGGACGATGATCCACTCGCCGGAGCTCGCCTGCATCTTCGGCACGGCCGGGACGTCCCTCGCGAACGTGCTGAATGATTTCTGCTCGAAGGATGACGACGATCTCATTCGCATCTCTTTCAAAAACGTGCGGTTCGAGCACCACACGCGTGAGATCCTGCTGAACATCATCGGGCGCTTCCTGCTAGATTGCGCGCGTGGCGGTGTCTTTCGCGATCGGCCGATGATCGTGTTTCTGGATGAAGCACATCAGTTCCTCGGCCGCACCGTCGGCGATGAATACGGCAGCGTGTATCTCGACGCCTTCGGTCTGATCGCGAAGGAGGGACGGAAATATGGCCTGAGTTGCGTGCTGGCGACCCAGCGTCCACGCGACATTCCGGCCGATGTGCTGAGCCAGCTCGGCACACTCATCGTTCACCGTCTGACGAACGACCACGACCGCGACACGGTGGAGAAGGCGTGTGGCGACCTCGACCGTGATGCGGCGATGTTCATCCCGACGCTGGCACCGGGCGAGGCGATCGTGATCGGGCCTGATATCCCCGCTCCGGTGCCACTCTTAATCGGACGGCCGTCGAAGCCGCCAAACTCGAAGGGGCCCGCGTTTCAAGCCTATTGGAATACGCGAAAGAAACCTTAGGAATGTTGGCACGGTAAAGTTGAAACTCTACCGGAGAACGCTCACCTAATTCTGTCGAAGTATAGACGTGGGGAGGGGAAGTAGTGATCCATTGGAATCCAATCGCGGGCTGGATGGGCTTTCCCCATCTTAGCCGCTCGCAGGGTATCACGCATTCGTATACGCTGACATACAAGCTGACAGATAAAACCGGTGAGGCGTGGACGTCGCGCATGATCCGTTTCAAGAACAAGGACAAGGCGGCGATCTACGGTGGTGGTCGGCTTCTCTATAGCGCTGTCCCCGCGCTGATCGAGGCGGTGGGAGTCGACGTCGATGACACAACATTCGTCGCGGCGTTGTCATCCGGGGAGACGAAGGCTGATCCGGACCGCGCAATCCCGTATTTCGCAACCGAGTGCGCCGGCATGGTTGGAACACAGTCCGATATAGGCGCGCTAAGCAAGAAAGTGCATCAGAAGATTCATAACTTCTATTCAGCGGAGCAGCGCGACGCTGAACTTGAGAAGGCTGAATACCAAGCCAAGAAGCTGGACGCTGAACATGTTTTTGTCTTCGATGACTTCATAACGCGCGGTGCTACACTGTCGAAAATAGCAACGGCGATTCTGGAAAAAAATCCGAAGGCCAAGGTCTATGGATTGGCGTTGGCGAAGGCGGAGAGGGTCGACTGGTGCCCGAATCCCGACAACGATCATGTTCCTGCGAAGTGGGACAAGGTATGGCAGCAGGGTGAGCAGGAAGCGGCCGGTGTCAAGAAAGGATAGGCCATGACAGTATTGGCATCGCCGACGACGACCGCGCTAGTCGCGCTCATGAAGCTGAAGGGTGTCGGTCGTCGAGCGGCGCTTAAGATCGTCGATCGCGAGATTGGCGAAGCCGACGCCCGAGATGAGGTGCTCTCTAAGGCGGGACGGGCGAAACTGCCGGAGAGCGAACTCCTCCAGGCCTGGATACGGAGCGAGGACGAACTGGAGCGCAGCTTTGCCGCCGGCGTGCGTGCTTATTCGCTGCATGAAGAGGGATATCCCGCGCGCTTGAAGAATATTCCGGACCCCCCGGCCGTGCTCTACGTGAAGGGTGACGCGAAGGGGCTCCACGCGGCCCATTGCGTCGCCGTGGTTGGTACGCGCGAGCCGACTACTTACGGCGAAAAGGTCGCCCGCAAGTCGGCGGCTACCGCCGTGGAAGCCGGCTTTGCCATTATCAGCGGTCTCGCTCATGGTTGCGACACGCTGGGGCACGAGGGCTGCCTCGATGCACGAGGTCTTGGCGTTGCTGTCTTGGCCCATGGCCTCGACAAAGTCTATCCGGCGGCGAACCGTGGCCTGGCCCAGCGCCTCCTCGAATTCGAGGGCTGCTTGGTGAGCGAGTATCCGCTGGGTGTCACACCTTTGCGGACGGCGTTTGCCGAACGCGATCGGATTCAGAGCGGGTTATCGGATGGCGTGCTCGTTATCGAGACCGACGTGAAGGGCGGGACGATGCATACGGTCCGCTTTTCGCGAGAGCAGAAGCGTGCGCTGGCCTGCATCGAACATCCGGCGACGTGGCGCCACGAGGACAAGACCAAGGGCAATCAGATGCTAATCGCCGATCGTTGGGCTGATCCGATCCCCGATGGTGAAGCGCTCACGCGGTTCCTCGATCGCCTAAAATCGGAGCGCGGCAAATCGGAAGAGCCGTCACCACCGTCCCAGTCGGGCTCGCAGATATCGATGGCGTTCTGAGATGGTGATCTTCGATTTCGATCAGACGCTAGTCGACACCTCGCCGGTCGAGCACCTGCGGGCGGCGAGGAACTGGAAAGCTGTGATGGCCCAGGCGCCGAAGCTGCGCGTCTATGAGGGCATCCATGAACTGCTGAAGGAACTGCATGAGGTCGGGCAGGCGTTGGCGATCGTGACAAAGAGTCCTGACATGGTCGCCAAGGCCTTCATCAGGGAGCACAAGTGGCCGATCGATATCGTGCTCGGTTACCATCAGGTGCGCGCCAGGAAGCCGGACCCTGAAGGTCTGATCCTAGCGATGCAGAAGGCGGGCGCTGACCCGGAGGAGACATATCACGTCGGCGATCAGCCGGAGGACACGCAGGCTTCGCGTGCGGCGGGTGTCGTCGCGCTTGGCTCGGCGTGGGGTCTAGCCGACGCGTCGGCCCTGAAGGCGTCGGCGCCGGACGAGATGTTCATGAGCGTCGCCGGCTTGCGGGCCTATCTGAACGCTCGCGGGTGAAGGGCGACCGTGCGTCGGCTGCTCGATCGCCAGAAGGGGTGCAAAGCGAGCCGAGATGCTGATCGTCATCTGACCGTCCGTTTTTGAACTACCGTTTGGGCGACGATACGCCGATTGATCTTCACCTTCCAGGCGACCTGCGCAGCCGAGAGGTTCCGCTTCCTCATAGTCTGCTTCAGGAAAGTGTATTCCTTCTCGCCATAGAGATAGCCCATCCGGTAGGCGTGCTCGATCAAGTCACTGTTGGCGTTCGCGGTGAGATCCTTCGCAATCCTCTTCAGACCGTCGAAGAGATTCCCTGTGTCGATTCGAATGAAGCGATTGATGCAGACATTTCCGACATAGGTCGTGTTGCTATTGAGGTGATTGCGTATGTAGCAGTGCTCCTTGATGTCCTGGCCGCAGGGACATTGATCGAATTCCTCGCTAATTTCGACAGCAATAAGAGACCATTCCCTGCGGGCGACATCGAAGCTACGCGAGACGGACAGAGGCAGGATGTGGGCCTTAAGTCTTTCGAAGTTGTTCCCCTCCATTCCGCTTCCTCGATTAGCAAATCCGCGAGAGTCGGCTGTCTGCGCCGACATCAATCGGAAAATCCCAGTGGTTGAACAAAACTGGATCAGCAGATCTATTTAGCTCAGGATCGCAATATTCGTCGGGACCGAAATCTGTCAAAAAGAGACATACTGGAGCCATAAGGGGTTTGCCCAATTCGCTGAAAACGATTTTAACTTTGATTTCAAGCCGCCGGTCGCGATTTGCAAACCCTGCAAACAATCTCGCCTTCTCACCACCGTCCAGCACGATCGTTGATCCGTGCATCACGGATAGCGCGTGAAGGGCAACGAAAGCTTTAGCTCCGTTCAGCGCTTCGGCGTCGGCCTTATCTACGATTTGGTTGAGCGTCAGGACGTCCCTGAACTCTGAAAACAGTTGATCTGATGTGAAGGCAGGTTTCCAAATGAAGCGATTGCCGAGGTAGTCGAGCGCTTTTATTTCTAGATCGGTTGGCCTCTCCTGTCGCTCGATTTTTGCAAGCGCCGCCTGCATTCTCTTCTTTGCCGCCCCGCGCTGACACCCGCAGCCAGACCTTATCTGTTCGTCGGAAGCGAGCCGCAGGTTAGCTTCGGCCGCGCGTGCGATATCGGCCCAGGAGGGCTCGCGACCTCGCATCTTGAGGCTCCAGACGTCGACACTCGTGAAAACGTCCTTTCCCATCTGAGTGACGAGACCTTTTTCGCGGGTGTCGCGATGAGCAACAAAATCACCGATTTCGCGAAAAGCGGCGCGACCCCAGGCCCTGTCCCTTTGGCCGAGGAATAGGCGATCCAGATCCCCGGTTCGAAAATCGCCAGCCATCAGCCGGCGAGCGCGGTGACGCAAATCTTCATCGAGCACGACACATCCTCGTCACCATTCGCGCCGGCCGGGCTGGGGCATCATCTTGTCGAAGACGTCAGGCTCATCTTCAGCTTCAAACGAAGCGAACGGCCGTGCGTCATCGAGCAGAAGCAGCGAGATCGCGAAATCGTACTGCTCGGCGAATACCGTCATTTCCCGCACCGGTTCTCGAAACCAGACACCGGCCCCATGATCGATGGCCGCAGGTAGCCGAGCTCATCGAGGATGACGAGATCGGCGTAAGCGAGCCGGCCGGCGATCTGTCCTGCCTTGCCCTGAGCCTTTTCCTGTTCGAGAGCGTTGACGAGCTCGACGGTGGAGAAGAAGCGGACCCGCTTGTGATGGTGCTGGATGGCCTGGACTCCGAGAGCCGTAGCGACATGGGTCTTGCCGGTGCCGGGCCCTCCCACCAGGACAACGTTGTGAGCGTCCTGGAGGAACTCGCAACGATGCAGTTGGCGCACGAGCGCCTCGTTGATTTCGCTGCTGGCGAAGTCGAAGCCGTTGAGGTCGCGATAGGCCGGGAAGCGCGCGGCCTTGAGTTGATAGGCCGTTGATCGGACCTCTCTCTCGGCCATCTCCGCCTTCAGGAGCTGCGACAGGATCGGCACAGCGGTCTCGAAGGCCGGCGCCCCCTGTTCAGTCAGTTCGCTGATGGCCTGGGCCATGCCGTGCATCTTGAGGCTGCGCAGCATGATGACGATGGCCGAGCTATGCGGGAGATTG
>NZ_NKUI01000071.1 GCF_014845115.1 Methylorubrum zatmanii | reverse complement strand
CCGCCGGTGAGCTGGCCCACCGCCTCCATCTTCTGCGACTGGCGCAGGGCCTCCTCCGCCTCGGCCAAGGCCCGGGCCTGCTCCTTGACCGCGGTCACGTCGCGCACCGAGGCATAGACGAGCCCCTCACGCGGCACCGCGTTCCAGGAGAACCAGAGATAGGTGCCGGCGCGCGTCCGGCATCGGTTCTCGAAACCGAGCCGGGTATGTCCGCAGGCGAGGTCGGCGAGGGTTGCGAGTGTCTGCTCCCGGTCGTCGGGATGGACGAAATCGATGAACGGTGTCGCCTTCAGCTCGGCCTCGCTCCAGCCGAGCGTCGCACTCCAGGCGGGGTTGAGGCTGAGGAAGCGGCCCTCGAAGCTCGCCACCGCCAGGAGGTCGCTCGACACCTGCCAGATCTGGTCGCGCTCGGCGGTGCGGGCGGCGATCTGCTCTTCCAGCGTCTCGTTGAGCCGACGCTGGGCGTCCTGAGCGGCACGCAGATCGGTCACGTCGGTATTGGTGCCGAACCAGCGCACGACGGCGCCGGCGGCGTCGCGGATCGGCACGATGCGGGTCAGGAAGGGCCGGAATACCCCGTCGCGACCGCGCAAGGGGAAAGTCATTTCGAAGCGTTCGCCGGTCGCCAGGGATTGCCGCCAGCGCGCGACCACGCTCGGAAGCGTGACCGGGTCGTGCACCGCCTCCCAGCCCCAGCCCTGCATGCTCTCGGCATCCGTGCCGGTATAGTCGTACCAGCGTCGGTTGTACCAGTAGATATGCCCGTCGGCACGGGCCATCCAGCACAGGGCCGGGATGTTGTCGGCCAGCGTCTCGAACTCGACGGCCTTCTCGCGCATGAGCGCGATCGCCCGGTCTCGCTCCGCCTCGACGGCGCGCCGTTCCTCCACGTCGATGAGCACGCCGGGGAAGCGCAGCGGCGTGCCGTCGGCGGCGTGATCGACCCGGCCATTGGCCTCGATCCAGTAATAGCGTCCATCCGCCCGCCGGACACGGTACTGGTGGGCGTAGGCGCCGCCGCGGGCGATGACCTCGGCGATGGCCTCGGCGAGCCCCGCCTTGTCGTCGGGGTGGACCGTCTCGACCACCTGGGCGAGGCTCAGACCGTCGCGGCCGAGGGAGGGGTCGAGGCCGAAGGCGCGGGCGAAGGCCTCGTCCACGCTGAAGCGGTCGGTCGGCAGGTCCCAGAACCACGTGCCGATGATCGCGCCGGCGGTGAGAGCGAGCTGGACCCGCTCGGCATTGGCCCGGGCCAGCGCCTCGCTCTCCCGCAGGCGCCGCTCGACCTCGACCCGCTCGGTCACGTCGAGTTCGGCCACCACGCCGCCGACGATGGTGCCCGCATCGTCGCGGATCGGGGCGGCGTTGTTGAGGAACAGCCGCCGGCCACCCCCGTCGAAACGCTCGATCTCGATCAGTTCGCCGCGCACGGTCTCGCCCTGCAGGAGGGCGCGGGCCATGCCCCATTCCTCGGCGCGCAGGCGCTGGCCCGTCTCCGGCCAGTAACCGACCCAGGCGCCGTACTGCTCCCAGCTCAGGGTCTCCGGCGGCACACCCCAGATCTCGCGATTGGCGGGGTTGTCGCGCAGGATGCGTCCGTCCGCTCCGGCGATGATCACGCCCACCGGCAAACGCTCCAGCGTCGCCGCCAGGAACGCCTCGCTGCGCCGCGACGCCTCCTCCGCCTCCCGGCGGGCGGTCGCGTCGCGGTAGAACACCGCGAGCCCCTCCGGGACGGGATAGGCGCGCATGTCGATCCAGGCCGGCCGCCCGCCGGGCCAGGTGTAGCGATGTTCGAGCGCCACCGGGACGCGCTCGGTCATGGCTTTCCGCAGGAGCCGGTCCAACTCCGGATCGGTGCCGGGATGGGCCTCCCAATGGATGCGGCCGACCACCTCCTCCCACGGGCGGCCCTCCATCCGCAGAGCCTCGGCGTTGAGGTCGAGGATGCGGAAATCGTGGCCGAGCAGGGCGAAGGCCTCGCCCATATTGGCGAGCACCCCCTGAGCCCGGTCGCGCTCGGCCCGCAGGGCGGCCTCGGCCTCATGCCGGCTCGTCTCCGCCCGGACCCGCTTCGTCGTCTCGTTGGTGAAGATGAACAGGCCGGCGATCCGGCCCTCCCCATCGAGCACCCGCGAATAGGAGAAGGTCCACCACGTCTCGGCCTCGCCCCGGTCGGTGTCGAGTTTCCAGGGCAGATCCTCGAAGCGGCGGCTCCGGCCGGCGAAGGCGTCGTCGATGATCGGCTTGGCCTGCTCCCAGCCATCGGCCCAGACGCGGTCGAACCGTTCGCCCATCGCCCAGGACAGGCGCGGCCCGAGCAGCGGAAAATAGGTGTCGTTGAAGAAGAAATGCAGATCCGGCCCCCAAGCCAGGATCATGCTCTCCGGCGAGTTCAGCACGAGGCTGAGCGCGGTGCGCAGCGATTCCGGCCAGATTTCGGGGGGGCCGAGCGGGTGATCCGACCAGTCGCGCTCGGCGATCATGCGGGCGGCCTCGCCGCCCCCGGCCAGGAACGGGAGGGTGTCGGTCATGTCCGAACGGATTTACACAGGTGAAGGCCGCGCGGACAGCGTTGTTTCGGGCGGCGGCTGAGGGCCGCCCTAGGCCGCCCGCCCGCGCCGACCCTCGACCAGCCACATCGCCAGAACCGCCGCCGCCAGGGCCGCGAGCGCCCAGAGGCCGATGCCGAGGGGATAGACCTCGACGCCGCGCACGGTGGCGCTGTCGCTCGGGCGGAAACCGATCCAGTCGGCTCCGCCCAGGCGCCCGCCGCGCGTCACCTGCAGGCGCGGCACCTCGATGCCGCCGCCGGCCGCCGCCACCCGGCGCACGGTGCCGCCGGAGCCCTCGGCCACGCCCTTCAGGCGCTCGGTATCGCTGAACACGTCGGCCAGTTCGCGCGGATTGGCGGGACCGACGCTGACGAAGGCGACGAGGTTGCCGGAGCGGATGGTGTGGAGGCCGAGTTGTTCCGCCTCGAAGGTCGCGGTGAACAGGCCGGCTTCCGCCTTCGCCAGCTCCAGGCGACGTTCCTTGCCGGTCGGACCGGTGATGGTGACCGGCCCGGCCTCCTCGGCCATGGTCTGGCGCTCGATGCGCACCTCGCGGCCCCGGCCGGTGGTCTGGGCCCGCAGGGCCTCCTCTTCAAGCGCCGGCTCCTTCATCAGCCAATGGGCGAGGCGCCGCAGCAGGTCGATATAGGGGCCGCCCTGCTGGTAGCCGCGCGCCCAGAGCCAGGCTTGGTCCGACAGCATCAGCGCGACGCGGCCCTTGTCCTCGCGCGACAGAGCCAGCAGCGGCAGGCCGTTGGCGCCGGACAGGATCGGCTGAACCCCCGCCCGCGTCTGGGCCGAGACGATGCGCAGCCAGTCGCCCCAGGCCGGCGGGTTGGCCTCCGAGCCCGGCAGGGCGCGGGTGACGGGATGGCGATGACCGGTCTCGGTGAGTGCGGCCTTGAACGGCTGCTCCACGACCTTCGCCGACGGATCGCCCGGCAGGATCGAGGCGAGCCGGGTGCGGGCGAGGCTGGCGGGCCCGGCGAATTCCGGCCCGGCGGCGATCAACAGCGCGCCGCCCTCGCGGACGTAGCGGACGATGTTGTCGAAATAGGCGGAGGGCAGCACGCTCTGGTTGGCGTAGCGGTCGAAGATGATCAGGTCGAAATCCTTGATCTTCTGGACGAACAGCTCGCGGGTCGGAAACGCGATCAGCGAGAGTTCGGAGATCGGCGTGCCGTCCTGCTTCTCCGGCGGCCTGAGAATGGTGAAGTGGACGAGATCGACGGAGGCATCCGACTTCAAGAGGTTGCGCCAGGTGCGCTCGCCCTGGTGCGGCTCGCCGGAGACCAGCAGCACCCTGAGCTTTTCGCGGATGCCCTCGATGGGAAGGACGGCGCGGTTGTTGACCGTGGTCAGTTCGCCCGGCAGCGGCTCGACCTCGATCTCGACCACGTTCGGGCCGCCATGCTCGATATGCGTGGTGAGCGAGAACGGCACGCCGGTCGCGATGCTCTGCCGGTCGATCTCCTCGCCGTCGCGGCGCACGGTGACGGTGGCCGTGCCGGTGCCGCCGCGCTCCATCACCTCGGCGCGGAGGGTGACGTCCTTGCCCACGATGCCGAAGCGGGGGGCCTCCAGCATCTTGATCTGGCGGTCGCGCTCATCCGGGCGGCCGGTGACGAGGACGTGGAGCGGCGCCTTCAGCCCGAGGGCCTCCAGCGAGGCGGGGATGTCGTGCACCACGCCGTCGGTGAGCATCACCACGCCGGCGATCCGCTCCGGCGGCACGTCGGCCAGCGCCTGGGTCAGGGCGGTGAACAGCTTGGTGCCGTCGTCGCCCTCGGCCCCCTGCGCGTCGCCGACCTCGATGAAGCGGGGCTCGATATGGGCGAGGGTGCCGAAGCGGCGCTCCAATTCGGCCTTGACCGCATCGGTCATGGCCGGGCGCTCGCCGAGGCTCTGCGAGCCGGAGCGGTCGACGACGATGGCCGCCACGTCCTTCACCGGGTCGCGGTCCTCGCGCACCAGCGAGGGGTTGGCGAGCGCCGCGACGACGAGGCCGAGCGCCACCGCCCGCAGGAGGGCCGTGCGCCCGCGGGCGAGCACCGCCACCCCTGCGAGGATCGCGGCCAGCACGCCGAAGGCGGCCAGGACCGGCCACGGGACGAGGGGGGTGAAGCTGAGGCTCAGCATGGGCTAAGGCCTTGAGAAGAAGCCGAGGAAGGCCCGAAAGGAATCACTGCCCCAGCCGCTCCAGCAGGGCCGGCACGTGAACCTGATCGGCCTTGTAGTTTCCGGTCAGCGTGTAGATCACGATGTTGACGCCACCGCGGAACGCCATCTCGCGCTGCCGCTGGTCGCCGCTGACGGGATAGAGCGGCTCGCCGTTCCGGCCGAGGGCCCAGGCGGCGGCGAGGTCGTTGCCGGTGATGATGATCGGGGTGACGCCATCGCCCGCGCGGGCCGGGCGGCGCTCACCGCCATCGGTGGCCGGCGGGATCGTCTCGACCCAGGTCTGGCCGGAACTGAGGCGGCCGGGGAAGGCATCCACGAGGTAGAACGCCTTGGTGAGCACGTGGTCCGGCGGCACCGGCTCCAGTTCCGGCACTTCGAGGGTCGCCAGCATCTTGCGCAGGTAAGCCGTCTCCGGGGTCGGCGGACCGTTCGCCCGCGCGGTCTGCGCGTCGCGGGTATCGAAGATCACCGTGCCGCCGTTGCGCATGAAGGCGTCGATCTTGCGGATCGCCGCCTCGCTCGGCTGGGGACGCCCGGCCACGATCGGCCAGTAGATCAGCGGGTAGAAGGCGAGTTCGTCCTTGGCCGGATCGAGGCCGACCGGCTCGCCCGGCTCCAGGGCGGTGCGGGCGGCGAGCATCTGGCTCAGGCCCGACAGGCCGGCCCGGCTCGCGGCATCGGTCGCCGCATCGCCGGTGACGATGAAGGCGAGCCGGGTGTTGAGCGCCGATTCGATGCCGTTCGGCCGGTTGGCGGCCGGCTCCTGCGCCCGGGCCGGCGGCGGGGCGAGCACGAGCGCGGCCCCCACCAGAACCGGCAGGAGCAGGGCGGCCGGCGCCGCCCGCCCGCGTGCGGCACGGCCGGAGGGGCGGAGGAAGCCGCCGAGCCAGAGGCCGGCCAGGGTGTCGAGGGCGAGCAGGGCCAAAGCGAGGCTGAACAGGAGGGCGCGCAGATCCAAGGTCTCGGCTCCGGCGAGCGAACCCATCCGGGCGCCGGCCAGCGCCGACAGGTCGAGCGGCTCCAGCCGGTCGCCGGGGGCGAGGGCGTTGACGGCGATGCCGCCTTCCGCCGCGCCGTAGAAGCCCGGCGGGTGATCGGGGCCGGCGCGGTCGGCGAAATCCGCCGGGACGGCGGTGGCTCCGGCGGGCGGGGAGCCGAGGGCACCGAACCCGTCGAGGGTGAGCCGGGGCGCGAGCAGCGCCGCCTTCGCCGGGCGCCCCTCCCCCTGTGACAGCTTGGCGGAGGGCCCGGCGAGCCCGACCACCCGGCGCAGCATGTCCACGAACAGGCCCGAGAGCGGCAGGTTCGACCACGTGGTGTCGGCGGTGACGTGGAACAGCACGACGAGCCCTTGGCCCCGCTTCTCGGCGGTGACGATGGGCGTGCCGTCCTGCAGCGCCGCCCAGGTCTTGCCCGGCAGGTCGCCGTCGGGCTCGGCCAGGATCTGGCGGCGCACGCCGATATCGGCGGGCGGGTTCAGGCCGGCGAAGGGGCTTTCCGAGCCGAACGCCGCCAGGGTCCGCGGCCGGTCCCAGGACAGGGTGCCGCCGAGCGAGCGCCCGCCGCGGCGCAGGCGCACCGGCACCAGCGGGTCGTTGCCGGCGGCGAGGCGCGGCCCGGCGAAGCGCAGCAGCAGCCCGCCCTCGTCCACGAACTGCTCGACCCGCGCCAGGGTGCGCTCGTCGAGGGCGCCGACATCGGCCAGCGCCAGCACCGAGACCTGATTGTCGAGCATCTGGCCGATGGACTCGGCGGTGCCCTGGCCGCCGCGGGGCTGCTGCACGTCGGCGAAGGGGGTCAGCGCCTTGGCGAGGTAATAGGTCGGCGCCAGCAGGGGCTGGGCCTGATCGAGGGTGCCGCCGAAGACGAGGCCGACCCGGCGGCGCTTGCCGCGCTCGTCCATCAGCACCACGGCCCCGGCCGAATGCTCGCCCTCGATCTCGAGGCGGGCGATGGCGTTGCGCAGCTCCACCGGCAGATCGAAGGTCACGGTCGTCTCGCGCGCATCCGGTTGAAGCGTGAAGCGGCTCTCGGCGAGCGGCAGGCCCTTCTGGTCGAGCGCCCGCACCAGCCCGGTATCCCGGCCGTTCGCCTCGGCCCGCAGCACCTGCGCCGCGAGCTTCTCGCCGGGCTGCACCGGCGAGCCTTCGAGGGCGAGGGCCGGCGAACGTTCGGCCTTCAGCACGGTGACGGCGCTGCCGTGGCGGCCCGCCAGTTCGCCGAGCGACTTCGGGACATCGGCCTCGCCCGCGCCGCGCACGCCGTCGCTGATCCAGACGATGGAAGCGCCGGGCATCCGCTCCAGGAAGGTGCCGATGGAGGCCAGATGCGCGGCCCGGTCGCCGAGATGCGGGCGCGGCTTGATCGCCCGCAGGCGCTCCAGGGCCGCCGCCGGGGGACGGGCCTCGAACGGTGCCGGTGCGTCCGCGCTGGCGACCAGGGCCACCGGGCGCCCGTCGCGGGCGGCGGCCTCGATCTCGTCGGTGGCCGCGCGCAGGCGGTCGCGCCAATCCACGGCCGAGACGACCCCGTTGTCGAGGATGACGAGGAGCGGATTGCGCCCCGACGCCGCGCCGATGCCGCCGGGGTTCCAGACCGGCCCCGCCACCGCGAGGATCAGGCAGGCGGCGGCGAGGATCCGCAGGATCAGCAGCCAGGGCGGCGTGCGGGCCGGGGTCTCGCGCTTCGGCAGCAGGTCGGCGACGAGGGCCAGCGGCGGGAAGTGGATGCGCTGCGGGCGCGGCGGCGTGACCCGCAGCAGAACCCACAGGGCCGGCAGCGCCACCAGGGCGGCGAGCGCGAGGGGAGCGGCGAAGGTGAGCGGAACTCCGAACACGACGATTCGCCTTTCAGCCGAGCCCGCGCGCGGCGGCGACGAGGGTGAGCACGCGCAGGGCCGCCTCGCTCGCCGGCCGGTCGGTGCGGTGGAGCGTCAGCGTCCAGCCCCGCTGCCGGGCGATCTCGGAGAGGCCGTCGCGATGGGCGGCGATGCGCTGGCGATAGGCCTCGCCCCAGGCGCTCGCCTCGCCGATGTCGAGGCTCACGCCCGCCTCCGGATCGTGCAGGACCGCCTGCCCCGTGAAGGGGAAGGTCTCCTCCACCGGATCGGCCACCAGCACGAGATGGCCATGGGTGCCGCGCCCCGAGATCGCCTGCACGGCGTCGCGCACCGCGTCGAGGGGCGTGAGGAAGTCGCTCACCAGCACCACCTCGTCGAAGCGGCCGGGGCTCGCGGCGGGCGGCAACCCTTGAGCGAGGCCGGCTTGATCGTTGACGAGGGCCTGGGCAAGGGTTTCGACGATGCCGCGCGACGCGCTGGCGCGGGTGAGGCCGAGCAGGCCGACCCGCTCGCCGCCCTCGACGAAGGTGTCGGCCAGGGCCAGCCCCAGCACCAGGGCCCGCTCGACCTTGGAGGTCTGGGCCAGTTCCGAGGCGAAGCCCATGGAAGCGGAGCGGTCGATCCAGATCCAGATGTTGTGGGCGGCCTCCCACTCGCGCTCGCGCACGTAGAGCCGGTCGTCGCGGGCGGAGCGGCGCCAGTCGATCCGCGCCGCCGCCTCTCCGGTGACGAAGGGGCGGAACTGCCAGAAGCTCTCTCCGGGCCCCGCCCGGCGACGCCCGTGCAGGCCGTGCGCCAGGGTGCCGGAGACGCGCCGCGACTCGAGCACGAGGCGGGGCATCACGTCGGCCAGCGCCAGGGCGCCGCCGGTTTCGGGCCGGCCGGGGCGGCGCTGGTCTGCCTCGACGAGCCGGGTGGAAGCCATGCGATCCGGGCTCAGAGCTTGGCGGCGAGCCGGCCGATCAGGCCGGTCACCGTCTCACCATCGGCGCGGGCGGCGAAGGTGACCGCCATGCGGTGCTTCAGCACCGGCTCGGCCAGGGCTTTCACGTCGGCGACGGAGGGGGCGACCCGGCCCTCGATCAGCGCGCGGGCACGCACGGCGAGCGTCAGCGCCTGGCTCGCGCGGGGGCCGGGGCCCCAGAGCAGCTTTTTCGCGATGGCGGGATCGCCGCCTTCGGGACGGGCCGAGCGGACGAGATCGAGGATCGCGTCCACCACCGCCTCGCCCACGGGCAGGCGCCGCACGAGGCGCTGGGCGGTGAGCAATTGCTCGGTGGTCATCACCGTCTGCGCCCGCGCATCCTCGACGCCGGTGGTCTCGATCAGGATGCGGCGCTCGGCGGCCCGGTCGGGATAGCCGACATCGATCTGCAGCAGGAAGCGGTCGAGCTGCGCCTCGGGCAGCGGATAGGTGCCCTCCTGCTCGATCGGGTTCTGCGTCGCCAGCACGTGGAAGGGGCGCGGCAGGTCGTGGCGCTCGCCGGCCACCGAGACGAAATGCTCCTGCATCGCCTGGAGCAGGGCCGATTGCGTGCGCGGGCTGGCGCGGTTGATCTCGTCGGCCATCAGCAATTGCGTGAAGACCGGCCCCTTCACGAAGCGGAAGGAGCGGCGGCGCTCGGCATCCTCGTCGAGGATCTCGGTGCCGAGGATGTCGGAGGGCATCAGGTCCGGCGTGAACTGCACCCGGCGGGCATCCAGGCCGAGCACCGTGCCGAGGGTCTCGACGAGCTTGGTCTTGGCCAGGCCCGGCAGGCCGACGAGCAGGCCGTGGCCGCCGGCCAGGATCGTCACCAGCGCCAGGTCGACGATGCGTTCCTGGCCGAAGATCACGCCATGGATCGCGTCCCGCGCCTGTCCGATCGCGGTCAGACAGGTCTCGGCGGTGGCGACGATGCCATCGTCGAGGCTCGTCGTGCTGGCCGGTCCGGCGCCCTGTGCCATGAAGTGGAACCCATGATTGCCGGGCACGGATGCCCAGGGAAAGTGCAAGTCTGGCGCCGAACGACGGCCGAACGCAAGCGCGGCGCTGCCGCGCGACAGATCGGCACTATATGGACCGGCCGGAGAAGCCGGGCACGATCCCCGCGACATCGTGCATCGCGGGCCGGCACGGCCGCGCGCCCGCCGCTGGGCTCGGACAGGGGGATATCGGATGACGGACGAGGAGAGCGCGGCGTTTCCCGAGGGCTGGGAGGCCTTCACCGATCCGGGCTTCATCGCCCATGTCGGGCCGGTCTATCATCGCAGCGTGGAGGGCGTGAAACAGTTCGCGTTCCGCACCGAGGAGAAGCACGGCAACCTCGTCGGCATCGTCCATGGCGGGATGCTGCTGACCTTCGCCGACCGGGCGCTCAGCATCGTCGTCCGCGATGCCTGCGACGGCGCCAAGGCGGTGACCATCGAGATGTCGAGCCAGTTCGTCGGCGCCGCGCAGATCGGCGACCTGATCGAGACGGTGCCGGAAATCGTGCGCAGGACCTCCTCGCTGGTCTTCGTCCGCGGTACGCTCACCAGCGGCGGCCGACCGCTCGCGGCGGTGACCGGAATCTGGAAGGTGCTGAGGGACAAGCCGGGCGACAGATCATGACGCAGAGCGCCCCCGACGATCCCGCCCTGGCCCGCCTCAGCGCCGCCCTCGGCGCGGTGGACAAGGAGACCGGCACACGCGGCCTGCCGCCGGTGGAGCAGTGGGATCCGGCGCATTGCGGCGAGATCGACATCCGCATCGCCGCCGACGGCACGTGGTTCCACAACGGCTCGGCCATCCGCAGGCCCAAGCTCGTCAAGCTGTTCGCCTCGATCCTGCGCCGGGAGCCCGACGGCTCGACCGTGCTCGTCACCCCCGTCGAGAAGGTGCGGATCCAGGTGGACGACGCGGCCTTCGCGGCGGTCGAGATGGCGGTGGAGGGGGAAGGGCCGCAGCGCCGCATCGCCTTCCGCACCAATGTCGACGACCTCGTGCCGGCCGATGCCGCGCATCCGCTGCGCTTCACGGACGGGCCCGAGGGATTGAAGCCCTACCTGCATGTCCGCCGCGACCTCTGGGCCCTGGTGAGCCGGCCCCTGACCTACGACCTCGTCGCGCTGGGCGAGGAGCACGAGGTCGATGGGGAGAGCTGGTTCGGCCTCTGGGCCGGCGGCCATTTCCATCGCATCGCCCCCGCCGGGGAAGCCGCATGACGCTGCCGGTGGCGGCAGCCGGCTGCATCCCCGCCGACCCGTTCGGGCTCGACGGTTTCCTGGACCGGGCGGAACGCCGCCTGAGCCGCGTCGCCCCGGGGCCGGAGGTGCCGCTGTCCAACCCGCGCGGCGATCACGACCTCGACCCGGATGGATTCGCGGTGGCCCCGGCCACGCCGCACCGGCCCGCCGCCGTGCTCGTGCCGGTGATCGACCGGGCCGAGGGCGTGACGCTGCTGCTGACCAAGCGGGCGGCCCATCTGCGCGACCATTCCGGCCAAGTGGCCTTTCCCGGCGGCAAGGTCGATCCCGAGGACACCTCGCCGATCGACACCGCCCTGCGGGAGGCGCGGGAGGAGATCGGCCTGGAGGCCGGCGCGGTGCGCCCGCTGGGCTATCTCGATCCCTATCTCTCCGGCACCGGCTTCCTCGTGATCCCGGTGGTCGGCCTCGTCACCCGGGAGGCCCGCCCGCATCCGAACCCGGCGGAGGTGGCGGCCTGCTTCGAGGTGCCGCTCCCCTTCGTGATGGACCCGGCGCGGCATGTCGTCCGTTCGGCCGCCTGGAAGGGCCGGACGCGTTATTTCTACGCCATCCCCTTCGAGGAGCATCTGATCTGGGGCGTCACCGCCGGGATCGTGCATAACCTCTACGAGCGTCTCTACGCCTGACGACGAGCCGCCCGCCCAAAGCAGATCGCGTCCCCCATGCTCCGCCTCGTCCTTCAGGAAATCCTCCTGTTCTCCCTGCCTTTCCTGACTTTCGCGGGATGGCTGCTGTTCGCTCGCCGCTCGCCGCTCGACCATGCGGAGTGGAAGCCGCAATGGACGCGGCTGGTCCTGGCCGGCCTGTTCATCGTCGTCGCCTCCCTGGTCATGACCGGGCTGACGGCCGAGCGCACGGCGGATGGCTACGTGCCGCCGCGCTACGAGAATGGGCGACTGGTGCCCGGCCATTTTCAATGATGCCCGACCCGCTTCCCCCCTCCCTCGACCCGCACGGACCGGCCCACCTCCTGGCGCGCGACGGCGTGCGGGCCTGCCTCGCCGCGCTTCGCGTCGAAGGCGAGGAGACCCGCCTCGTCGGCGGCTGCGTGCGCGATGCGCTGCTCGGCCAGATCGTCAGCGACATCGACCTGACCACGACGCTGCGACCCGAGGCGGTGATGGACCGCGCCCGCGCCGCCGGGATCAAGGCGGTGCCGACCGGGGTCGCGCACGGCACCGTCACCCTCGTCGTGGACGGGGTGCCGCACGAGGTGACGACCCTGCGCGAGGACGTGGAGACCGACGGGCGCCACGCGGTGGTGCGCTTCGGCCGCGACTTCGCCCGCGACGCCGAGCGGCGCGACTTCACCATCAACGCCCTCTCCCTCGACGGCCAGGGCGGCCTGCACGACACCACCGGCGGCGTCGCCGATCTCGCCGCCGGCCGGGTGCGCTTCATCGGCGACGCCGCGACCCGCATCCGCGAGGACGCCCTGCGGCTGCTGCGCTTCTTCCGCTTCCATGCCCGCTACGGGCGGGGTGCGCCGGATGCCGAGGGGCTCGCCGCCGCCATCGCCGCCCGCGACGGTCTCGACCGGCTCTCGCGGGAACGGGTGCGCGCGGAATTCCTGAAGCTGCTGCTGGCGCCCCGCGTCGTCGCGGCGGTCACGATCCTGAGCGAGACGGGGCTGCTGCCGCGGATCGTCGGCGGCGTCGGGGAACTCGGCCGGCTCGCCCGCTGCGCGGCGGCCGAACCGCGCCTCGACAGCACCGTCCGGCTCGCGGCTTTGGCGGTGCGGACGGTCGAGGATGCCGACCGTCTCCAGGCGAACTTGCGCCTGTCGCGGGCCGAGCACGCGCAACTCTCGGGCTATGCCGCGGCTCTGGCCGTCCTGCACGACCGGCCGGTGATCGATGCGGGCGCGATGCCCGCTCTCGTCGCGCTTCATGGTACGGAGCGGCTGTGCGAGGTACTCACCGCCCTCGACGGCGAGCCGCGCCCGCAGGTCACGCCGGAGGCCCGGGCGGTTCTCGACCGGATGGAAGCCGCCGGGACGCGGCCGGTTCTTCCCGTGACGGGCGCCGACCTGGTGGCGCGGGGCGTGCCGCCGGGACAGGCGGTCGGAGCGGGTTTGAGGGCGGCCCAGGAACACTGGCTCGCCAGCGGCTGCCCCGACGACGCGGCCGCCCGCGAGCGGCTGATCCTTCGCGCGCTCGAAGCGGCCGGGCGCTGGCACAAAAAAGGCGCCGGTTTCCCGACGCCTTCCGCGAACCGAACTCTCTGAGAAAGTCAGAGGCTCAGCGTGTGCTTGGCTTCCTGCATCTGAACGATCTGCGCGTTCAGCGCCTCGCGCCGGGCGAGATCCTGGGTCGCGTCGTGGAGCATCTGCGCCGCCCTGATCTCCTCGTCGATCATGGCGGGGGTGATTTCCTCGATCGGCGTCGCGCGCTCGGCCAGGACCGTCACGGTGTTCGGGCCGATATCGGCAAAACCGCCCTGGACATAGATGCGCTTGCCGTTGCCGGCCCGCTCGGTGACGGTGATGACGCCGACCTTGAGGGTGGTGAGCACGGGCGCGTGGCCCGGCAGAACGGTCATCTCGCCCTCGGCGCCGGGAAGCTGCACCGCCTCGACCTCGCCGGAATACAGCGTCCGCTCGGGGCCGACGAAATCGAAATGGAAGGTGGCCATCGTCAATTGAGTCCCGAGGTTTGAGTTCAGCGCCGGCTACGATCCGCGACGAAGCCCGCTCCGAAGCCGACCACGGCGCCGATCAGGGCGAAGAGCCCGACATGCTGGAGCTGACCGCCGGTCAGCTCCCCGCCCTTCGCGCCCATCGCCGAGTCCCGATCCTGGATCTCGACGCTGAGCGGACCGAGCTTGATCTCCGCCGCCTGCGGCCGGGTCAGGTAGCCGACAAGGCCCCCGACCACGAGGCCGACGAGGAGAAGAACGGCCTTGGCGTTCATGTGCCCGCCTTAGGCGGCGAGCTTCTTGGCCTTTTCCTGGGCCTCTTCGATGGAGCCGACCATGTAGAAGGCGGCCTCCGGCAGGTCGTCGTACTTGCCCTCGACCAGGCCCTTGAAGCCCTTGATGGTGTCTTCCAGCGCCACGAGCTTGCCCGGCGAGCCGGTGAACACCTCGGCGACGTGGAACGGCTGGCTGAGGAAGCGCTCGATCTTGCGGGCGCGGGCCACGGTCAGCTTGTCCTCTTCCGACAGCTCGTCCATGCCCAGGATCGCGATGATGTCTTGGAGCGACTTGTAGCGCTGCAGGGTCTGCTGGACGCGGCGGGCGACGTCGTAATGCTCCTCACCGAGGATGGCCGGCGAGAGCATGCGCGAGGTGGAGTCGAGCGGGTCCACGGCCGGGTAGATGCCCTTCTCGGCGATGGAGCGGGACAGCACGGTCGTGGCGTCGAGGTGGGCGAAGGAGGTGGCCGGGGCCGGGTCGGTCAGATCGTCCGCCGGCACGTAGATCGCCTGCACCGAGGTGATCGAGCCCTTGGTCGTGGTGGTGATGCGCTCCTGCAGGGCGCCCATGTCGGTGGCAAGCGTCGGCTGATAGCCCACCGCGGAGGGGATGCGGCCGAGAAGCGCCGACACCTCGGAGCCCGCCTGGGTGAAGCGGAAGATGTTGTCGACGAAGAAGAGCACGTCCTGGCCCTCGTCGCGGAACTGCTCGGCGATGGTCAGGCCGGTCAGGGCCACGCGGGAGCGGGCGCCGGGCGACTCGTTCATCTGGCCGTAGACCAGCGCGCACTTGGAGCCCTCGGCCGAGCCGTTGTTCTCCTTGGGGTTCTTGTTGACGTTGGACTCGATCATCTCGTGGTAGAGATCGTTGCCCTCGCGGGTGCGCTCACCGACGCCGGCGAACACCGAGTAGCCGGAGTGAGCCTTGGCGATGTTGTTGATCAGCTCCATGATCAGCACGGTCTTGCCGACGCCGGCGCCGCCGAACAGGCCGATCTTACCGCCCTTGGCGTAGGGGGCGAGCAGGTCCACGACCTTGATGCCGGTGACGAGGATCTGCGCCTCGGTCGACTGCTCGTCGTAGGACGGGGCCGGCTGGTGGATGGCGCGGAAGGTGTCGGCCTGGATCGGGCCGGCCTCGTCGATCGGCTCGCCGATGACGTTCATGATGCGGCCCAGGGTGTTGTGGCCGACCGGCACCTTGATCGGCGCGCCGGTATCGGTGACCTCCTGGCCACGGACGAGGCCCTCAGAGGTGTCCATGGCGATGCAGCGGACGGTGTTCTCGCCGAGCTGCTGGGCCACTTCGAGGACGAGACGGTTGCCCTGGTTCTTGGTCTCGAGCGCGTTCAGGATCTCCGGCAGGTAACCGTCGAACTGCACGTCGACCACGGGGCCGATGACCTGGGTGATACGGCCCTTGGCGGCGGTGGCCGTGGCGGGGGAAGCGGTGTTCGCCATTGCGATGATTCCTCTTAAGCGGCGGTCAGAGCGCTTCCGCGCCCGAAATGATCTCGATGAGTTCCTTGGTGATCATGGCCTGACGCGTGCGGTTGTAGACCAGCGTCTGCTTCTTGATCATCTCGCCCGCGTTGCGGGTCGCGGAATCCATGGCGCTCATGCGCGCGCCCTGCTCGGAAGCGGCGTTTTCCAGGAGCGCCCGGAAGACCTGAACGGTGAGGTTCTTCGGCAGCAGCGTCTCGAGGATGGTCTCCTCGTTCGGCTCGAACTCCATCGCCGCGTCCGATCCGGCGGCGGTCGCGGCCTCGGCCTGCGGCAGCTCGGCCGGGATCAGCTTCTGCGCCGTCGGGATCTGCGAGATCACCGAGCGGAACTCGGAGTAGAACAGCGTCGCGACGTCGAACTCGCCGGCCTCGAAGCGGGCCAGGATGTCGTCGGCGATCTCGGCGGCGAAGGGATAATCGACCGGCTTGTTGCCGCGGATGTCGCGCGAGGCGATGATCTGGTCGCGGAACTGGCGGCGCAGGATGTCGAGGCCCTTCTTGCCGACCGTCATGATCTTGACGGTCTTGCCCTCGGTCATCAGGCGGTTGGCATGGTCGCGGGCCAAGCGCGCGATCGAGGAGTTGAAGGCGCCGGCGAGACCACGGTCGCCAGTGCAGACCACGAGCAGGTGCACTTGGTCCTTGCCGGTGCCGGAGAGCAGACGCGGGGCGCCGACGCCGCCGATCAGGTTGCCGGCGAGATTGCCGAGCACCCGGGCCATCTTCTCGGCGTAGGGCCGCCCGTTCTCGGCGGCATTCTGGGCGCGCCGCAGCTTGGCGGCGGCGACCATCTGCATCGCCTTGGTGATCTTCTGCGTCGCCTTCACCGAGGTGATGCGGTTGCGCAGGTCCTTCAAGCTGGCCATCGGGGGCGTCCGGGTCCGTTCTAGAGAGCCTCTCCTCCCCCCTTGCGGGGAGGAGCCGGAGGTAAGGGTGGTTCAGAAGGCACCGCAGAGCTGCATCCGGCACCACCCCCACCCGAACCCCTCCCCGCCAGGGGGAGGGGACGGTGCCTTTAGTCGAACGACTTGGCGGTGCTCTCGACGACGGCCTTCAGCTTGTTGGCGCTCTCGTCGGAGAGATCCTTCGAGGTGGCGATCGTGTCGAGCAGGTCCTGGTGCTTGGAGCGCAGGGTGCCGAGGAGCTGGTCCTCGAAGGCGCGCACCTTGTTGACCGGGAGCTTGTCGAGGTAGCCGTTCACGCCGGCATAGATCACCGCGACCTGCTCCTCCATCTTCAGCGGCGAGAATTGCGGCTGCTTCAGGAGTTCGGTGAGGCGCGAGCCACGGTTCAGCAGGCGCTGGGTCGAGGCGTCGAGATCGGAACCGAACTGGGCGAAGGCCGCCATCTCGCGGTACTGGGCCAGCTCGCCCTTGATCTTGCCGGCGACCTTTTTCATCGCCTTGGTCTGGGCCGAGGAGCCGACGCGCGACACCGAGAGGCCGACATTCACCGCCGGGCGGACGCCCTGGTAGAACAGGTCGGTCTCAAGGAAGATCTGGCCGTCGGTGATCGAGATCACGTTGGTCGGGATGTAGGCCGAGACGTCGTTGGCCTGGGTCTCGATGACCGGCAGCGCGGTGAGCGAGCCCTTGCCGGCGGCGTCGCCCATCTTGGCGGCGCGCTCGAGCAGGCGGCTGTGGAGGTAGAATACGTCGCCCGGATAGGCCTCGCGGCCCGGCGGGCGGCGCAGCAGCAGCGACATCTGACGGTAGGCGACGGCCTGCTTGGAGAGGTCGTCATACACGATCACGGCATGCATGCCGTTGTCGCGGAAATACTCGCCCATGGCGCAGCCGGCGAACGGCGCGATGAACTGCATCGGCGCGGCGTCGGAGGCGGTGGCGGCGATGACGATGGAGTATTCGAGGGCGCCCTGGTCCTCCAGCACCTTCACGAACTGGGCGACGGTGGAGCGCTTCTGGCCGATGGCGACGTAGACGCAGTAGAGCTTGGCGTTCTCGTCGGTGCCCGAATGGGCCGGCTTCTGGTTGAGGATGGTGTCGAGGGCGATGGCGGTCTTGCCCGTCTGGCGGTCGCCGATGATCAGCTCGCGCTGGCCGCGGCCGACCGGGATCAGGGCGTCGATGGCCTTGAGGCCGGTCGACATCGGCTCGTGCACCGACTTGCGCGGAATGATGCCCGGGGCCTTCACGTCGACGCGGCGACGCTCGGTCGACTGGATCGGGCCCTTGCCGTCGATCGGGTTGCCGAGGCCGTCGACCACGCGGCCGAGCAGGCCCTTGCCGACGGGCACGTCCACGATGGCGCCGGTGCGCTTGACGGTCTGGCCTTCCTTGATCTCGCGGTCGGAGCCGAAGATCACGACGCCGACATTGTCCTGCTCGAGGTTGAGGGCCATGCCGCGCACGCCCGACTCGAACTCGACCATCTCACCGGCCTGGACGTTGTCGAGGCCGTAGACGCGGGCGATGCCGTCGCCGACCGCGAGCACCTGCCCGACTTCCGTCACCTCGGCCTCCTGGCCGAAATTCTTGATCTGCTCTTTCAGGATCGCGGAGATCTCGGCGGCGCGGATGTCCATCGTCGGGCCTCTTTAAAGGTCGGGTGCGTGTCTGTTCGGGTGTCGGGTCAGTTCGCGAAGGGCTCGGGCGAGCCTCTCAGCGGGCTTCCCGCATGGCGAGGCGGATGCTGTTGAGCTTGGTGCGGAGCGAGGCGTCGATCATGCGCGAGCCCAGCTTCACGACGATGCCGCCGATCAGGCTCGGATCGATGTGCAGGTCGATGTCGACCTCGGCGCGGGCGACATCGCGCAGCGACGCCTTGATCTCCTCGATCACCGCGTCGGACGGACGCTCGGCGACGCGGACCTCGGCGCGGACGATGCCCTTGGCTTCGCGCACCTTCTCACGATAGGCGCGGATCATGTCCGGCAGGGCGAACAGGCGGCGGTTGGCGGCCGAGAGCTTGATGAAGTTGGCGGCGAGCCCGGAAATTCCGGCCCGACCGAGCAGGGCGCCCACGGCGGCCGTCTGCTCCTCGGCCGAGAAGGCCGGGCTCTTCACGAGCCGGCGCAGATCGGCGCTCTCCCGATACAATGCGTCGAACGCGTCGAGGTTCTTCGCGACGTCGTCGACCTGACCCTCATCGCGGGCCAGCTCGTACAGGGCCAACGCGTAGCGGCCCGCCACGCCTGCCAACAGGGGACCCTCGGAACCGTTCTGCGCCACCCGTCGCTCTCTCTTGTCCTTGCCCGCCGGTCCTTCGCGCCCGCGCTCACCTTACGTCGAAGGCGGCGGAGGGAGGCCCTTGGGGATTGGAAATGCACCGGGCACGAAAGGCCTTGAGCGGTCTTCCCGCGGCGCGGCTGTCGCCTAGCATGCGTTCCGGGGGTGCGCAAGGCGAGGTTCGGGCGATGGTTGAGCTTGCGTGGACCTTACGTCGCCCGCGACGGAGCCGGTTCAGCTCTTCTCAGGCACCGGTTGCCCGATCCGCACCAGGGTTCCGTCCGGATCGGAGAGGGCGAATTCGAGGGTGCCCCACGCCGTCTCCACGGGGCCGTCGCCGCCGATGATCTCCGCCCGGAGGCCGGCGGCCAAAGCCGCGACCTCCTCGGTATAGAGGTAGAGACCGAAGGGATTCCGCTCCGGCGGGAGCCATCCGGGCTCAGCCCTGCGCAGGTGGAGCTGCGTGCCGTCGGGGCGTGACAGGATGCGGTACGCCTGCTGCCACGCCTCCTGGCCGGGCCCGCGGCTGAAGCCGAGCCGGGCATAGAAGGCCTCCGACCGGTCGAGATCGTTGCAGGGCAGGATCGCGACGAGGCGAGCGGTCGGGGCCATCCGGGTCAGATCCAGCCCTGCAATTCCCGCCGCACCACGTTCTCGATCACCCGCATGCCGAGATCGGAATCGTTGAGGCAGGGGATGAAGGCGTATTTCTCGCCGCCATTCTCCTCGAAGTAATGGCGGTTCTCGCCGTCGAGCTCCTCCAGCGTCTCCAGGCAGTCGGCGCTGAAGCCCGGCGCCACGATCGCCATGCGCTTGACGCCGGACTTGGCGAGCGCCTGCACGGTCTCGTCGGTATAGGGCTTGAGCCATTCCTCGTTGCCGAAGCGCGACTGGAAGGTCACCCGCATCCGTTCGGGGGTGTAGCCCATCGCCTCGCGGATCAGCCGGCCGGTCTTCAGGCACTGGCAATGGTAGGGATCGCCCTTGAGCAGGTAGCTCTTGGGCACGCCGTGGAACGAGGTGAGGATCACTTCGGGCTCGAAATCGAGCTTGGCCAGACCCTCGCGGATCGATTGGGCCATCGCCTCGATATAGACCGGGTCGTCGTGATAGGGCGGCGAGACCCGCACGGTCGGCTGCCAGCGCATCTGCATCAGCGCCTTGAAGGCTTGGTCGCAGGCGGTGGCCGAGGTGGCCGCCGCGTATTGCGGGTAGAGCGGCACCAGCAGGATGCGGTCGCAGCCCTGGTCGAGCAGGGCCTGGATGCGCAGGGACACCTCCGGCTTGCCGTAGCGCATCGCCCAATCGACCACGACGGCATCGCCCATGGCCGCCTGCAGCTTCTCGCACTGGCCGCGGGTGATGGTCTTGAGCGGGCCCTCGTCGCGCTCGTTGTTCCAGATGCTGGCATAGTCGCGGCCCTTCGGCCCCGGCCGCTTGGTCAGGATGATCAGGTTGAGCAGCGGCCACCAGATCAGGCGGGGTACCTCGATGACCCGGCGGTCGGAGAGGAACTCCTTGAGGTAGCGGCGCATCGGCCAGTAGCTCGTGCCCTCGGGGGTGCCGAGATTCATCAGCAGCACGCCGACGCGCCCCGTCCTGACCGCGGGATGGTCGGGCGGCAGCAGGTTCGGCGCGGGGCGCACGGGCTGGCGCATCAGGGTCTCGGGCAGGGTCTCGGGTGGGACGCGTTCGTTCATCGGATTTCCGGTCACGGGCTCTCGCCTTCCGTCGACGCGGCAAGCGATCCGGTTGTGCGGGCCGGCCGTTCGATCTAGAGCAGGCGGCTTTTCAAGGCCAAGGCTCCCCGTCGGAGTCTGGCCCGCAGGTTGGCGAACCCATCGCCCGAAATCGCTCCGGAGGCCAGCGCGACATGCCGTCCCCCCGCTACTTCCTGAAGCACTTCGTGCCGTTTACGGGCTATCCGTATACGGGGGCGCCGGCCGCCTGCAACCTGTGCGGCTGCCGCGACGCGGTCACCGTCGCCGAGACCGACCGGCGCCTGAAGACCCTGCGCTCGATCGCCTGCACGCAGTGTGGCCTGATCCGCACCGATCCGATGCCGACGCCGGACGAGCTGGCCGAATATTATTCGACCGCCTACCGGGCCGATTACCAGCTCGCCTTCGCCGGCGGCCCGCCGCGCCACCACCTCAACCGCTCCGCCCGCGAGGCCAGCTTCCGCGCCGACCTGCTGGCGCCGAAGCTGAAGGCCGGCGCGACCCTGCTCGATTTCGGCTCGGGCTCGGGCGAGTTCCTGGCGGAGGCCAAGCGGCGCGGCTGCGCGGTGATCGGCGTCGAGCCGGGGCGTGACTACGCGACGTATGCCCGGACGCATCACGGCGTCGAGGTGCTCGACGAGGCGGAGGATCCGAACCGCTTCCCCGCCGGCCATTTCGACGTGATCTCCACGCACCACGTGCTGGAGCATCTGCGCAACCCGGCCGAGACGATGGAGCGCCTCGCCCGCTGGCTGAAGCCGGACGGCATCCTCTACGCGGCGGTGCCGAACATGGCCGCCACCGGCAAGCCGCCGCACGAGCGCTTCCACTTCGCCCATGTCCACGGCTACGTGCGCGAGACCTTCGACCTGCTCGCCCGCCGCGCCGGCCTCGTGCCGCATACCGAGTACTGGCGGGAGGACACCACGGTGGTCTACCGCAAGACCGACGCCCCGGCGGTGCCGCTCAAGAATCCCGGCCTCGCCGACCGGCTCGCCGTCGATCTGAAGCCGGTCTCGGCCGGGCTCTATCTCGCCTCCGGCGCCTGGATCTGGCCGGCCCTGCGGCGCAACGCCAAGGCGGTGCGGGACGGCCTCGCCAAGCGCTGAACCGGGCCGATGCGTCCGTCCCGACGCGAAGCCGTCGCCGGTCTCGGCGCCGGCCTTCTCGTCGCCGGGGCCGGCCCGGCACTGGCCGCGCGGCCGAGCTTCACCCTGCTCCTCGTCAACGACATCTACGAGATGGACGAGGTGGAGGCGCGCGGCGGCTTCGCCCGGCTCAACGCGGTGGTGAAGGCGGAGCGGGCCCGCGGCGTGCCGCTCCTCTACGCCCATGCCGGCGATTGCTTCTCGCCCTCGCTGATGTCGGGCTTCGACAAGGGCGCCCATATCGTCGCGCTTCTGAATCTGGCGCCCCCCGATCTGTTCGTGCCGGGCAATCACGAATTCGATTTCGGGCCGACGGTCTTCGCCGAGCGGCAGGCGGAGGCGCGCTTCCCGTTCTACGCGGCGAACCTGCGCGGAGCGGACGGGCAGCGGCTGCCGGGCATCCAGGATTCCGCCCTGATCGAACTCGGCGGCGTGCGGCTCGGCCTCGTCGGCATCGCCCTGCAGGCGACGCCGGAGAAATCGCAATCGGGCGATCTGCGCTTCGGCCCCGAGATCGAGACGCTGGCCCGCGCGGCCGAGGCCCTGCGGGCGCGCGGGGCGGAGATGATCGTCGGCATCGCCCACACGGCCAGGGCGGAGGACGAGGCGATCGTGCGCGGGCGCCTCGTCGACATCCTGCTCTCGGGCCATGACCACGATCTCGTCCTGCGTGACGACGGCCGGACGGTGCTGGCCGAATCGGGCCACGATGCCCAGTTCGTCACCGCCATCGACGTCTTCGTCACACGCAAGGGTGACGGGCCGCTGCGCTGGCGCGCCGCCTTCCGCATCCACGACACCAGCGAGGTCGAGCCCGATCCCGAGACGCAGGCCTTGGTGCGCCGGCTCCAGGGCGACCTGTCGAAGGAACTCGACGTCGTGATCGGCACGACGCAGGCGCCCCTCGACAGCCGGGTCGCCACGGTGCGGGTGCGGGAATCGGCCTTCGGCAGCCTCGTCGCCGACGCGGTGCGGGCGAGCACCGGCGCCGAAATCGGCCTGATGAACGGGGGCGGCATCCGAGGCGACCGGCTCACCCCGGCCGGGGCCGCCCTCACCCGGCGCGACATCCTCTCCGAACTGCCCTTCGGCAACACGGTCGTGCTGGTGGCGATCGACGGGGCGACGGTGCGCGAGGCGCTGGAGAACGGGTTCCGGGATTTCGGCCGCCCGTCCGGCCGCTTCCTGCACGTCTCCGGCCTCACGGTGACCCTCGATCCGGGGGCGGAGCCGGGGCGGCGCGTGGTGTCGGTGCGCGTCGGCGAGGCGCCCCTCGACGAGAGCCGCACCTACCGCGTCGCGGCCAACGATTTCATGCTGCGCGGCGGCAACGATTACGGGATGCTGGCCAGGGGCCGCGTGCTGATCGGCGGCACCGACGGGACACTCATGGCCAACGCGGTGATGGCCTATATCCGCGCCCGCTCGCCGCTGCCGGCCGAGACCGGGCCGCGCATCAGGGAAGTTCGATAGGACCACGCATGACCGGACCCGTCGCAGCCGCCCTCGCCACCTTCCGCGCCAGCGACTCTCCCTGGCTCGCCCTGCCCTTCTTCGCGCAGGGCGCGGCGGACCGGATCGCGCAAAAGGTCGATGGCCGCGTCGCGGAGGGCGCGCAGGTTCTGCCGGAGCCCTCCGCGATCTTCCGGGCGCTGACCCTGACGCCCCTGCCGGCGGTGAAGGCGGTGATCCTCGGCCAGGACCCCTACCCGACGCCGGGCGATGCCAACGGGCTCGCCTTCTCCTATGTCGGGTCCCGCCGACTGCCGGCCTCGCTCAAGGTGATCCTGGCCGAACTCGCCCCCGACGGGGCCAAGCCCGATTTCTCGACCGGTGACCTCACACCCTGGGCGGAGCGCGGCGTGCTGCTCCTCAACACCGCGCTCACCACGGAGGCGGGGAAGTCCGGCGCGCATCTGCGGCTCGGCTGGTCTCAGCTCACCGACGAGGCGGTGGAGGCCGTCTCCGCCAAGGACGAGCCGTCGGTGTTCCTGCTGTGGGGCGCTCAGGCCCGCGCCCGCGAGGCGTTGATCGACGGAACGCGCCACGGCATCGTCGCCTCGGGCCACCCCTCGCCCCTCAACCGCGCCCGGGATTTTCCGGGTTCGCGGCCGTTCGACCGGGCGAATGCGTGGCTGGAGGAGCATGGCCGCGCGCCGATCGACTGGCGACTGGGCCAGGGCTGAAACGGAACCATCCCGAGGATGCGACCGGTGTCCGGCCCATAGCAGAAGCAGGCGCTGCTGCCCGAGCCGTGCCGAGCGTGATAAGCCCTTGCCGGTGAGCGACATCGACTTGCACGATCTCTCCCGATGCTACGGGCGCGTGTTCACCGGCTGCGAATTGGTCGTCCCCGGCGTCAACCGGACCTACCGTCTCGCCGCAGGCGGTGACCTCTCCTACTTGCGTCTCTATCGGCCTGTCGGCCGATCCCTCACCGACATCGCGTTCGAGTTGCGTCTGCTGCGCCAGGTTCGCACAACGCCAGGCATCGACGTGGCGCGGCCGATCCGCACCGTTGACGGCCTGGATTGCGCGGAAGTCGCGTTCGGCGGCGTGAGCCGCACCGCCTGCTTGTTCCATGCCCTCGAGGGTCGGCCGATCACCGATGCCCCGGAGGATGTGGCGCTGTTCGGTGCGGCGCTGGCGAAGCTGCACGCCGCCATGGCCGGGATCGACGGTGGCGGTGCGCGTCCCCTCGACGCGGGGGCGCTGTGCCTGCGCGCTGCGATATCGCTGACGCGCATCCCCGGTAGCGAGGCCGCGCGGCGCGCTGTCGGCCGATGCCGGGCGGAGATCCTCGGCGATCCTGCGGCGCACGATCTGCCATCGGGCAACTGCCACGGGGATGCCCGGACGGCCAACGCCGTCGTCCGGGACAGGACGGTGGGCTTCTTCGACTTCGACGATTGCGGCTACGGCCCCTACCTGCTCGATCTCGGGACGGCGGCCCGGCATTTCGCGGCCGGCGATCCGTCACGGACGGGGGCGCTCGTCGCTGCGCTCCTGAGAGGCTACGACGGGGAACGCTCTTTATCCTCGGCGGAGCGGCACGCCTTGTCGCACTACGTGAAGCTTGCCGAGGTCCGTTCGCTGTTGTTCCTCGCCGAGTTCTGCCTCCTCGCAGACGGGCTCTGGCCGCGTGTCCTCGACCGAGCGACGAAGCTGCTGGAGCGCGGGCTGACGATCTGACACCGCGCGATCAGCGCGCCGGTGCCGGCTTCGTTCATGCATGGCGGGCCGAGACGCCCTCCGACGATCACACGGCGACACACCGTCCAAAAAGAAACCGCCCCCGGCCGGGCGGCACGGGGGCGGTCCTGATGGGCCGGAATGAGGCCGAGGTTACGCGGCGATGCGGGTCGCGGCGGCGACGGTGTTCTCATTCGCCAGCGAGAAAGCGGCAGCCGGGGCCGCCGGACGGCCGCTGGCCTGGAGGCTGGTCAGCTCGCCGGCGGAGGCATGCACACCCTCGGTGCCGAACCGGTCGGCCAGCAGCACGACCAGGGTCACGTTAGCGATGGCGACGGCGAGAACGGCGAGGGCGATCATGGTAGGCAAACCCGTTGTTGCGTTGCGATAAAGTCTATATCGCACCGCACGCTGAGTTCTGGTATACCAGATGCCAGAGACCTGACATTCCGCCGATGCATGGCCTCGCCGGGAAGCCGGCGCGGCCCGCCTACGGCTTCTTGTCGCCCTTCGTTTCCCCCTTGGCCTCACCCGCCGCCGGTGTGGCGCTGCCGCCGACACGCTCGACCTTGGCCGCCTCGCGCAGCTTGACGATGGTGTCCTGCTGCGCCTTGCGGGTCAGGTACTGGTCGATCTGCTCCTTCATCTCGTCGAAGGTCGGCACCGGCTTGGTCCGCTTCTCCTCGACGCGCAGCACGTGCCAGCCGAACTGGGTCTTGACCGGATCGGAGACCTGACCCGGCGCCAGCTTGAAGGCGGCATCGGCGAAGGGCTTCACCATCCGCTCCTGGGTGAACCAGCCGAGATCGCCGCCCTCGGTCTTGGAGCCCGGATCCTTCGAGAGCTCGGCGGCGACCTTGGCGAAATCCTCGCCGCCCTTGATGCGGGCGGCGATCTTCTTCGCCTCGTCCTCGCTCTCCACGAGGATGTGGCGGGCATGCACCTCCTCCTCGGGCTTCATCGATTTGACGGTCTGGTCGTAGAGCGCCTTGGCGGCCTCGGGCGTCACCGCCTTCTTGGCCTCGCGCTCGAGGTATTCGTCGAGCAGGAGCTTGTCGCGGAAATAGGCGAGCTTGCGCTTGAAATCGGGGCTGTCGCCGACCTTGGCGGCCTCGGCCGCCTGGGCGCCGACCTTGAGGTCGATCATGTAATCGACCAGCAGGTTCTGCTTGGCGCCCTCATCGACGCCGGGCAGCGACAGGGCCGGATCCTCCGCCGCCAGGGCGAGGTCGGCGGCGGTGACCGGCTGGCCGTTGACCTTGGCCACCACCGTCTCCGGGGAGGTTGCCGCCGGCGCGGGCGTCGCGGCCTTCGGTGCGGGTGCCTGGGCCAGGGCGGCGCCCGGCGCGAGACCGGAACCCGCGAGGATCAGCGCGAGGGCGCTCGCGCGCCGGAGGGAGAACGGGATCGGCATCGGAAGCGTCGTTCCTTGGGCGTCGTCCCCGCCGGGCCGGCCGTGTGACGTCCGGATTCTATCCGTGCGGGGTCGTCGGGTGTGCGGCGGGTGCCGCGACGAAGCGCGACACAGGTGGAATCTCTTCAGGACAAAGGCAAGCGCGGCCTTGAACCTCGCGCGATCTCGTGAGCGGCGGCCGGCACTACCGGATGCGCCTGCGGATATTTACCTCTATAAGCCCGCCCAACGCAGGCCGGCGGCGCCTCAAAAATGCCGCCCGCGACGACCTCCACGACCGCAGGTTCACGATGCTCGGTGCCCTCGCCAAGAAGATTTTCGGCTCGTCCAACGACCGACGCGTCAAGGGCTTCCGCCCGCGCGTGGCCGCGATCAACGCGCTCGAACCGGAACTCGCCGCCCTGACCGACGAGCAGCTGCGCGCCCGCACCCAGACCTTCCGGGATCAGCTCGCCGCCGGCACCCGCCTCGACGACCTGCTGGTGCCCGCCTTCGCCACCGTGCGCGAGGCGGCCAAGCGGGTACTCGGCCAGCGCCATTTCGACGTGCAGCTGATCGGCGGCATGGTGCTGCACGAGAGCGGCATCTCCGAGATGAAGACCGGCGAGGGCAAGACCCTGGTGGCGACGCTGCCGGTCTATCTCAACGCGCTCGAGGGCAAGGGCGTCCACGTCGTCACCGTCAACGACTATCTCGCCTCCCGCGACGCGGAGTGGATGGGCCGGGTCTATCGCTTCCTGGGGCTCACCGTCGGCACCATCGTGCACGGGCTCGACGACGGGCAGCGCAAGGAGGCCTATGCCTGCGACATCACCTACGGCACCAACAACGAATTCGGCTTCGATTACCTGCGCGACAACATGAAGTACGAGCTGTCGCAGATGGCGCAGCGGGGCCACCACTTCGCCATCGTCGACGAGGTCGATTCGATCCTCATCGACGAGGCGCGCACCCCGCTCATCATCTCCGGCCCGGTGGACGACCGCTCTGAACTCTACGTCGCGGTCGACGCGATCATGCCGCAGCTGGTGCGCGAGCATTACGACCTCGACGAGAAGCAGCGCACCGTCTCGCTGACCGAGGCCGGCAACGAGTTCATCGAGGAGGCCTTGCGCGAGGCGGGCATCCTCAAGGAGGGCGATCTCTACGACGCCCACAACGTCACGCTCGTCCACCACGTCAACCAGGCGTTGCGCGCCCACACCCTGTTCACCCTGGACAAGGACTACATCGTCAAGAACGACGAGGTGGTCATCATCGACGAGTTCACCGGCCGCATGATGCAGGGCCGGCGCTACTCGGAGGGCCTGCACCAGGCGCTGGAAGCCAAGGAGCGGGTGACGATCCAGCCCGAGAACCAGACGCTGGCCTCGATCACCTTCCAGAACTACTTCCGCCTCTACAAGAAGCTCGCCGGCATGACCGGCACCGCCTCGACCGAGGCCGACGAGTTCGCCGAGATCTACAAGCTCGACGTGGTCGACATCCCGACCAACAAGGAGATCGAGCGCGTCGACGAGGACGACGAGGTCTACCGCACCGTCGAGGAGAAGTACGAGGCGATCATCAAGGAGATCGACAAGGCGCATGCGCGCCATCAGCCGGTGCTGGTCGGCACGGGCTCGATCGAGAAATCCGAGCTGATCGCCGAGCTGCTGACGAAGCACGGCTACACCCCGCTCGACTATTCCGATCCGAACGCGCTCACCGACGTCTACAAGGCCGCCCGCGAGAACCGGGTGACCAAGCGCTTCGCCGTGCTCAACGCCCGCTTCCACGAGCAGGAGGCCTATATCGTCGCCGAGGCCGGCGTGCCGGGCGCCATCACCATCGCCACCAACATGGCCGGTCGCGGCACCGACATCAAACTCGGCGGGAACCTCGAGATGCGCATCGAGAAGGAACTCGGCCACCTCGCCGAGGGACCGGAGCGCGATGCCGCGATCGAGGCGCTGAAGGCCGAGATCGCCGAGAACCGCGCCAAGGTGTTGGCTTCCGGCGAGAAGGCCGATCCGGAGGCCGGCCGCAAGAAGGACCTGCCGGGCGGGCTCTACATCATCGGCACCGAGCGCCACGAGTCGCGGCGCATCGACAACCAGCTGCGCGGCCGCTCCGGCCGCCAGGGCGATCCCGGCCGCTCGAAATTCTACCTGTCCCTCAAGGACGACCTGATGCGGATCTTCGGGTCGGACCGCATGGACGGCATGCTGCAGCGCCTCGGCCTGGAGCAGGGCGAGGCGATCATCCATCCCTGGATCAACAAGGCGATCGAGAAGGCGCAGCAGAAGGTCGAAGCGCGCAACTTCGACATGCGCAAGAACGTGCTCAAGTACGACAACGTGATGAACGACCAGCGCAAGGTCGTGTTCGAGCAGCGCCGCGACCTGATGGGCCAGGACAGCGTGCGCGAGACGGTCGACGAGATGCGCCACGGCGTGATCGACGACCTCGTCGCCACCCACATCCCCGAGAACGCCTATGCCGAGCAGTGGGATGCGGAGGGCCTGAAGCAGCGCGCCCTCGACGTGCTCAACCTCGACCTTCCGGTGGAGGAATGGGTCAAGGAAGAGGGCATCGCCGACGAGGAGATCCGCGAGCGCCTGCGCAAGGCCTCGGACGAATCCTACGCCGCCCGCGTCGAGCGCAACGGCCCGGAGGTGATGGCCTATGTCGAGAAGCAGGTGGTGCTGCAGGTGCTCGACCATCTCTGGCGCGAGCACCTCGTCACCCTCGACCACCTGCGGCAGGTGATCGGCTGGCGCGGCTTCGCCCAGCGCGACCCGCTCAACGAGTACAAGTCTGAGGCGTTCGACCTGTTCAACGGCCTCGTCACGGCCCTGCGCGAGCAGGTCACCGCCCAGCTCGCCCATGTCGAGATCATGCACCAGCAGCCGGACGACTTCGCCGGCGGTGAGTTCGAGCAGGCCGGCTTCTCCGAGCCGCAGCTTCCGCCGATGTTCCCCGAGCATCGCGACCCGACCACCGGCGAGAACGAGTTCGCCTTCGCCGGCAGTTCCGGCGGGGCCGGCCCGGCCTACGGCTTCGCCGCCCGCGACCTCGCGACGGACGCGGCGGTGCTGGAGCGCAACCCCGACGATGCCTCGACCTGGGGCAAGGTCGGCCGCAACGAGCCCTGCCCCTGCGGCTCGGGCAAGAAGTACAAGCACTGCCACGGCCGCTTCACCACGGAGGCGTGAGGCTCCGGTGACCGGCGCGGTCGTCTACGCCCTGGAGCCGGATCTCGCCGCGGACGCCTTCCAAGGCGTCCTCGTCGCCTCCGGCCTCGCCCCGCGCCGGCCGGCCGACGATCTCGAACGGCTCGGGCGGATGCTGGCGGCCTCCGACCTGATCGTCACCGCCCGGCTCGACGGGCGGCTCGTCGGTGTGGCCCGCACGCTGACCGACTTCGCCTTCTGCGCCTATCTCTCCGACCTCGCCGTGGCCCGCGACGTCCAGGGCCGGGGCATCGGCCGCCGGCTGATCGCGGAGACGCGGGCGGCGGCCGGCCCCGAGGTCAGCCTGCTGCTGACCGCCGCGCCCGGCATCGAGGGCTATTACGAAGCCATCGGCATGACGCGCGTACCGCAGGCCTTCCGCTTCGACAGGGAGCGGTGAGGGATCATACTCCGCATGCCCGAGATTCGGGGTTCGCAGGGCAAGCCCCTCGGAATCCCGCCATCAGGGTGGGTCGGAAGACAACGCCTCCAGCACGGCATGGGCCATGACGGGTGAGGACAGCGCCGACAGCGCGGCAGGACCGGAGGCTTCGGCCCCGCTGGTGCGGAGCCTGCGCTTCGCGCTCGAATCCCCACGGGCGGGACGGCTCCAGGCCGCCCTGACGCTGGCGAGCGCGCCCCTCGACTGGCTCGACGCCCATCGCGGCGGTTTCCTCCATGCGGATGAGGAGGCTTTGCTTGCCGACCGCCTCCATGCCCGCCGCCGCCACGGCCTGCTGATCGGGCGCTACGCGGCCAAGCGCGCCATCGCCGCTCTGCATCCCGATCTCGATCCGCGGGCGGTGGCGATCCGGCCCGGCGTGCTGGAGCAGCCGGTCGTCTCCGGCGAGGGAGTCGGCGCGCTCGGCATCAGCCTGTCCCATGCCGGCCCGGTCGCCGTGGCGGTCGCCTTCCCCGAAGCCTGTCCGATGGGGATCGATCTGGAGCGGATCCGGGAGGCCCATATCGAGCTGCTCACGAACCAGACGACGCCCGCCGAGCGCGAGCGCCTCGCTACCCGCCTCGCGGCGCCGGAGGCCGAACGGCTGACCCGGCTCTGGTGCCTGAAGGAGGCCCTGTCCAAGGCCCTGCGCTGCGGTCTGACGGTGCCGCTCGATTGCCTCGCCCTGGGCGGCGTCGAGCGGGACGCAGCGGGGCTCTCCGTCACTTTCGCGCATTTCGCGCAATATCGCGGTCTGAGCCTCGCGGGCGGGGATCTCGCCGCCGCCCTGGTGCTGCCGCGCCCGCCGGCGGTGACGGTCTCGGCCGAGGCGGCGGCCTGGGAGGCGTGGCGTTCGGCCCTGGCCGAGGCCGCCGCGAGAGGACGGGACGACGAATGACGAACCTACCGACCCCGACATGGCGTCCGCCGCAGCAGATCCGCGCCAAGGTGATCGGTCTGGCTTGGCGCGGCGACGCCGTTCTGGCCGTGGAGGTGCTGGACGACCGCGGCCGGGTGAAGGGCGTCCGGCCGCCGGGTGGAAGCATCGAGTTCGGAGAAACCCGCGAACAGGCCCTGGAGCGGGAGTTCCGCGAGGAGCTGGGCTGCGGGGTGACGATCACCGGCCCCTGGGCGGTGTTCGAGAACCTCTATCGCCACGAAGGCGCGCTGGGCCACGAGATCCTGTTCGCCGCCCCCGTCCGCCTGCACGACGCGGCCCTCTACGACCGCGACGCGATTGCCTTCGCCGAGGACAGCGGCACGCCCTGCACGGCGCGCTGGTTCCGGCCGGAGGCCCTGCCGGAGGGGGTCGCCCTCTATCCGGACGGCCTCGCGGCCGCGCTCGCCGCCCGGACCCGGTAGTCGCTCAGCCCTGCCGGCCCGGCAGGCTGTGGCTCAGGAAGAAGTCGACCATCGCCCGCGAGGCGTCCGGTCCCCCCGGATCGGTGTAGCTGCCCTCCGGGCTGCCGCCGGACCAGGCATGGCCCGCGCCCTGGATCGACCAGGCTTCGACCTGCACCTGGCCGGCCTCGTCGGCATAGCGCGTGCGGGTATAGGTGTGGCCGGACCCTGCCCCTTCCGTCCTGCCGCTGTCCCGCTGCGGCGTCAGCTCGGCGATGCCGGCCTGGGCCAGCACGGCCTCGGCATTGCGCGGGTGGACGGTGCCGTCGCCCTCGCCGTGGAAGACGATGGTCGGCACGCGCAGGCCCTGCGCCACCGAGCCAGCCCCGAAACCGGAGGCACCGCCGGGAGGCGGCGCCCCCGGCGCACCGACGCGCATGGCCGAGAGGGCCGAGGGCAGATCGCGGGCGCAACCGGCGGCGAGACCCGAATGCACGCCGACCGCCGCGAACAGGTCCGGATAGGCCCTGGCGATATTCGCCGCCGCCGCCCCGCCCGCCGAGAGGCCGGCGATGTAGATGCGGCTCCGGTCGATCGGATGCTCGGCGCAGAGGGCGCGGACCAGCCCGGCCACGATCCCGGCCTCCCCCATCTCCCGGCCCTGATCGCCGGGCTCGAACCAGTTCCAGCATTTCTGAGCGTTGGCCCGGCGGGACTGACGCGGATAGGCGACGTAGATCCCCTCTTCCTCGGCGAGCCGGTTCATGCGGGTGCCCGCCGCGAAATCGTCCGGCGATTGCGTGCAACCATGCAGCATCACCACCAGCGGTCGGCTTCCGCTGCGGGGGCTCGGGATGAACAGCTTGTAGTCCCGCGCGCCGGCCGCGTTGGAGAAGCTGCGCTCGACGAACTGGCCGTCCTCCGGCGCCTCGCCGGGCGCCGGGGCGTGCAGGCCGCCGCCTACCAGCCCCTTCAACGAGGGCGCGAGGGTGCGCAGGCCCTGCATCATCTGGTCGATGTTCTCGCGCAGCCGCTCGGGGATCAGCGCCGCATGGCCCGCCTCATTCCCCGCTTCGAGCCGTGGGACCGCGAAATCCGCTGCCGCTGCCTCGCTCCGTGACGTCGCCTCCGGGGTCAGGCCCGAAGCGACCAGACTGCGCTGGATCAGGGCGGTCGCCTCGGTGAGCCGTCCGGCCCGGGTCAGGCGCGTCGCCTCGGCCATGTCCGCGAGGAGGGTGGTGGAGTGATCGGTCATGCAAAGTCTCGCTTTCCGGGTCGGCGACGGGCCGCACGAGCGCAGCGGGTCACGAGGAAGGGGTCGGTCGGGGTTCAGAACAGGCGGCCGGCCAGCGCCCGCTTCACCGCAGGGCTCGCCTGGAAGCCGCCGAGCACCTCGATCGAGGCGATCGTCGCGCTGGCGAGGTCGGCGGACACGTCGTCGGCGATCACCGCGAGGCCGAGGACACGGATCTCGAGCCGGATGCCGGCAGCCAGCGCCGCCTCCAGCTCCACGCGCCCGTAGCGGCGCAGGCCGAACTCGATCGGTTTGCGGGCCACCGACTGGCGGGTGATGTCGGCATGCCGCTCGATCTGGTTGCGGATGGCCGTGCGGATGAAGTCGCTGCGGTTGGCATAGACGCCTTCCGAAACCAGCAGGTCGACATGGCCGAGATCGACGAAGCCGAGATTGACCGTGATCTTCTCACTGTCACCGGGCTTGGCCGCCAACTTGGCCCCGAGCGTCATCGCCAGCGGAGCCTCGTGCCGGCTGTCCTGCATCACATCCATCATTGCGCCCATCCCCGCGCCATCCACAGGGATGGTATGGGAAGGCTTATGTTGCGCCGCAAGATGAAACTTTTTGCATTGCAGCAAAACAATCCCTGCGCATTGCCGCAGGCTTCGGGTCGGCGAGGGTGCCGACCCCGGACAATCATTTCGGCCCGGGAAAGAAGATCACGTCCCGGCAGGGACTTGAGAGAGGTCTGTGCCGTGTCACGGCTCCAGATAGTCGCGCCAGACGGCGTTTGTTCCCAGACTCTCGACAAAGCTGACATGCCGCAGGCGCTCATCCTCCGTCAGCCGGCTGCGCATCGCGCGCGGGGCAATCGGACCCGAATCGGCCACCGCTTCCACCGCCACGCTCCCAGCCGGCTCGGCGATGCTGAGACCCAGGCTGGTCTGCTTGCCGCCGAGGAGTTCGACATAGACCTCGGCCAGGATCTGCGCGTCGAGGAGGGCGCCGTGCTTGACCCGGCGGGTCGTATCGACGCCGTAGCGGTTGCACAGGGCGTCGAGATTGTTGGCCGCGCCCGGATGCTTGCGGCGGGCGAGCAGCAGGGTGTCGACCACGTCCTCCAGCACGATGAGCGGCGGAGCGGCCGGCCCGAGCTTGGCGAACTCCATGTTGAGGAAGCCGACATCGAACGGCGCGTTGTGGATCACCAGCCGCGCATCGCCGCAGAAGGCGACGAAGGCGTCCACCACGTCGGCGAAGACCGGCTTGTCGGCCAGCATCGCGTCCGAGATGCCGTGGACCGCGAAGGCTCCCTCGGAAACCGGCCGCTGCGGGTTGATGAGTTGGTGGTAGTAGGCGCCGGTCTGGACGTGGTTGATCAGCTCGACGCAGCCGATTTCGATCAGCCGGTCGCCATTCTTGGCATCCGTGCCGGTGGTCTCGGTATCGAGGACGATCTCGCGCAGCATGTCGTGTTCCGGTCCCAAGCAAGGGCACAGCCTCGTACCGGACAGCGAAGGATGGGTTAACCCGCGCCGATGCTATCGGCGCGCGTCCGGGTTCCGATGCGCCAGTTCCTCGACGATCCGCGCCACCTCCGCCTCCGCGTGGTCGAAGCCGCGGCTCGTGTCGATCAGGAAATCCGCCCGCCTGCGCTTCTCGGCATCCGGCATCTGCTTGGCGCGGATCGCGGCGAAGGCCGCCTCGTCCATGCCGGGGCGGGCGAGGACCCGGGCGCGCTGTACCTCGGGCGGAGCGGTGACGACGAGGACCGCATCGCAGCGCGCCTCCGCCCCGGTCTCGAACAGGAGCGGGATGTCGAGCACGACCAGCGGTGCGTCGGCATGGCGCGCGAGGAAGGCGCGGCTCTCGGCCTGGACCAGGGGATGGACGATGGCCTCCAGCCGGGCGAGCTTGCCGGCATCGCCGAGCACCGCCGCCCGCAGGGCCGGGCGGTCGACCGCGCCGTCGGAGGTCACGGTACCGGGAAAAGCCGCGCCGATAGCCCGCGCCGCCGCACCCTGCGGTCCGTAGAGGGCGTGGACCGCCGCATCGGAATCGTGGACCGGCACCCCGCGCGCGGAAAACATCGCGGCGGTGGCCGACTTGCCCATGCCGATGGAGCCGGTGAGGCCCAGCACCGTGGGACGCCGGGGCTTGTCCTCCGGCGCGCTCATGTCCGGAGAAGATCCGCGACGATTTTATCCCGCAGCTCCGGCGTCACGGCGGGGCGCAGGCCGAACCAGGCCGAGAAGCCCGGCACCGCCTGGTGCAGCAGCATGCCGAGTCCGTCCACCGCCGCGAGTCCCCGCGCCCGCGCCGCGGCGAGCAGCGGCGTTTCCAGGGGCACGTAGACGATGTCGGCCACCGCCGCGCGGTCGGGAAGCGGGGTCAGATCGAGATCGAGCGGTGGGTGCCCGGCCATGCCGAGGGAGGTGGTGTTGACGAGAAGCCCGGTCTCGGTGAGCACCTCCGGCACGGCCTCCCAGGGCAACGCCGCGACATGGTCGGGATCGAGCGCCGCGAGCGTCCGCGCCCGCTCCGGGCTGCGGTTGGCGACGCGCACGCTCAAACCGCGCTCCACCAGCCCGACGACGATGGCCCGGGCCGCGCCGCCCGCACCGAGGACCAGCGCGTGCCGGCCGGTGCGCTCGGGCCAGCCCTCCCCGAGGCTCTGGTCGAGATGGGCGATGAAGCCCGGCGCATCGGTGTTGTCGCCGAGAACCCGGTCGCCCTCGACGATCAGGGTGTTCACCGCCCCGATTGTCCGAGCCCGCGCGGTCAGCGTATGCGCCAGCCGGAAGGCCGTCTCCTTGTGCGGGATCGTGACGTTGCCGCCGGCGAAGCCGGAGCCGGGCAGCCCGTGAAAGAAGGCCTCGAACTCCTCGGGCGCCACGTCGATGCGCTCGTAGCTGCCGTCGAGGCCGTGCGCGGCGAGCCAGTGGCCGTGGATCAGCGGCGAGCGGGAATGGGCGATCGGGTGGCCGACGACGAAAGCCTTGGTTGTCATGACATCCTGCCGCTGAGCGCGCCTGGAAAAGGGAAAAGCCTCACGCCACGCAGCCTTTCGGCAGGGTGCAGGCGGTCTCCCCCTCGATCTCGATCTGGATCGTCGCGTGGGCGATGCCGAAACGCTGCCGCAGTTCGTCCGCCGCCTCCTTGAGGAAGAGCCGGTCCGGGGCGGCCCCGGCCAGGACGAGATGGGCGGTGAGCGCGGATTCGGTGGTGCTCATCGGCCAGATGTGCAGGTCGTGCAAGCCGCTGACGCCGGGGCGGGCGGCGAGGCAGGCGCGCACCGCCTCCGGGTCGATGCCGGGCGGCACCGCCGCGAGCGACATCGCCACGCTGTCGCGCAGCAGGCCCCAGGTCGCCACGATGATGAGCGCGGCGATGACGAGACTGACCAGGGGGTCGATCCAGTCGAAGCCGGTGCCGAGGATGACGAGGCCGGCGAGCACCACGCCGGCCGAGACCGCCGCGTCGGCGACCATGTGCAGGTAGGCGCCGCGGATGTTGATGTCGCCCTTCGATCCGGAGGCGAACAGCCAGGCGGTGAAGCCGTTGATGAGGATGCCGATGCCGGCCACCACCATCACCGTCGTGCCGGCGACCGGCTCCGGATGGAACAGGCGCTGCAGCGCCTCGACGATGATGCCGCCGGTCGCCACCAGGAGCACCACCGCGTTGAACAGGGCGGCCAGGATCGAGGAGCCGCGCAGGCCGTAGGTGAAGCGTGCCGAGGGCGCCCGCTTCACCAGGATGGCGGCGATCCAGGCGGCGGCGAGCCCGAGCACGTCGGAGAGGTTGTGGCCGGCATCGGCCACCAGGGCCATGGAGTTGGACAGCCAACCGTAGACCGCCTCGACGACGACGAAGCCGAGATTGAGCGAGATGCCGAAGGCGAAGGCTCTGCCGAAATCCTTCGGGGCATGGACGTGACCGTGGCCCCCGTGACCGGATCCGCCGTGATCGTGTTCGCCATGCCCATGCCCGGCGTGATCCTCGTCATGGGGGTGGGCATGGTCGTGCCGGTGGTCGTGCATCGTCCCTCGCCGTCTTCGGTGCCGCTCAAAGCCTGTTCGACGAATTTCATTCCCCTCTCAACCTCATCCTGAGGCGCCGCGAAGCGGCCTCGAAGGAGGGTTCCGGAAATCACTGCGATCCCTGGAGCCCTCCTTCGAGGCTCCCTGCGGTCGCACCTCAGGATGAGGACGCGGGTGGGAGAGACAAGATCTCCGTGGTGATGAACAAGCCCTCTCAGAACGCCAGCAGACCCATGCCCCGCAGCCGCGCGAGCAGCGGCGTGAGCGGCAGGCCGAGGATCGTCGCGTGGTCGCCCTCGATCCGCTCGAACAGGTGGATGCCGAGTCCCTCGAGCTGGTAGGCGCCGACCGAGGTGGTGACCGCCTTGCCCGCGAGACGCAGATAGGCATCGATGGCCGCCCCATCGAGGGGACGCATGGTCATCCGCGCGGTCTCGACGAAATCCTCGCGGGCTCCGTCGCGCAGGATCGCCACCGCCGCATGAAGCGCGTGGGTCCGGCCCTGGAGCCGGGCGAGATGGGTCCGTGCCCCGTCCAGATCCGCCGGCTTGTGGAACACGCGGCCGTCGCAGGCGAGCACTTGGTCGGCACCGATGACGATGCGGCCGGGATGGCGGGCGGCGACCTCCTCCGCCTTGGCGAGGGCGAGCCGCCGCGCCAGCTCCGGTGGGGTCAGGCCGGCGCTCTCCGCTTCGAGGGCGCGCTCGTCGATGCGGGCCGGCGCGGTCTCCACCGGCAGGCCGGCAGCGGCCAGGAGGTCGCGCCGCGTGGCGCTGGCCGAGGCGAGGAGCAGCGGCTCGGCGGGGAGCCAGGGAGAGGGCGGGGCAGCGGTCACCGGGCGGGTCTCCTCAGCGCAGGCCGCGCCAGTCGAGCTAGTCGAACAGGAAGTCGATATCCTGCGGCGCCACGGAGAAGAACCCGTCTTCCGAGCGCGCCGAGCCGATCACGTAGCCGCCGGCATGGCCGAGCGCATGGTCGAGGGAGCTTTGCAGGAAGCCGAGGTCGAGCCCGTTGTCGCGCAGGCTGATCACGCTCGTCCCCACCGGCGCGAACAGGGAGCCGTGCAGCCCCGAGCCGTATTCCCCCAGGATCGTGGCGGCGGAGCGGAACAGGGCGACCTGTTCGGGCACGCTCATCCGCTCGGGCCGGACCTGCTCGAAGCCGCGGGCCAGGGCCGCCGCCTCGAAGGCGGCCCGCTCGGCCAGGGTCCGGCGGTTCTTCGTGTCGGCATTGTCCGAGCGGGAGATCAGGATTTTTCGGAAGCCCCGGGGCTCGGCGCGCCGGCCCGGGCGCCAACGCGGGCGGGGAAAGGCGCGCTCCAGCAGGAAACGCCGCGCCTCCCGCATCAGCGGTGAGGCGCGGCTGACGAAGCGCAGGGCCGTCGGCACCAGGAGCCGGCGGCAGGCGGCGACCTCCCGCTCCCGCTCGTAGACGACGAGGCGGTCCTCGCCGATGCCGAGGAGGCCGAGCCAGACCCGCGCGAAGGCCGGGGTGTCGGCGGGCAGGAGGTAGCGCAGGCGCGCGAGATCGTGGCCGGCACGGTGGAGCAGGAACAGCTTGGGCAGGAAATCCACCAGCCAGTGGCCGTACATCTGGTGGCCCATGCCGGTGAGCAGCACGACCGGATCCTCGACCGTCACCCGCCGCAGGCCCGCGAGCCGGGCGGCGATGGCGCGGTGATGCGCCTCGGCGACCACGGGGAAGACGTTGAGCTGGGCGCCGGATTGGAACACGCCGTCGAGGATGACGACGCCCTCCTCCGCCACCTCCGCCCGCGGCACCTCGTAGAGGCTCGCCCCGAGCACGGTGGTCTCGGCGTGATAGGCCCGCAGCAGATCGGGCGTGACTGCCCCGATCAGGAGGTCGGGCGGCGGCATCCAGTCCCGGTAGGACAGGCTGAGATCGGTGCAGCGCCCGCGCCCGGCCTGAACGGTCTCGCGCAGGTCGGCCGCCGCGTAGTCCCCCTCCCCCATGCTCCCGCCCTCAGGTCGCGATGAATTTCAGGCGGTGCTCGCGGTAGAGGTCGAGGATCGCGGCGGCCGTCTCCTCGATGGAGCGGCGGGTCACGTCGATGGTCGGCCCGCGGTAACTTGGGCCAGGCCGCGGGGGGGGGGCGGCTTTGTCGGGCCCCCGATTCCCGTCCGCCAAGGGGGGAATGTTTGGGGGCTGTTGG
>NZ_NKUI01000070.1 GCF_014845115.1 Methylorubrum zatmanii | reverse complement strand
CGGTGACGTTGATGGCCGGCGAGGTGAGCACCTGGCCGTTGAGGGTGACGCGGCCGGCCTCGATCAGGGCCTCGGCGTCGCGGCGGGAGGCGATGCCGGCGCGGGCGATGGCCTTGGCGATGCGCTCGCCCTCGGGCGCGGCGGGCTGGTCCGCGGGCGCGGCCGGGGGGGAATCTGGAATGTCGGTCATCCGCGCCCCTTATCAGACCAATCGGGCGCACAAAAGGAAAAGGCGGCCCGCCAGGGCCGCCTCGTCTGTCGCGTCCTGCGACGCTGCGCCGTTACAGCCGCGGGGAGCGCCCGCGCACCGCGCCCATCACCGCCGAGATCAGGAACAGCGCGATGGCGACGAAGAACACGATCTTGGCCGCCTCCATGGCGGTGCCGGCGATGCCGCCGAAGCCGAGCAGCGCGGCGATCAGGGCGACGACGAGAAAGGTAACGGCCCAACCGATCATGGTATCCTCCTGATGTCCGTTTCGGACGATGTCTCGAAAGCCTGTCTTGGCTTGGAAAATTGCCAAGCTCCCCGAATCGTTCCGCCGATGGTGCCGAAAACAATGGGCCGGGGTCAGGTTTTCGGCAGCATGGGAGGGCGGTGTCCCGGCCTCTTCATCACGACGGGTCCGCCCTGGGCGCGGGGCCTCGCAGCGGCGCCAGCGTCCCGCGCAGCGGATCCTCAGAAGAGCAACGACGGCCTCCAGCCGCCTGTTCCGAGAACGGCCCACCCCGGACGGGCGGGGATCGGGCTCAGGCGGCCATCGTCCGGTCGCCGTCCCCGCCGGGGCACGTGCCGGCTTCGAGCAGGGCGGCGATCTCGGCAGCCGGCCGGGGCGGGCTGAACAGATAGCCCTGCACCTCCTGCGCGCCCTCCGCCCGGACGGTGGCGAGTTGCGGCTCGGTCTCGACTCCCTCGACCAGGGTGGTGATGCCGAGGCTCGCCCCCAGGCTGACGATGGCGCGGATGATCGCGCCGGCCTCGGATTGCGCGGCGCAGTCGCGCACGAAGGAGCGGTCGATCTTGATCTTGTCGAAGGGGAAGCGGCGCAGATAGCTGATCGAGGAATAGCCGGTGCCGAAATCGTCCATCGAGATCCGCACGCCGAGCTTGCGCAGGGTGTGGAGCGTCTCCAGGTTCGCCTCGGTATCGTCGAGGAGCACGCTCTCGGTGATTTCCAGTTCCAGCCGCGTGGCGACGAGACCGCTGGTGGCCAGCGCCGCGAGCACGCTCTGGGCGAAGCCGCGATGGCGCAGCTGAATCGGCGAGACGTTGACGGCGACGCTGATCCCGTCCGGCCAGCCGGCGGCGTCACGGCAGGCCTGCCGCAGCACCCATTCGCCCAGCGGCACGATCAGCCCGGTCTCCTCGGCCAGGGGGATGAACAGGGCCGGGCTCACCAGACCACGCTCGGGATGACGCCAGCGCACCAGCGCTTCCATGCCGGTGATGCGGTTGTCGGAGAGGTCCACGAGCGGCTGGTAATGCAGCTCGAAACGGTCGGCCTGAAGCGCCTCGCGCAGTTCGCGCTCGAGATGGAGCCGTTCCCGCACGGTCTCGTCCATCTGCGGCTCGAACAGGCGGAAGGTGCCGCGCCCCTCGGCCTTCGCCTCGTAGAGCGCGAGATCGGCCTCCTTGAGCAGGCGCTCGATGTCCCGCCCGCCATGGCCCTCCTCGGATGCGGCGAGGGCGATGCCGACGCTCATGCCGATCTCGGCGGTGATCCCGTCGAACCGGTAGGGCGCGCCGACCACGTCGATCAGGCGCTCGGCGAGCGCCACGGCGCCGGCCGCATCCTCGACGCGGGAGAGCACCGCGAACTCGTCGCCGCCGAGCCGGGCCACGACGTCCCGCCCGCGCAAATGCGCCCGCAGCCGCTCGGCCACCGCCCGCAGCAGGACATCGCCCACCGCGTGGCCGAAGCTGTCGTTGACCGGCTTGAAGCGGTCGAGGTCGAGGCAGAGTACGGCGAGACGCCCTCCCTCGCTCGCCCGCAGCGCCTCGATCCATTCGCTGCCGATCTCGCGCAGGGAGGTGCGGTTGGGCAGATCGGTGAGCCCGTCATGCCGGGCCATGTGGATGATGCGCGCCTCGTTGCGCCGCCGCTCGGTGACGTCCTCGAAGGTCGCCACCCAGCCGCCGCCGGCCATGGGCCGGTGGGTCGCGGCGATGACGCGCCCATCCGCCAATTCGCGCAGCACGGATTTCAGCCCGTCGCCGAGGAGCGAGGTGCGCGTGCCCTCGCTCACCGAATCGACCGTCGCGCCGGGCTTGTAACGCTTGAGCGTCACCAGCGCCTCGATGATCGCGCGCTGGCTCATGCCGACCCGGAGCATCTCCCCGGGCAAGTCGAAGATCTCCAGGTAGCGCCGGTTCCACACCAGCAGGCGGTGCTCCGCGTCGAACATGCACAGGCCCTGGCTCATGTTCTCCAGGGCCGCGTCGAAGCGCCGGTTCTGCTCGCTGAGCTGGGCATGCGCCTCGACCAGGGCGCAACGGGTCCGGTGCCGTTCGCTGACATCGCTGCCGACGCCCCGGTAGCCGAGAAAGGTCCCCTCCGGCGAGACATGCGGGCTGCCGCTGATCTCGAACCAGCGCGGCGTGCCGTCGGGATGCCGGTAGACGAAGATGAGTTCGCGAAAGCCCGTGCGGGCGGCGAGCGCCTCCCGGTAGGCGGCCAGGGCCGCAGCATCCTCCTGCCAGGCGAAGGACGCGCGTGGAAGGCCGATCATGTTCTCGGGCGGGCGGCCCAGGAACCGCTCGGCACCCGCCGAGAGATAGCGATAGCAATCCTCGGCATCGGTCTCCCAAAGCCAGTCGAAGGCGATTCGCGTCAATTCTTCAAGATCGTTCAGGAGCATGGCAACACCGCAGACTCGACCGACCATCCGCGCGAAGTGTAAAGAATTCGTCTTGCCCATGATGTAGGCACATCATGGGCACTTACCGCTCGAGCAGCACAGCCAAGAGCAATCGCTCAAAAGCTCTGTTCCGAGATGGGCACGGGACTGCTGCCAAATCAGGCAAACCTTCTTGCCTCTCCGGAGCGGCTTCACCGGCCTCGCAGCGCTTCCCCAAAGCCCTGTTCGGAGCCATCCCGGCGGCGGGCCGTTGTTGCCGGCATATCTTGGCAAGAATCTTGGCAGGCATCTTGGCAAGGCTGGAGAACGGACCGATGGCGGAAGGCGACGATCTGTTTCCGGGGTTCGAGCCGCTCTGGATCGAGGGGCCGGCGGGCCGCTGGTTCGGCCGGGCCGGGGGCGCGCCGGAGGCGCCGCCGCTGCTTCTCCTGCACGGCTTTCCCCAGAGCCACGCCATGTGGCACCGGCTGGCCCCGGCCCTGGCCGCGACGCATCGGGTGATCGCCCTCGACCTGAAGGGCTATGGCTGGTCGGCGGCACCTGCCTCACGGGACGGCGAGAATGCCTATGCCAAGCGGCGGCTCGGGGCCGAGATCGTCGCGGTGATGGAGCGGCTCGGCCATGTCCGCTTCGCCCTGGCCGGCCATGACCGCGGCGGGCGGGTCGGCTACCGGCTCGCCCTCGACGCGCCGGAGCGGATCGCGCGTCTGGCGCTCCTCGACATCGTGCCGACCGACGTGCAGTGGGAGCGGATCGCGGCGAAGCCGGGCGCCAATCCGCACTGGCCGTTCCTGGCGCGCCCGGCGCCGGAACCGGAGGAGGTCATCCGCCGCGACCCGGACGGCTATTTCGAGGGGCTGCTGCGCGACTGGAGCGCCGCGCACGACCTGTCCGCCTTCGACCCGCGGGCGCTCACCCTCTACCGTCAGGCCTGGGCCGTCCCCGAGCGCATCCACGCGATGTGCGAGGATTACCGGGCGGGCGGCGCCGAGGGGCCGGACCGGGCTGCCGACCGCGACGACCTCGCCGCGGGCCGCACCCTTCCGATGCCGGTGCTCGTGCTGGCGAGCGAGGCCTATCTCGACAGGGACAAGCCCGAGACCGCGCTGGCGGCGTGGCGGCGGACCTTCGCGCCGAAGGCGGAGGGCGCGTCGATCGCCTCCGGCCATTTCATGGCCGAGGAGGCCCCGGAGGCGACGCTGCGCGCCCTGCAGGACTTCCTCGCGGCGTGATTGCGGTCTCCGCTCGCTTCAAGCGGAAACCGGATCGGCCAGCCCGCGCGGCGCTTGAGCGAGGACGACATCCGCCATCCCGAAGGGATCGACCGGATTTGGGAGGAGAGGTCAGAACCGCTCCACCCAGGGCCGCAGGGCGATCTCGTCGGTCCAGGCGCTGCGGTCCTGGCGCAACAGGGCGAGGTAACTCTTGGCGATGGCGTCGGGATCGAGGGTGGCGTCGGACTGCCCCTCCGGGTCGGGCCGGGAAGCGGAGCGGATGGCGCCGTCGATCACCACATGGGCGACATGGATGCCCTGCGGCTGCCACTCGCGGGCGAGGCTCTGGGCGAGGCCGCGCAGGGCGAACTTGCCCATGGCGAAGGGGGCGGATTGCGCGAACCCCTTCACGCTCGCCGAGGCCCCGGTGAACAGGATCGCTCCGTGGCGGTGCGGCAGCATGCGGCGCGCGGCGGCCTGGGCCACGAGGAAGCCGCCATAGGCCGAGACCATGAGCGCCTGGGCCACCGCCTCGGGATCGAGCGCGACGGTGGCCCCGCGCAGCCGGCCGCTGGCATTGTAGACCACGATGTCGGGCGATCCGCCCAGGGCCGGTTCGAGGCGGGGAAACAGGGCCTCGACCGCGCCGGGATCGGTGGCGTCGCAGGCATGGACCACCGCGCCGGTCTCCTCGGCGAGCCCGGCGAGCTTTTCGACATGGCGCGCGGCGAGCCCGACCTTCAGCCCCTCGGCCGCGAACAGGCGCGCCAGCGAAGCGCTCAGACCGGGGCCGGCGCCGACGATCAGGGCGCGCTGGTAGGTCGGGACCATGGGCGGGGCTCCGTGCGGCGTGGTGGGACGATCTCCGAACGCGTGACGATGGGGGCGGTTCTGGCCGAGCCCGTTTCAGGGCGTGCCGTCCCGCCCGCGCCGACCCGCGAAAAACTCCCGAAGCAATCCCGCCGCCTCGCCCGCGCGAAACCCCGAATAGACCTCCGGCGCGTGGTGGCAGGTCGGCTGGTTGAACACCCGGGGGCCGTGCTCGACACCGCCGCCCTTTGGGTCGGAGGCCGCATAGTAGAGCCGGCGGATGCGGGCGAACGAGATCGCGCCCGCGCACATCGGGCAGGGCTCCAGCGTCACGTAGAGGTCGCAGCCCGTCAGGCGCTCGTCCTGGAGGGCCGTGCAGGCCGCCCGGATCGCCAGGATCTCGGCATGGGCCGTGGGGTCGGACAGGGCGCGGGGCCGGTTGCCGGCCACGCCCAGCACCACGCCGTCGCGGACCACCACCGCGCCGACCGGAACCTCGCCGGAAGCGGCCGCCTCACGGGCGGCGGCGAAGGCGAGGTCGAGGAAATCGGGCATCAGGTCCGCGCGTCGCCCGCCTCGCGGGCGACCTCGCGGCCGCCGATGTCGCGGCGGTAGAAGCCCTCCGGCCAGTCGATCCGCGCCACCGCCGCATAGGCGCGCTCCTGCGCCTCCCGCACGCTGGCGCCCAAAGCCGTGACCGCGAGCACCCGGCCGCCATCGGCGAGCAGGCGCTCGCCCTCCCGGCGGGTGCCGGCCTGGAACACCACGATCCCCTCGTCCTGGACCGCCTCGGCGCCGCGAATCTCCGTGCCGCGGGTGACCGCGCCGGGATAGCCCTGGGCCGCCATCACCACCGTGAGGGCCGCGCGGGAGGCATCGAAGCCGATATCGATCCCGGACAGGTCGCCCCGGGCCGCCGCCAGCAGCGCCGGCACGAGATCGCCGGACAGGCGCGGCATCAGCACCTGCGCTTCCGGGTCGCCGAAGCGGGTGTTGTACTCGATCAGCTTGGGCCCCTCGTCCGTCAGCATCAGCCCGGCATAGAGGATGCCGGAGAACGGCGTCTTCCGCGCGGCCATGCCGGCCAGGGTCGGCTCGATGATCCGCGCCATCACCTCCGCCGCGATCTCCGGGGTGACGATGGAGGCCGGTGAATAGGCGCCCATGCCGCCGGTATTGGGGCCGCGATCGCCGTCATGGACGCGCTTGTGGTCCTGCGCCGTGCCGATCGGGATGGCGCGGGTGCCGTCGCAGAGAGCGAAGAAGCTCGCCTCCTCGCCGAACAGGCATTCCTCGATCACGAGGGCGCCGCCCTCGCTGCCATCGAGGATCGCCCGGACGGCGGCCTCGGCCTCGTCGAGGGTCTCGGCCACCGTCACGCCCTTGCCGGCGGCGAGCCCGTCGGCCTTGACCACGATCGGCGCAGCCCCCGCGCGCAGATAGGCCAGCGCCGGTGCGAGCGCGGTGAAGCGGGCGAAGGCGGCGGTGGGGATGCCGTGCTCGGCGCACAGCTCCTTGGTGAAGCCCTTCGAGCCTTCGAGCTGGGCCGCCGCCTTGGTCGGCCCGAAGGCGGGGATGCCGGCCGCGGTCAGGTCGTCGACGAGGCCCGCCACCAGCGGCGCCTCCGGCCCCACCACCACCAGCCCGATGCCCTCGGCCTTGCAGAAGGCGACCACGGCGGCATGGTCGGAGACCGGGAGATCCGACCGGTTCTCGCCGTGCCGCGCCGTGCCGGGATTGCCGGGCGCGACGAACAGCTTCGCGCAGAGCGGCGAGCGGGCGATGGTCCAGGCCAGGGCGTGCTCGCGCCCGCCGGAGCCGATGAGCAGGATGGGAAAGGGCTCGGTCATGACATGACCCCTTCCCAAAAAATCCCGGCCGGGGGAAGGGCGTTTCGCGTTTGCCCCGGCACCGCTGGCGCCGCGCCCCTTCGCCTCGGGAGCGGGCCCGGCGCCGAGCCCTTGTTGCGAGGCGCGCGCGTCACCGGACCGGATCCGCTTCGGCAAAGCGCGCTTGTAAGGAGAATCCACCGCATGGCCGCCTCCGGGACCCGAGACAGACCGCGAGACGCCCGGCGCCGCCTCGGCCTGGAGGGCGTCAACACCCTGGTCCAGACCCTGGCCATCCTCGGGGCCGGGGCCTGGGGCGTCTACACCTTCGTCTACGAGGCGCGGATCAAGCCGGGCCTCGCCCCGCCCTCCGTCTCGGTGAAGACCGATCTCGTCCGGGTCGGCGAGCGCGGCGACCGGGTGGCGATCCGCTCGACGGTGACGCGCACCAATGTCGGCCAGGCGGGGGTGCGCGTGCTCGGGCTCACCTACACCGTGATCGGCATCCGGGCCCGCTTCATCGAGCCGGACACGGACGAGGGGAAGGGAGCGGCGGCGCGGGAGGCCGCCTTCCGCGCTTCGTTGTCCGGCAGCGCGAGCGTCGATGCCGCGCGCGACTACGTCCGGGAGAGCGCCGGCCCGCCGATCCTGCGCCAGGGCGTGCTGTTCTCCGGCGCGACGGATCTGCCGAGCGAGCCCTCCGACCTCAATCCGGGCGAATCCGTCTCCCGCGACGTGATCGTCTATGCCGATCGCAAGGCGTTCGATGCGGTGCGCTTCGAGGTCCGCCTCACCTACGCGAAGGAGGACGATCCGCCGGTGCGCCTGCGCTTCGAGGCGGGAGCGGACGGGGTGCTCTCGACCGTGCCGGCCGAACCCTGCGCCGCCCCGGCCTGCCCGCTGCGGAGCACGGATTTCGCCACGGAATTTTCGCTGTGGTGAGCGGTCCCGCAAGGGATGACGCCGGCCCGAAGGGGTGACGCAAAATCGCCCCCGCGAACCGGGCGGGGAAGAGGAACGGATCGCCGGGCTCGCTTGTTGTCGTTTGCCATGCCGATCTGTCGCCGCCCGATCGCCCCCTCCTTCCGCCCGCCCCGCGAGCAGGCGACCATTCGGCTGTCGCATTACGTGGTCCGCCCACGCACGGCACCCCGGGCCGCCAACGACAACCGCCGCTCCCGCATGGCCCCGGTCTGGCCTTGGGCCATGGCGGTCGCCGCCGCCCCGGCCGTCATGGCGGCGCTGATCCTCACGCGTCTGATCTGATCGCCGGCGCTTTCGTCTCGCTCGGGTTGATCCCACCCCTGAGCGCCCGCCGCATTCTGAAGGCGGTTTCGTGCAGGGCCTGCGCGCCCTTGGCCCAGGCCCGACCGCCGAGGCGGAACGGCCGCGACAGCCGCTCGACCCGCTCCAGCCTCTGACGCAGCACCGCGACCTGCCGCTTGAGGGCGATGCGCTCGACCTCCTCCAGGGAGGGCAAGGCGTCCGGCCTCTTCTGCCGCCCCAGCTCGCGGCTGACCCGAATCTTCTCCGCATCCGCCACGCCGGCCAGCGCCCGGCCGAATCCCGCCCGGTCGAGGCCAAGTGGCAGGAACGGACGCAGCTTGCCGTACAGGTAGTCGGGATCCTGCGCGAAGCGGGGAAACTTGATGAGGCAGAGCGGCACGTCGTGATCGAGCAGGCGCTCCACCAGGGTGTGGAAGGCGTGGCCGAGGATGCGGGCCTGATCGAGCGGTTCCAGGGAATAGGTGACCCCGCCCGGCACCGTTCCGAATTCCCGCCAGGGCGCCTCCAGCGAGGCGGTGCCCGGCCGCGCGTAGAGGCTGCCGAGTTCGAGGGCAATGCGGCTGGTCACCGCCTCGCGCAGGTCGCGGACCGGCAGGATCGCCCCGTCGAGCCGCACGCCGTCATCGGCCAGGAACTGATCGACGAACTGGTAGGCCCAGGGGCTCTTGATGACGTAGGGGCTGTCGCGGACGCTCAGGGGATCGCTCTCCAGGCCGGCCTGCGCGGTCGCGTCGTATCCGGCGCGGGGATTGCGCGACAACTCGGTTTCCAGCCCGCAGGCGGTGAGCACCTGGACCAGGAAGGTGGTGCCCGCCCGGCCCGATCCGGCGATGATGAGATGGCGACGCTGCGCGCCCGTCTCCGGCTGAGGCTCCACGGCTGACCCTTTCGCTCCGGCCCGGCTGTGGAGCCGCCGGCACATACCCACAAGACATCCCCGGCCGCCCCCGACGCAGCGCAGGCAAGACGGAAAGAATCTTTTCGCTACGCCTGATCGCCGGTGAGAAGAACGACCACCTCAATAGACGGCTTTTGACACCCGAATTTTTCTGGAATCTTTCACGGGCACCAAGGCGCGCATTCGATAACTTGCGCACAAGCTATGGCGCGCAGAGCACCCCGGCTCCGATCGGATCGGGACATCGCTCCGGTCGGGCGGGGCACCGGCGCAACACCCGCGCCCCGCTCCCCAGCCGATGGTCCGGCCGGCCTTTACCTGTCGAGGGCCTTTCCCTAGCGTCCGGCCCCATGCCGCTCGTGCCCCCGCCGCGCCGGATACGACGCGACCGCGCAGGCCGGCCTGGAGAGCGATCCCCTGAGCGTCCGCGACAGCCCCTACGTCATCAAGAGCCCCTGGGCCTACCAGTTCGTCGA
>NZ_NKUI01000007.1 GCF_014845115.1 Methylorubrum zatmanii | reverse complement strand
TTTCCACCCCCTTGGCGCCGGGCTTGGCCGCCACGGCCGGCTGGGCGCAGCCCTTCGGCGCGCTGCCCTTGGCATCGCCGGCCTGCCCCGGAACGAACATCGCCGAGACGCGTCCGCCCGCGACGGGATCCATGTTCGCCCGGCCGGTCGTCATGTCGTAGACGAGGCGCGAGCCGCGGGTGACGTTCTGGCACTGGCTGAGCACGACGTTGCCGGTGAGGACGATGCGCTTGGCGACCTGATCGAACACCGCGTTGTCGCCGGTGGCGATCTGGTCTTTCTGCGCCACCGTGACCGGGCCGGCGCATTCGACCTTGCGGATGCCGCTGCCGTTGCCGCCGAGCGCCCCGGCCGCCTTGGCCTTCGCCTCGTCGGCGGCCTCGGTCTCCGCCTTGGCGGAATCCTTCGACTCCTTGCCCGGATCCTTATCCTTGTCGCGCTTGTAATGGACCGTCATCGCGGAGCAGCGGATGGTGCTCTCGCCCTGCACGGCCACGACGTTGCCGGCGAAGATCGCCTTGTTCTCCTTGTCGAACACATCGAGACGGTCGGCATCGATCTTGATCGGGCCCTTGCCGCCGCCGACGGTGCCGAGGGGAGCCGGCTTCTCCTTCGCGGAATCCTTGCTCGTCTCCTTACCCGCGTCCTTGGCAGGCTGCGGCGCCGGGGCCGCGGCAACGGGCTGAGCCAGAAGGAGGGCGAGAGCGGCGGCGACCGCCCAGCCGAGACGCGCGCTCATCGCGCTCGCTCCGGCGGTTCCGCAGCAGAGGTATGGATGCGCTCGGATTCCGGCTTCGCATCCGTCCCGGGGGCGACCTTGGCGCCGTCCTTCGTTCCGGCCTCCTCACCGTGGAACACGGCGTGGACGCCGCCGACGAAGGACACGACCCGGCCGTTCTCGACCACGTCGAGGGTGTCGGCGACGATGGAGCCCGCCGGCACCGTGACGGTGACCGTCTTCGACGAGCGCAGGCTGCCGGCCTTGAAATCGACGGCGGCGACCGAGAGGCGAACCTCCTCGCCCTTGTCGGTCCAGAGGCGGATGTCGTTCTCGAGATTGAGCATTTCGCGGGTCGAATCGAAGACGCCGCCCTGCGCCTGGAGATAGGCGCGGCCGCCCTTGTCATCGGTGGCGACGTGGCCCGTCATGGCCTGCAGCTCGATGATGCTCGGCTTGCGCACATCCTGTTGGGCGGCATCGGCGACCACCTCGTAGCCGCGCTCGCCCTTGCGGAAGCCGGACAGGCGCGGATTTTCCATGGTGACCTTGGTACCGGAGACGCTGATCGGTCCGATGGACACGTTGGGGACGCTGCCCGAGAGAGGCCCCCACAGCACCACGGCGGCCAGTCCCATCACGGCGAGGCCGGCGGCGACCGGGATCAGCCGGCGCAGCATCCGCACCCGGGCGGAATGCCGGCGCGCGCGCCCATGCGCCCGGCGACGGCGCGCATTCTCGTTCGCGGCGTAGGCGAGGAGATCCGTCTCCGTCTGGATGGTGTCGGCCGCCTGCATCGCGTTCCTGAAGGATCGGCGCGCTCGCGAACGCGCTCCGCCGGCCGGATGCCCCGGTGCGGTGGCGAAGTTATGGCCTCGTCTTCAGGCAATGATCAACGGCACCCACGTGCGCCCCCGCACCGGAAACAGTGCGAAACGCTTCACCACGAGTGCGTTACGACCGACCGTTGCAGGCGGGCATCGCCGGAGCTCCCCGCGCCGACGCAGAGGCCCCCGCCTCAGGAATGGGCGAAGATGTCGGTCTCCGGCCAGCCGGCGAGGTCGAGCCTGGCTCGGGTCGGCAGGAAGTCGAAACAGGCCCGCGCCATCTCGCTGCGCCCTTCACGGGCCAGCATGAGGTCGAGGCGCTCGCGGGCGGCGTGGAGGTGGAGCACGTCCGAGGCGGCGTAGTCGATCTGCGCCTGGCTCAGGGTCTCCGCCCCCCAATCGGAGGATTGCTGCTGCTTGGAGAGATCGACGCCCACGAGTTCGCGCACCACGTCCTTGAGGCCGTGGCGGTCGGTATAGGTACGGGCGAGCTTGGAGGCGACCTTGGTGCAATAGACCGGTGCGGGCATCACGCCGAGCGCCCTGAACAGCACGGCGAGGTCGAATCGCGCGAAATGGAAGATCTTGAGGACGCCCGGATCGGCCAGGATCGCCTTGAGGCGCACGGGCTCCGGGTCGCCGGGGCGGATCTGCACCACGTCGGCACTGCCGTCGCCGCGGGAAATCTGCACGACGCAGAGCCGGTCGCGATGCGGGTTGAGTCCCAGCGTCTCGGTATCGATGGCGATCGCCGACCCGGGCTGGAAATCGGGCGGCAGATCGCCGCGATGGAGACGGATCCGGGAGTTGGCGGCGGACATTCGCGTGCGGGCGTCTTCAAAGAACAGGTCCGGCGGCGCGTATCATCGCCGGACCCGAGCGAAAAGCCCATTTGTCGCCGAGCGAGTGTCGGAGAAGCTTATTTCTGCTTGGCGATGATCTTGTCCTTGATCCCCGCATAGACGGCTTCCGGCAGGATCTTTTTGCGGACGAGGTCGTCCTTGCCCCGGTAGGGCCGGCCCTTGACGATGGCGGCGGAGCGCGCCTCGCCGATCCCCTTGAGTTGGCTCAATTCCTCGGCGCTCGCCGAGTTGATGTCGATAAGGGCGCCCTTGGCGTCGCTTTTCGCATCGGCTTTGGCATCGGCCTTGGGTGCGGCGGGCGGCGTCGCGGCCGGAGCGGAAGCGGGCGGCTTCGTCGCCGGGGACGGGGTGGCGGGACTGGGCGCCTGCGCGAGGGCAGGCGTCGCGGCAAGGCCGATCAGCACAGTCAGGGTGCGGAGCAGATGGGAAGCACGCATGTCGATCTCCCGACATCGGGCGGCGGGGCGCCGCGCCGGCCCCTCTCGATTAGGCTCGGCCGCTTGAACCGTATTTGAACGGCCCGCCCCGCGAGCGGAAGGCCGAAGCGCAGAGCGCGACCTTCGAAATCGTGAACGAAGGATCGGAACTTGGCCGTGAATCCGCGATCCGGCGCGGGAACCTGCTTGCCCGCAATCCGTTCGTGCACCGCTGCCGGTCGGGACAAGCGACCGGCGTCAAGACATTTCCGGCCCCACCACGGTGACGGAAAGAGACTCTCTATCAGCGAGGATCGCGGCAATGGTCGACAGCAACAGGATCATGGGTGCCGCTCGGGAGTTGGGCGGCAAGGTGCAGGGCGCCATCGGCGACCTGACCGGCTCCCGCGACGACGCCCTCGAAGGCCGCCTGCGCGAGACCGCAGGCCGGGCCGAGAACGTCTACGGCCAAGCCAAGGACGCCGTGCGGCATGCCGCCGACGAGGCCTACGACGCCGCCGAGGATGCCTTCGACCGGGGTCGCCGCACCCTGCAGGAGGGGCATGATCGCTCCGTCGAGTGGCCGCACACCTCCCTCATCGTGGCGGGCCTGATCGGCTTCGGCCTCGGCCTGCTCGTCCGCGGGCGCAACTGAGCGAAAACCGTGCCCGGCCCCGAAGGGTCGGGCATCGCGCAAGCCATTCCACCTCGACGACTGACAGACTTGGAGTAACAGCGTGGCCCATCCCCCCGGCTTCACCACATCGGCCGTCATCGCCGACGACACGCGAACGGTTGCCCGCGAAACCGTGGATCTGAATCAGGTTTCCTGGGGCGCCGTCTTCGCCGGCGCCGCGACGGCGCTGGTGACGCAGGTCGTCATCAATCTCGTCGGCGTCGCCGCCGGGCTCGCCGCGGTCGATGTCAATGCCCCCAACAACCCCACCGCATCGAACCTCTCGATCAGCGCGGGGGTCTGGTTCGTGGGCTCAGGCATCGTCGCCTCCCTGGTCGGCGGCCTGATCGCCGGACGGCTCGCCGGCAAGCCGCTGCGGGCGGTGGCCGGATTGCACGGCTTCGTCTCCTGGGTGGTGACCACGCTCGTCGTTCTCTACCTGCTGACCTCCGCCGCCAGCGGGATCGTCGGCGGCGCCGTCAGCACCGTCGGCTCGGCGCTCGGTGGCGCCGGCAATCTCGTCGGCGGCGCCGTTCAGACGGCAGCGCAGGCCGCGGCTCCCTCGCTGAGCAAGATCTCGAACCCGATCGACCGGGTCGAGCAGCGGGTGAAGGAACAGGCCGCCGGCCAGGATCCTCAGGCCGCCCGCGACGCCGCCGTCTCGGCCGTCCGCGCCCTTCTCTCGGGCGATGCCGCCGACAAGCAGCAGGCCGAAACCCGCGCCGCCGACGCCCTCGCCAAGGCCCAGAACATCCCGGTCGATCAGGCCCGCCAGCAGGTGCAGGATTATCAGAAGCAGTACGAGCAGGCGGTGGCCAGCGCCAAGAAGCAGGCGGAGGACGCGGCCAAGACGGCGAAGTCGGTCGCGACCCAGGGCTCCCTATACGCCTCCATCGCCCTGATCCTCGGCGCCATCGCCGCCTTCCTCGGCGGCCTGCTCAGCGCACCGAAGCCGGTCTTCCCGACCACGCGGATCTAACGCAGCGACCGAACGGGTTCGCGATCTCCGAATCCAAACCGGCCCTCGCAGCTCATCGGCTGCGAGGGCCAACTGGCCGACACACACGGTGCCGCCAGGGGCCGATACGGCCTCCGCTTGATCGGAGCGGGTTGCGTCTCGGCAAGCCCGCGCGGCGCCTGAGCGAAGCCCAGCTCCGGCCTCCCGAAGGGCTCGACCAGATTGGTATCAGCCCGCCCTACGGAACATGGGCTCGGCACCGCGCGGGCCTTGCGCCTCCGCGCCGGTTTCCTCCGCAGTTGCGTCCGCTTCGTCGGCGCATTTGGTCTGGTTGCGGCCGCCTCGCTTAGCCTCATAGAGCGACGCGTCGGCCCGGGCATACAGATCCCGAGTCGCCCCCTTCCCGTTGCCGACGGCGAGCCCGATGCTGACGGTGAGCGTACCGCAGGCGATCCCGGATGATGGAAGGGCGAAGCCTGCGACCGCCGCATGAATCCGCTCGGCGACCTGGAGAGCCCCCGCCCGATCGGTCCCCGGCAGCAGCACCACGAACTCTTCGCCGCCGACGCGGGCCGGGAGATCCTGCGGCCGGTGCAGGCTCGCGGTCAGACTGTGGGCGATCCCCTTGAGCACCGTATCGCCCACCGCATGGCCGAAACGGTCGTTGTAACCCTTGAAGTGATCCACATCGACGATGAGCAGGGCAAGCGGCTTGCGCTCACGCGCGGCCGCCTTCCAGGCGCGCTCGAAAAACTCCTCGAAATGGCGCCTGTTCGGCAATCCGGTCAGGGAATCGGTGCGCGAGAGGCGGGTCAGTTCGGCCTGCATCGCGGTGCTGCGGCGCAACTGCTGTCCCAACAACAACGAGAAGAGCACCGTCAGGCCGCATAATACCACGACGGCCAGAGCGATGCCCCAGGACTTCTCCAACCAGTCGGCTTCGATATCCCGTGTTCCGAGGGCGACATTGAGGATCAGCGGCCAATCGCCGACCTGGGTGAAGGTATAGCAGCGCTCCACACCGTCCCGAGCCGAGACCGCGATGAAGCGGCCGCTCCGCATTTCCAGGAAACGCCGAAATGTTTGGGACCAAGAGATGTTGGCCCCGATATCGGCCTCAACGAAGGGGTGGCGCATCAGGCGAGTGCCGTCGCGCAGGAACAGGTTGACCCCGCTGTCCTTTCCAAGACTGATCCGTCTGAACAGGGTGGTGAAGTAGGAGAGCTTGAGGCTGGCCAGCACCACGCCGCCGAACGAGCCGTCCGGCTTGTCGATGCGGCGGCTCAGCACGATCACCGGAACTTTCAGCAGATGCGAGAGCACCGGCGGGCTGATGACGAGGCCGAGATCGGCGCGCTCCTTGTGGGCCTGGAAATAGGTGCGGTCCGCGTTGTTGACCTGACGGGGCGGCACGGCATTGGCATCGATGATACTGTCGCCGTTCTCGTCGAGGACCAGCATCAAACCCAGGTCCCGTGCGGTCATGGCGCGATCGAACAGGACGAGTTGGCGCAGCTTCGGGCTGAGCTCCGTCACTCCGGGAGCCTTCAGGTTGTCGACGACCGCGAGCAGCGACAGATCGATGATCTCGACATTGCGCGCGATATCCTGCTCGATGATTTGGAGAAGATTGAGCGAAGTCTGCTCCGCCTTGTCCCAGGCAGTCTGCCTCAGGTCATACAGCATGAGCCCCAACAGCATCAGCATGCCGACGGGTGCGAACACACCGAGAGCGACCCAATTGCGAGCGGGGCCAAGCGCTCGCGCACGAAGGAAGTGCGGCCTAGAGGCTGTTATGAACCAGCTGCGAGTAGAGCGGCCTTTTTGAGCATGAGACAGACGAAGGCGACGAGGTGCAGGTGGG
>NZ_NKUI01000069.1 GCF_014845115.1 Methylorubrum zatmanii | reverse complement strand
GTTTTGTCCCACGCTCTAAAATTTGTATCGTCGGCATCGGTCTCGGGAAAAAGAAAGCAGCGCATGCCGAGGGAAGAAATCTTTCGCATCTTCGTGCCGCGATCTCGGGTGGGAACAGGATCACTCGGATGCGAAAACGCTCCTGAATTTATTCAATAAGCCGCTTATTTTCCAGTGCGCTATGTGTGAAGTTTATCCGAAAATCCGTCAAATGACAAATTGTGCCTTATGCTATCCGGCATATCGTTTCGACCGAAAAGATATGCGCGAGCATCTGGGTGGATGGAATGAACATCCTCAGCGAGGGCCGCGAGCCCGGTTCGGGCCTCGTTTGTTTCTACGGAAAGCGCGTGGCTCGATGTTAGTTGGCGATAGAATGTCGCCGTTGTTTCGCTTGCGCGATGCATGCGGAGGTTCAAACCTCGCGAAACTCGAAATCCGGTTCTGGCGGTCCGCTTCCCAGGAACCGGCCGGTGTCGGGGCGGCGTGTCAGGGGCGGGTCGCGATCCAGACGACATGGCGCGGGCCGCTCGATCCACTGGCCGGCAGGCGCACCTCCTCGACGGTGAAGCCGAGGCGCTGAAGCCGTGCCTTGAATTTCCGGTCCGGCGAGCCGGACCACACACCCAATGTACCGCCGGGCTTCAGGGCCCATTCCGCGCGCTTCAGGCCCCACTCGTCGTAGAGGCGGTTATTCGCCTTCCGCATCAGGCCTTCCGGGCCGTTATCCACGTCGAGCAGGATGGCATCCCACCCGCCTGCTTCCGACTGGATCAGGCGGTTCACGTCGGTCTCGCGCAGTTCGACCCGCGGATCGTCCAGGCTCCCGTCGAAGAGCGGGGCGAGCGGCCCCCGCGCCCAGGCCGCCACCGCCGGCACCAGCTCGGCGACCACGACCCGTGCATCCGGCCCGAGGTTCCGCAGCGCTGCCCGGAGCGTGAATCCCATTCCGAGGCCGCCGATCAGTACGCGGGCGGCTGGCCGATGGGACAGGCGCGCGCAGGTGAGGGAAGCCAAGGCCTCCTCCGAGCTGCCGCGCGTGCTGTTCATCAACTCGATGGTGCCGACGACGATCGAGAATTCGCTCCCGCGCTGCATCAGGGCGAGGTTCTTGCCGCCACCGGGCACGAGGCCGGTATCGAGATGGACCCAGGCGTTCATCGAATCCTTTCCGGAGCGAACTCCGAGTTCCAAGCCGAGGCAGCGATAAGACGGCACCGGTTCGAGAGCGGGGCCGAACACCGTCCTTTCGTTGTCGCCGGATGGAGAGCGGCCCGACGTGCATCGCCGTGTCAGGCCGGGGCTCAGGATCGCCTATGGCAACAGGCCGACCGCGTCCAGCCGAGCCGAGCATGGTCGAGGCGGGCTCTCGATGGCGACGAGACTCAAAGAGTGCCCGCGACACGCTCGATCTCATCGCAGGCGGCCTCGGCACCCCGATCGGCCGCCATGCGTGCAGCGGCTGCCGCGCGGGCGGCCGCCATGCCGGGTGAGCCGAGCATCCTCTCGATCGCCCGCTGCGCCCGCCCCGGTGTGAAGGCACGCTGCCGCAGCATGGTTCCGATGTTCAGGCGAGCGAGGCGGCGGCCGTCATCGAAGTGATTGAAGGCGACGGGCACGACCATCTGCGCCACGCCCGCCGCCAGCGCCTGAGCCACGGTTCCGATGCCGCCGTGATGGATCAGGGCGGCGCTGCGCGGGAGAAGCAGGCTGAGTGGCGCGTAGCGGAGATGGATGATGTCGGCCGGCAGGTTCGCCGGGACCTGTCCCTCTTCCCGGGCCAGCAGCACGCCCCGGCGACCCATCCGCCGGCAGATCTCGACGGCGACCGCGAAGAAGTGGGCGCTCCGGCGCATGCCCGAGCCGTAGGTGAACACCAGCGGCGGCGGTCCGGCATCGAGAAAGGCCCGCAGTTCCGGGGCGAGATCCTCCGCGTCGCCCAGTTGGTCGGCCATGGGGAAGCCGACCTGCACCGCCTGTTCCGGCCAGTCCAGCTGCGGCGGCACGTACCAGGCGGGAAACATGAGGATCATCCGCGAGGGGCTGTTCCACCAGAAGCGCAGCCGTTTCACCGCCGGCAGATCTGCACGCGAACGAAGGGCGTTGAGGTGAGGCAGAGCAGCCGGGTCGATCACGAAGCGGTCCGCGCCCCGGCCGAGCCAGTGGCGCAGGCGGGAAGGTAACAGGGCCTGGACCGGTATGCCCGGCAGCCAGGGGGCCGCGCTGCGGCTCTCGATCAGGTAGGGCGTGACATGGACCGTGATGACCGGCACCCCGTGCTGGTCCTGGGCGAGGCGGGCGCCGAGCGCGTTCGGCGAGGCCACGACGAGGCAGGGTGCCTCCGCCGCCTTCGCCGCGATCCACCGGGCGGTCCTGTCCGCGACACCCACGGTCATCTCGAAGAGCGGGGCGATGCCGCGCCGGGGATGCCAGAGATCCGACGCGATCAGGGCCCGGTCGTACTCGGCTTGGCTGCAGATGGGGTCGAAGCCGAGACCCGCCCGTTCCGCGGAAAGCCTGAACGGCTCGGGGGCGTGGAGGGACACACGGTGTCCTCGCTGTGTCAGGCACTGTCCTAGGGCCAGAAAAGGCAGTACGTCGCCGTGGGTGCCGAGCGCAGTCAGGAGAAAATGCAAGGATTAACCCGCAACGATCATGCGTATCGAATAATTTTGAATGGGTATCTTAGGCATGATTGGGGCAAAGGCATAGTCAAGTTCGCGCGAGGGGGCGGCGCTGCTTCTTCTGAAATGGCTCCATGCCCTGCCGGCGGCGCGTTGTCTCGCCGCGAGCACTCGTTCCAAATCCGGTTTATCCCTTCGGGGCGGCGGATTTGGGCTTCGCTCAGGCGCTGCGCGGGCTTGCCGATACGGAACCCGCTCCGATCAAGCGGATCCCGTGTCGTTCGGGTTATCGCGCGGGCCATCGCTGCATTGCCCGTTGAACGCGCGGAATCTGGGAGGCGCAGGCTCGCGGCGCGCCCGGAGCGGATCGCTCGGTGCTGCGCTGACATGGCGTGGAGGAGGGAATCGGGCGTGCTGAGAACCCGTCACAGGCTCAGAGTAAGGTCACAGGCGATAGCCTGAAGACACTCTGTAAAACGCCATCGATGTTATTGAAGATATATGGTGCTGCGAGAGAGGATTGAACTCTCGACCTCCTCATTACCAATGAGGTGCTCTACCACTGAGCTACCGCAGCGCGGTGTCGGGGGGCAGTGCCGCCGCCGAACTGAGCGTGGGATTAGCGGATCGCTTTCCGCTTTGCAACGCTCAACCCACCAACAAAATGCAGGAAAATCGCGAGCCGTGTTCGGCGTGACGATTTGTTGACGGATCACGGGGCCGTCGCTATAGAGCGGCCTCCACGTCCGGCCGCACCTCTGCGCCCGGCCGTTTCGCCTTTGCTTATCATCAGGCTGCGCTGACCGATACCGGATCGTCCGGGCTAGGGTCGCTGCCGCCCCGACCAGACGAGGATGCCCATGGCCAACACCGTGTCGGCCAAGAAGATGACCCGTAAGATCGTCAAGCGTACGGCGATCAACCGCTCGCGCCGCTCCCGCATGCGCACCTTCGTCCGCAAGGTCGAGGAGGCTATCGCTTCCGGTGACCAGGGTCAGGCTCTCGCCGCCCTGCGTGCCGCCGAGCCGGAGATCATGCGTGCAGCTCAGCATGGCATCGTTCACAAGAACAACGCCTCGCGGAAGGTCTCCCGCCTCTCCGCCCGCGTGAAGGCGATCGCCGCCTAAGTCGCGGAACTAACCTTGGCCCTCTCGATGAGAGGGTCTTGAGATGACGAAGATCCATCGAGCCCGGTCTCAAAGCCGGGCTTTTTTCATGCCTGCTTCTGCCGGTGGCTGAGAGATTTTCTCGCCGCAAGGCATATCGCGGGGGCTCGTGGCTTCCGGAAAAGGCCGAGGCTGACAGCGTCCCCGCCCCCGGTCTGCGGTTGTGCACCGGCCCGTGCCGTTTCTCCACAGATCGCGCCGCGTTATCCCGAATCGCCTCTTGCCGCGACCGCTGCGGACCCTTGGTGACGGTTCGTTAACCATCCGGGAAGTGTTGCCCGTTGCGTGCTGCCGGATCGAGCGTGTAACTTAACAAAACGTTGTCGATCGGGAGGCCCTGCAAGATGAGCACCGGGGACCCCCGAGTCGTCCCCAAGTTGCGGACATCCCTTCGACTCTTTCGCCCCAGGCTGACGACTCGGGGGCAGCGCCGACGTTTTCCCCGATCGTCCCGCTGTTAGGAGAACGATAGAGGATTGTTGATACACAGCCATCTTTAGCGATGGGCGTCGGCGTTTCTCTTGACAGCGCCGGAACCATTCCAGGCTCCGCCTGCCCTCGAGTCGGGCGTTGCCTTCTCTCGTGTGGCGTATGCGTACGCATCCTCTCCGGTCGCCCGGCTGGGGATGCGAGGAGACACGGTGATGCACCTCGACGGCAGCATGGCGGACGGCGATGGCGGAAACGGCAGGGGGGGCGTCGATGTCCCCGCCGCCTGGACGCGGGTGAAGCGGCGGCTGCGGGCGGAGCTCGGCGAGGACGTCTTCGCGAGCTGGTTTGCTCGCCTCGAACTGGAAGAGGTGACGGGCGGCGTGGCCCGGCTCACCGTGCCGACCCGCTTTCTCAAGAGCTGGATCGAATCGCATTATCTCGACCGGGTGCTGACCACCTTCCGGGCCGAGGCCGAGAGCGTGACGCGCATCGAGGTCGGTGTGAGGGGGGCCTCCACCCCGGCCCGGCCCGCTCCCGGCGGCCAGGCGAAGCCGAATCCGATCAGTGGGCCGCTCAACCGGCTCCATGCCACGGCGACCCCGGCCGCGCTCCAGGGACCCGGCCCGATGGTCGAGGCCGAGGTCGCGGCCCCCCGGGGCGAATCGGGCGCCGTGGACCTCAACGGCGCGCCGCTCGATGCGCGGCTCACTTTCGCGAGCTTCGTCGTCGGCCGCTCGAACGCCCTGGCACATGCCGCCGCCGAGCGGGTCGCCCGCAGCGATGGCGAGGGCGCGCTCTATAACCCTCTCTATGTCCATGCGGGTGTCGGCCTCGGCAAGACGCACCTGCTTCACGCCGCCGGCCATGCCGCCCGCGAGGCCGGTCGCCGGGTGATCTACCTCACCGCCGACCGCTTCATGTACGGCTTCGTCAACGCCCTGAAGACGCAGAACGCCCTGGCCTTCAAGGAGCGGCTGCGGGCGATCGATCTCCTGATCCTCGATGACGTGCAGTTCATCCAGGGCAAGTCGATCCAGACCGAGTTCGGCCACACCCTCAATGCGCTGATCGATTCGGGGCGTCAGGTCGTGGTCGCCTCCGACCGGCCGCCGACCGAGCTCGAAGCCCTCGACGAGCGAGTGCGCTCGCGATTGGCCGGCGGACTGGTGGTGGAGATCGGCGGTCTCGACGAGGGTCTGCGCGCCTCGATCCTGTCCGCCCGCCTGGAGGCGGTGCGTCACAGCCACCCCAACTTCGAGGTGTCGCCCGCCGTCTCCGCCTACGTCGCCCGGGCGATCACCGCCAATGGCCGCGATCTCGAAGGTGCGGTGAACCGGCTGCTGGCCCATGCCACGCTC
>NZ_NKUI01000068.1 GCF_014845115.1 Methylorubrum zatmanii | reverse complement strand
CCGAGGGCATCGTGCGCGCGGCGATCGGGCAGAAGGACGTGGCGGCGGCGCGATAAGCTGCGGCGGCCCCTTGGCCCCCGCTCCGCTTGCGGGGAGCGGGGGAGCCGTCGTTGAGCGAGGCGTGTTTTAGCCCGCGAGCTTGGCCGCGATGCCCGCCACGTGGCGGCCCTGGAAGCGGGCGCCGTCGAGCTCGACCTGGGAGGGCTGGCGCGAGCCGTCGCCGTCGGCGATGGTGGTGGCGCCGTAGGGCGAGTTGCCCTTCACCTGCTCGACGCCGTTCTGGCCCGCGAAGCTGTAGGGCAGGCCCACCACCACCATGCCGTGGTGGAACATCACCGTGTGGAAGCTCGTCAGCGTGGTCTCCTGGCCACCGTGCTGCGAGGCGGTCGAGGTGAAGGCCGAGCCGACCTTGCCGACCAGGGCGCCCTTGGCCCAGAGGCCGCCGGTCTGGTCGATGAACTGCTTCATCTGCGAGGCCATGTTGCCGTAGCGGGTCGGCGTGCCGAAGATGATCGCGTCGTAATCGGCCAGTTCCTCGACGGTGGCGATCGGCGCCTCCTGGTCGAGCTTGTAGTGGAACTGCTTGGCCACTTCCTCCGGCACCAGCTCCGGCACACGCCTGACCGCGACCTCCGCCCCGGCCTCGCGGGCACCCTCGGCCACCGCCTTGGCCATCTGCTCCACATGGCCCCAGGACGAGTAATAGAGCACCAGAACCTTCGCCATTTGCGTCACCTCTTTCGCGTCCGGGCCGTCGGCCGGCCCTCGCATGCGAGGCAAGTATGGGGGTTCGCCCCGTTTGCAGAAATGCCCTGGCGTGCAAGACCGTTCTTGCGAATCTGCAAGGAGGGCCTGGGTGCCGGTGGCTTGGGACGAGTTCCGCCTCGTGCGGGCGGTGGCCGAACGGGGGGCGCTGGCCCCGGCCGCCGCGCATCTCGGCATCAATCCCTCGACCGCGTTCCGGCGCCTCGCCGCGATCGAGGAGGAACTCGGCGCGCGCCTGTTCGAGCGCCACCGCTCCGGCTACGTGCCGACGCCGGCCGGCGAGGCCATGGCCGCGGCGGCGGCGCGGATGGAGGAGGAGGTCGCCCGCTTCGACCGGGAGGTCGCCGGCCGGGCCCTGACGCCGTCCGGTCTGCTGCGGGTCACCGCCGCCGCGACGCTGGTGACGGATCTGCTGATGCCGATGCTCGGCCGCTTCCGGGCGCGCTATCCGAAGGTGCAACTCGAACTCGTGGTGTCGGAGGAGGCGCTGAACCTGTCCCGCCGCGATGCCGACGTCGCCCTGCGCGCCACCCGCGACCCGCCGCCGAACCTCGTCGGGCGCCGGCTCGCCACCATCGCCTGGGCGGTCTACGGGCCGGTCCGGGGCGAGACCGAAAGTGCGGCCTGGGTGAGCCCGAGCGAGGCGGTGGCCGGCGGCCTGTTCTCCCGCTTCGTCGCGGAGCGGGCCGGCCCGGAGCGGGTGGCCCTGCGTATCAACACCGTCCAGGGCCTGTGCGAGGCGATCTCGGAAGGCATCGGGATCGGGCCGTTGCCCTGCTACCGGGGCGACCGGATCGCGGCCCTGCGCCGCCTGTCGGGGCCGGAGCCGGAGCTCGCCGGCTCGCTCTGGCTCCTGACCCATCCGGACCTGCGCCAGGCGGCGCGGGTGCGCGCCTTCATGGACCATGTCGCCGCCGAGGTCGTGCCGCTGCGCCCCGCCCTGGAGGGGCGGCACGAAGAAAAGCAGGAAGAAAGGCGAGAGGAATGAGCCTGCGCGGTCCTCGTCCAATGCCCGGATCGCTATGGCGAAGGCATCCGACGGAGTTCGGATGAAGCGGCGGGCCGGTCGGTACAACACAATTGCGCGCAGGGCCTTTCCGCCGCTATAAACGGACATTCCCCCATTCAGCGCGATACGGGATTCTCCGGGCTTGGAACCCTGGCCGGAGACCGGGAGCGACCGTTTCCGTCACACCGGACCCGCCGCGCATCACGCGAAACACCGCCTGGAGCTTTGTCGATGTCCCAAGGTCCGCTGATGCCCAAGGCGACCGCCGTGTGGCTCGTCGAGAACACCTCGCTCGCCTTCGAGCAGATCGCCGATTTCTGCAAGCTGCACCCGCTCGAGGTGAAGGGCATCGCCGACGGCGAGGTCGCCGCCGGCATCAAGGGCCTCGACCCGATCACCACCGGCCAGCTCACCCGCGACGAGATCGAGAAGGCGCAGAAGTCGCCGCATTACCGGCTCAAGGTCGCGGTCTCCAAGGTCAAGCTGCCGGAGGTCAAGCGCACCACCAAGGGCCCGCGCTACACCCCGCTGTCGCGCCGGCAGGACCGGCCGAACGCCATCCTCTGGCTGATCCGCAACCATCCCGAACTGAAGGACGCGCAGATCATCCGGCTGGTCGGCACCACCAAGGCCACGATCCAGCAGATCCGCGAGCGGACCCACTGGAACTCCGCCTCCCTGCAGCCGATGGATCCGGTGACCCTCGGCCTGTGCTCGCAGATCGACCTCGACTTCGAGGTGCAGCGCGCCGCCAAGGATCGCCCGGCCGTGCTGCCGACCGATGGCGGCGCCAAGCTCCTGCCGACCGAGGTCTCGACCGCCCCGGCCGCGGACGAGCAGGATCGCGAGGAGGAAGACCTCAACGCCGACGCCGTCTTCGCCAAGCTCAAGGGGATGAGCCGCATCGACGAGGATGACGAGGACTGATGTCCTTCCGCGCGCTCGGCGGCCCGCTGGCCGCCCGAGGGCGTGCACCGGGTTTGCGAAAGAAACTGCTCGCCCCTCCGCGCATGGTGCGGAATAATGCATGACGGTCGCTCCCGCGGAGCGGCGGCAGGCGCGAGGGCGTGGCATGACCTGCGGTGGCGTACCCCATGATGGCCTCCAGGGGGATGTGCATGGGGGGCTGAGCCGATCCGGCCTGCCTCCCGAATCCGCGGAGGCTCTGGAGTAGCGGGCGCCCGGCGAGCCGGTGACGCTCGCCGAGTCCCTGATGAGCGAGGCCGGCTGGGGCCCGGAGAATTTCGGCACCGAGGGTCCGAACCCGCCCTATCTGCGCATCGGCGGCAAGCTGTGGGTGACGCTCACCGAGGTCGAGCCCTGCTTCACCTCGTTCCGCCGCGACCGCGGGCCGTTCCGCTCCAAGATTTCCATGGCCGACCACTTCGCCAAGTATGACGCGATCATGGTCGATCCCCTCGCCTTCGAGGAGTGTTTCGGTCCCGGAGAGGGCACCGAGACGGTGTTTCCCTTCGGGGCATGGCTGGAGATCCGCGAGGTCGGCTTCGGCGGCCTGGAATTGTGGGGCAAGCGCCAGGGCACGGTGACCCTGCCGCTGGACGCCCTGGCGGTGGCCTCGGCGATCTGGCTGCGGCGGATGCGGTGTGGGGAAAGGCAGGACGAGGCCAAGACTGGGACCGGATGATCCGCTTCGCCGGTTTTCTGTTATCCTCCCCGCGCGAGGAGGATGCCATGAACGTGTCCGTGGGTGATCGCTGGGAAGGCTTCATTGAGCAGGTCGTGCGCGAGGGGCGCTACGCTTCCGCCTGTGAAGTGGTGCGCGAAGGCCTACGATTGGTGGAGCAGCGGGAAACGCGCCTCCGGGCGCTGCGCGAGACCCTTGATGCATCGGTTGCCGCAGGAGCGCGCGTGAGCGAGGACGAAATCGATGCCGCGCTCGCCGCTCGGAGCGCGCGGCTCGCGGCCGAAGGCTTCTGACGCTGAACGTTTGAGCGTGAGACGCGCCGTCTTCCTTGCCGCTGCCCAGGCCGATCTGGTTCAGATTCTCGAGGATGTGACCCTGGCCAGCGGAAGTCTCGCCACGGGACAGGCTTTCGTTCGTCGTTTGCGGGAGCAATGCCACAGGCTCGCGACCCTTCCAGGCACCCTGGGGCGCGCTCGGCCGGAATTGCGGCCGGATATCCGCAGCAGCCCCTATCGGGGTTACATCATCTTTTTCCGCTATCTCGACGATACGTTCGAGGTCGTGAATATCCTGCACTCACGGCGCGACATCGAGGATGTCTTCGCAGGCGACGAGGTTCCATAGCCTCCTCGTCTCACGCCGAAGCCAGCGGCTTCGACACGTCTTCCAGCGACTTGCCCTCGGCGGCGGTGCCCCAGATCGCGCCGACCAAAGCCGCCACCGCCATCAGGGCCGCGCCGATGAGATAGCCGACCAGCACGAGGTCGCGGGAGCCGGTCTCGACCAGGGTGCCGAACAGCAGCGGGCCCGAGACGCCGCCGATGCCGGTGCCGATGGCGTAGAAGGCGGCGATGGCCAGCGCCCGGATCTCCAGGGGGAAGGTCTCGGCCACCGTGAGATAGGCGGAACTCGCCGCGGCGGACGCGAAGAAGAACACGCCCATCCAGGCCGCAGTCTGTCCCACCGGCCCGAGCAGGTCGGCCCGGAAGACGAGGCCGACCACCGCCAGCAGCACGGCCGAGATGCCGTAGGTGAAGCCGATCATCGGGCGCCGTCCCACCGTGTCGAACAGCCGGCCCAGCAGCAGCGGGCCGAGGAACGAGCCCAGCGCGAAGGGCAGCAGGTACCAGCCGACATCGCCGCCGGGGACGTCGTAGAAGCGCTCCAGCACCAGGGCATAGGTGAAGAACAGCGCGTTGTAGAAGAAGGCCTGGGCGATCATCAGCGCCAGCCCGACCATGGTCTGGCGGTGGCTCGTGACGAACATCGCCTGCGCCACCTCCGAGAGCGGGGTGTGGCTGCGGACCTTGAGCCTGAGGTGCCGCTTCTCGTCCGGCGGGGGCAGGGTGATCCCCTCATCGGTGAAGCGCTTCTCGATGCCCGTCACCACCCGGTCGGCCTCGGCGGCGTAGCCGTGGGTGACGAGCCAGCGCGGGCTCTCGGGGATCCAGGTGCGCAGGAGCAGGATGACGAGGCCGATGCCGCCGCCGACGAAGAAGGCGATGCGCCAGCCATAGGCCGGGTCGATCCATTCCGGCCGCAGCAGCGCGATCGACAGGAAGGAGCCGAGCGCCGCCCCGATCCAGAACGAGCCGTTGATGACGAGGTCGGTCCAGCCGCGCACCCGCGCGGGGATCAGCTCCTGGATGGTCGAGTTGATCGCGGTGTACTCGCCGCCGATGCCGGCCCCGGTGAGGAAGCGGAACAGGCAGAAGCTCCAGATATTCCACGACAGGCCGGTGGCCGCAGTGGCCATCAGGTAGAGGGCGAGGGTGATGAAGAACAGCTTCTTGCGCCCGATCCGGTCGGTCAGCCAGCCGAAGCCGACCGCGCCGGTCACCGCGCCGACGAGGTAGGAACTCGCCGCCAGCCCGACATCGAATTCGGAGAACGACATCGGCGCCTTGCGCAGAGCCCCGACCAGGGCGCCCGCCAGGGTCACCTCGAGCCCGTCGAGCACCCAGGTGATGCCCAGCGCGACGATGACGAGGGTGTGGAAGCGGCCGAAGGGCAGGCGGTCGAGCCGGGCGGAGATGTCGGTGTCGATGACCGTTCCCGCCGCGACGCGCTCGGGCGCCGCCGCTCCGGCCTGACCTTCCGCTCGGCTCGTCATTGCCCCTCCATTTACCCTGACTCGGCAAAGTTGTTCGCAAGAGCCCCCCGGTTGCGGGTCGCTCGCGGGCCTCGTCGGCGTTCGGAAACGCTTCGGCTTGCGGAATGGACCCATCCACCGGGCCAGCCGCCATGACATTTTTCGTAAAGCCCTTCGCCAGGACCGTCCTTCCGCCCCTCGCCGCCGCCCTGGGCTCCATGGGCGCCGTGCTCGCCGTCTCCACCCTCGCCACGGCCGGCGGGACCGAGCGCTGGAGCCTGCGGCCGAAAGCGACCGCCCCTGCGGCGGCCCCCGCAACGCCTCCGGTCGGGGCCGAGGTTCCGCTGTTGCGGGGCACGAAATCGATCCCGCTCTCGGCCCTGCCCGGCGAGCGGCGCAGCGTGCGCATCGTCTATCAGGGCTACCTGCCGGCGGAGGCGCGCTGAGGGCCGCCGGTTCACCGTGGATCGCGGGACAGAAGCGGGTCGAGTGCCGCGCCGAGGCCGTCGCCCAGGCGGTTCAGCGCCACCAGGGTGACGACGAGGAAGCCCGCCGGGGCGGCGAGCATCCAGGGGGCGGCTTCGAGGGCGCGCGCGCCCTCCGCGATCAGCACGCCCCAGGAGGTGGCCGGCTCCTGCACGCCGAGGCCGAGGAACGACAGGAAACTCTCCAGAAGGATCACCCGCGGCACCAGCAGGGTCGCCGCCGCGATGATCGGGCCCAGCGTGTTGGGCACGGCGTGGCGGACGAGGATCGTGCCCGGGGGCGATCCGAGCGCGACCGCCGCGCGGAAAAAGTCGCGGCCCTTCAGGGAGAGGGTCTGGGTGCGGACGATGCGGGCCATGTCGAGCCACTCCACCGCCGCCACCGCCACCAGCACCAGCCACAGGCCGGCGCGGAAGAACACCAGCAGCATGATGACGAAGAACACGAAGGGCAGGGCGTAGAGGATGTCGAGGATGCGCATCATCAGCGCATCGATCCGGCCCCCCGCCATGCCGGAGACGGCCCCGTAGCCGACGCCGATCAGCAGCGCGGCCAGCGTCGCGGTCAGTCCGATCAGGAGCGAGACCCGGCCCGCCGCGAGGCAGCGGGTCAGGAGATCGCGCCCGAGGGTGTCGGTGCCGAGGAAAAAGAAGAGCTTCCGCACGGGCGCCGCGACCACGAGGGTGCGGCCGTCATCGGCGCGGTCCAGCACGGTCGGGGGGCCGAACAGGGCGGATCGCGGCAGGAGCCGCAACACCCGCGCGTCGATGGGTTTTTCCGCGCTCAGCCTCAGGCGGACCCGGTCGCCGTCGCGGGCGGCGTCGTCCAGCGAGAGCCGCATCCGGAAGGCGAGGCGGGTCAGCGCCGGGCGCAGCTCCGCCTCCGTCGGATGGGCGGCGAGGCTCGGCCCCACCCGGACGAAATCGGGATAGATCCGCTCCGGCGGGTGGCCGGTGAGGAACGGGCCGATCAGACAGGCCAGCGCGATCCCCAGCAGAGTCGCGAGGGCGGTCATGGCCGGCCGGTCGCGGGTGAGGCGGCGGCTAGCACGGGCGGCGAGCGCCGCGCTCATGCCGCCATCCTCACGCGCGGGTCGAGGGCGGCGGCGAGGAGGTCGGCGATCAGGTTGAAGACGATCACCAGGACCGCCACCAGCACCACCGTGCCCATCACCAGGGTGTAGTCGCGGTTGAGCGCCCCGTCGACGAAGTAGCGGCCGATGCCGGGCAGGCCGAAGATGGTCTCGACCACCACCGAGCCGGTCATCAGCCCCGCCGCCAGCGGCCCGAGCGTCGCGACCACCGGCAGCAGCGCCCCGCGCAGGGCGTGCCGGGCGATGCGCCGGCGCGACAGCCCCATGGCGCGCTGCGTCCGGATATGCGGCTGGATCAGCACCTCGCCGAGCGAGGCGCGGGTGAGCCGGGCGATGCCGGCGGCGTGGGGCAGGGCGAGGGTGATCACCGGCAGGATGAGGTTGTTCGGATTGCCTCCCGCCCAGCCGGCGACGGGAAGCCATGCGAGGCTCAGGCCGAACACGATCTGGAGCAGGGGCGCGGTGACGAAGCTCGGCACGGCGAGCCCCAGGGAGGCGGCAAGCCCCACCAGCCGGTCGGCCGCGCCGCCGCGCCGGAGGGCGGCGAGGCTGCCCAGCGCCAGCCCGAGAACCAGCGCGAGCACGAGGGCGAGGGCGCCGAGGCTGGCCGAGACCGGCAGGCCGCGGGCGAACAGGTCGGTGACGGTGAGGTCGCGGAAGGTGAAGGAGGGGCCGAGATCGCCCCGCAGCAGGCTCAGCCAGTAGCGGCCATACTGCACGACCAGCGGCTGATCGAGGCCGTAGACCCGGCGCAGGTTCTCCATTGCCGCCGGGGGCAGGGGCCGCTCCAGGTCGAACGGGCCGCCGGGCGCCAGCCGGATCAGGAAGAAGCTCGCCGTGACCACGAGGAACAGGGTCGGCAGGCCCTGGGCGATCCGGCGGGCGATCAGCGGGATCATGGATCGAGCCGGAGATAGCGGGTGGGGGCGACGTTGCGGATGTTCGGATGCACCCCGTGCAGCCGGGGCGAGACCAGGGCCTTCGAGCGGTAATGCAGCAGCGGGATCCAGGGCAGTTGGTCGAGCACGATCGTCTCGGCGTCGAACAGCATCCGCGCGCGCCGGTCCACGTTGCGCTCCTGCGCCGCCCGCGCCAGCAACCCGTCGAAGGCGGGGTTCGACCAGCGTCCCGCATTGAAGCCGTCATTGCCGGTCCGCAGCAGAAACAGGAAGTTCTGCGGGTCGGAATAGTCGGCGATCCAGGAAATCCGGGCGAGGTCGAACGCGCCGCCGTCGCGCAGATAGGCGAAATGGGTCTTGGCGTCGGTGGAGACGAAGCGGGTCTCGACGCCGATGCCGCGCCACGCATCGGCGAGCGCGATGGCGGTGTTGCGGTTGTTGTCGGTGACGTTGAAGCGGTACTCGACGGTGAGCGGCCGGCCCGGCCCGAACCCGGCCTCGGCGAGCAGCCGGATCGCCTCCTCCTCGCGCTCGATCGGCCCGTCCTCGCGCCCCGGCAGCAGCGGCGGCGGCAGGGCGTGGTCGAGGCCCGGCGGGCAGAGGGAATAGGCCGGGGCCATGGTCTCGCCCCAGACGGCCGCGCCGAGGAATTCCCGGTCGATGGCCAGCGACAGGGCGCGGCGCACCCGCACGTCGTCGAAGGGCTTCTTGCGCAGGTTGACGGCGATGGCGAGCAGGCCGAGCCCCGGACCGAGCTGCACCTGCGCCCCGAACCGGGCCTTCAGCGAGGCGATCTGGTCGGCCGGCAGGTCCGAGAGGGAATCGATCTCGCCGGCCGCGTAGCGCCGCACCGCCGCCGCGATGTCGGGGGTCGGGATGACATCGACCCGCTCGATCGGGATCGCCGCCGCGTCGCGGTGATGCGGGTTCTTCCGCAGGGTGATGCGGTCGTTGGGGATCCAGTCGATCAGGGCGTAGGGGCCGTTCGAGACGAGGTTGCCGGGCCGCGCGAAGGCATCGCCCCAGCGTTCCAGCGAGGGGCGGTGAACCGGCAGCGCGGTCTGGTGGGTGAGCAGTTCGAGGAGATACGGCACCGGCTCGGAGAGGGCGATCTCCAGCGTCCTGGCATCCGGCGCGGTCACGCCCAGATCTTCGGGCGGCCGCTCGCCGGCCTGCACGGCGGCGGCCCCGCGGATCGGGAACAGCACCTCGGCGTATTTCGCCGCCGTCTTCGGGTCGAGGATGCGGCGCAGGGAGAACAGGAAATCCTCCGCCGTCACCGCCTCGCCGTTCGACCAGCGCCCGTCGGGCCGCAGGGAGAAGCGGTAGGTGAGGCGGTCCTCGGAGACGGTCCAGCTTTCGGCGATGCCGGGGATGATGCGGCCGTGATTGTCGTAGGTGAGCAGCCCCTCGAACAGGTCGCGCAGGAGATGCGCCTCGGCGACCGTCGAGGTCTTGTGCGGATCGAGCGTCTCGGGATCGGCGTCGTTGCCTCGGTGATAGACGCGCGGCGCCGCCGCCCGGGCGGGGAGGGCGAACCCGGCGGCCAGCGCCGCGCCGCCCGCGAGCCAGCGGCGCCGGTCGGGCCGCATCAGGCGCCCGTATCCCCCTTCAGCCCCGCCGCCGCGATGCCGGCCAGCGCGCAGATCTCGTCGTTGTCGGAGGTGTCGCCGGAGATGCCGACCGCGCCGAGCAGCCGGCCCTCGCCGTCGCGGATCAGCACGCCGCCCGGCACCGGCACCAGCGCGTCCGGCCCGACGAGGTGGCTCACGGCGGCCACGAAATGCGGCTGCTCCTCGGCCCGCTTGGCGATGCCCCGCGAGCCGAGGCCCAGGGCGAGCGCACCGTTGGCCTTGCCGCGGGCGATCTCCGCCCGGCGCAGGGAGGTGCCGTCCTCGGCGGCGAGGCATTTGAGGGCGCCACGGGCATCGTAGACGACGACCGCCAGCGGCTTGAGATCCCGCTCGCGGGCGGTCTTCAGGGCGGTCGCCACGAGGGTCTGGGCGGCGGTGAGCGTCAGGTCGGTCATCCGGAGATCCTCGGAAGGTGGTCGGTGTCGTCCGTCAGGCATGCACCGGCGGAGCCCCCGCCGCCAAGCGGCGACGTTCGGCACCCTCAGGCGATCGTCACCTCGGTCCGCACCGAATTGGCGATGAAGCAGGTGTCGTGCGCCTTGTGGTGAAGCTCGGCCAGCGTCTCGGCGTCGGGAATCTCGCCGCTCCAGTCGATGCGCGGACGCAGCACCACCCGCGTCACCGCCTGCCGGCCGGGGGCGATCTCCTCCATCGTGCCCTCGGCATGGTCGCGATAGGCGCGGGCGACGAAGCCGGCGAGCCGGGCGACGTGGAGGACGCTCAGCATGTGGCAGCTGGAGAGGGCCGCCACCAGCATCTCCTCGGGATCGACGGCGGCCTCGACCGCCCATTTGCCGACCACATGCGGCGAGGCCGAGCCCGCCACCTCGATCTCGCCGTCGAAGCGGATCGTGTGCCCCCGGCTGTAGCGCCCGGCCGCGAAATCCTCGCCCTCGGCCAGGGCCCAGCGGATATCCGCCGTGTAGCGCGCCATGACGGCCTCCCCGTTTCCTGGGTACATTATCGGCCGGGGAGGGGCCGGCAAAGCCGGCGGCGCGTCGCCGCGGCGGACGGCCCTGGCCCGTCGTCACCGCCGGTCTAGTTCCGCCCGCGATCACGACGAGCAGGAACCTCACAGCCATGGCCGAGCATCCGGAGCGCCCCTACGTCCTGTGCCACATGACCACCTCGGTCGACGGGCGCATCAAGGTGCGGCGCTGGACCACCATCGACGCGGATTCCCACTACGAGGAGGTTCACAAGCGCCTCGGCGGCGATGCCTGGATGTGCGGGCGCATCACCATGCAGGGCTATGCTGACAGCGCCGAGCCATTGGCGAAGCCGCCGGCCCAGGAGCCCGTCTCCCGCGAGGACCACGTCGCCCGCACCGACGCGCCGGGCTACGCGGTCGCGCTCGATGCCCGCGGCGCGATGGACTGGGGCGCCCGCCACGACATCGAGGGGGATCACGTCATCGTGCTCACCACGGGCCAAGCCTCCGACGACCGCCTGCGCCGCCTCCGGGCGGGCGGTCAGTCCTACATCCTGGCCGGTGAGCGCGAGGTCGATTTCGCCCTGGCGCTGGCCAAGCTCAAGCGTCTGTTCGGCGTCGAGCGGCTGCTGGTGGAGGGCGGCGGGCGCATCAACGGCTCGCTGCTCAAGGCCGGGCTGGTGGACGAGTTGAGCCTGCTCCTGGCCCCGGCCGTGGACGGCATTCTCGGCACGCCGGCCCTGTTCGATGTCGAGGGCGGCGAGGGCGACAGCATGGGCGCGCGCCGCCGCCTCACCCGCACCGCCTGCGAGCCGTTCGAGGACGGCACCGTCTGGCTGCGCTATCGGATCGAGTCGGTCGGCTGATTTCTTAGGAAGGCGTCGTAGGCCCGCGTCACCGCCGCCCTGTCCTCGAAATGGGGAAAGGCGCCAGTGGGCAGGCGCAGGCAGGTCCAGTTCGGGCGGCCCGCCACCTCGCCGACATGGCGGTAATCGACGAAATCGCCCCGCGAGCCGTGGATCATGAAGACCGGCAGGGTCAGCGCCTCGTAGCTCCGCGTGGCGTCCTCGGGGAACAGGTAGCCCGAGAGGAACGAGAACGGCGCGTGCTCGGCGCCGGGCTGGTGGGCCGAGATCTGGTTGTAGGCGAACAGGCCCTCGTCGATGTCGCGGCTGCCCCAGGTCTTCTCCAGGAAGAAGCGCATGCTCGGCCGGCTCACCAGCGCGTCGAACAGCGGCCGGCCCCAGAGCGGGAAGGCGGCGAGCTGCCGCGCCAGCGGGTTGCCGCGGTCGGCCTCCGCCGGGCCGTAGCCGGAGAGCCGCCCATCGAACCCCGCCGGGCTGATCAGGCCGAGGGTCGAGAACAGATCCGGCCGGTCGAGGGCGGCGCGGGCGAGATAGGCGCAGGACAGGGACAGGGCGATGGCATCGACCGGCATGCCGCCGTGGCGTCCGGCGATCTCGGCGGCGGCGTCGAGGATCGCATCGGTCATCAGCCGGGGCGTGTAGATCCGGTCCGCCCGCTCCGAGACGCCGAAGCCCGGCAGTTCGAGGGCGTAGACCGGACGGCTGGCGCGGTAATGCTCGTAGAGCGGCCGGACCTCGTAGGCATTGGCCGCCGCGTTGATGGAATGGATCAGCAGCAGCGGCCGGCCCGCCTTCGCATCCGCCGTGTACAGGCCGACCCGGCCGGACCGCGTCCTCAGGGTGCTGCGCCGCCCCGACAGGGCCGGGGGCAGGGGGCCGGCGCGGTTCAGCCCGAGATGGCTCCAGGCGATCCAGCCACCGGCCGCCGCAAGCGGCAGGAGCGCCAAGGATTTGAGACCGGGCCGCGCCCATGATCCCGCTTCTCTGCCCACTTCTCGGTCTGGGTCGATCGGCGCGGCCATGGTCGGTTTCCTTCGAGACAATGCCCTCCTAACGCCCAGCCCCCGGCCGGGTGCCAAAAGCCCTGCCTCAGGCCGCGCCCTCGATCTCGCCGCTCAAGTCCAGCCATTCCTCCTCGGCCTTGGCCAGCGCCTCGGCGGCCTCGGCCCGCATCCGGGCGAGTTCGCCGGCCTTCGCCGCGTCCTTGAGGAAGGCGGTGCCGTCGGCGAGCGCCGCGTCGATCTTCTCGATCGCCTGCGACAGCTTGGCCATCCGCGCCTCGATGCCGTCGAGGCGCTTCTTCAGCGGCGCCAAGGCCGCCCGGCGCTCCACCGCCGAGCGGCGCGCCTCGGCCTTCTGCCCGCCGGTGGAATCGGCCTGGGATTCCGCCCGCTCCGGCCCAGCCAGCACGAGGCGGCGGTAATCGTCCATGTCGCCGTCGAAGGTCTTCACCGAGCCGTTGCCGACGATCCAGAGCCGGTCGGCGCAGGCCTCGATCAGGAAGCGGTCGTGGCTGACGAGGATCACCGCGCCCTCGTAATCGTTGATCGCCTCGACCAAAGCCTGCCGGCTCTCGATGTCGAGGTGGTTGGTCGGCTCGTCGAGGATGAGGAGATGCGGCCCGTCGAAGGCGGCGAGCCCCATCAGCAGCCGGGCCTTCTCGCCGCCGGAGAGCTGCGAGACCGGTGTATCCGCCTTCGAGGCCGGGAAGCCGAGCCGGGCGGCGGCCGAGCGCACCTTCGCCTCGGGGGCGTCCGGCATCCGGTCCCGCACATGCGCCACCGCGCTCTCGGCCGGCCGCAGCTCGTCGAGCTGGTGCTGGGCGAAATAGGCGACCTCCATCTTCGAGGAGCGCCGCATCTCGCCGGCCAAGGGCGGCAGCCGCCCGCCGATCAGCTTGCAGAAGGTCGACTTGCCGTTGCCGTTGGCGCCGAGCAGCGCCACCCGGTCGTCGGGGGCGAGCGAGAGGTTGAGGCCCGAGAGCACGATGCGCTCGCCGTAGCCGGCATTCACCCGCTCCATCGCGACGATCGGCGGCGAGAGCGGCTTCTCCGGGCTCGGCAGGTGGATCACCGGCGCCTCGTCCTCCAGGAGCGCGGCGATCGGCTCCATCTTGGCGAGCCGCTTCATGCGGGATTGGGCTTGGCGCGCCTTGGTCGCCTTGGCCTTGAAGCGGTCGATGAAGCTCTGCAGATGCGCCCGCTCGACCTCCTGCTTCGCCTTCGCCTTGGCTTGCAGCACCCTCTTCTCGGAGAGCTGGCGCGAGAAGCTGGTGAAGCCGCCCCGGTAGATCGTCAGCTTGCCGCGATCCAGGTGAAGGATGTGGTCGACACTGGTGTCGAGCAGTTCCCGGTCGTGGCTGATGATGATCGCCGTGCGCGGGTACTTCTCCAGGTAGTCGTAGAGCCAGAGGGTGCCCTCGATGTCGAGGTAGTTGGTCGGTTCGTCCAAGAGCAGCAGGTCGGGCTCGGAGAACAGGACGGCGGCGAGCGCCACCCGCATCCGCCAGCCGCCGGAGAAGTCCGAGCAGGGCCGCGCTTGCGCCGCCGCATCGAAGCCGAGGCCGTGCAGGATCGCCGCCGCGCGGGCCGGCGCGGAATGCGCGCCGATATCGACCAGCCGCGTCTCGATCTCGGCGCGGCGCAGGCCGTCGGCATCCTCCGCCTCGCGCATCAGCCGGGCGCGCTCGGTATCGGCGGCGAGCACCACCTCGTGCAGGGTCTCGGGGCCGGCCGGCGCCTCCTGCGCCACCGCGCCGATGCGCATGCCCTTGGGCAGCGAGACCGCCCCGGCATCGGTCGGCAGGTCGCCGAGGATCGCCCGGAACAGGGTGGTCTTGCCCGCGCCGTTGCGGCCCACCAGCCCGACCCGGGCCCGGTCGGGAATCGAGAAGGTCGCGGAATCGAGGATGACCCGCTCGCCGATGCGGTAGGTGAGATCGTTGACGCGCAGCATGGCCGCGTTCTGGGGGCGCGCGGGGCCGAGCGCAAGAGAGCCGAGCGAGGGCGCTCGGCACGGAACCGGCGCACCGCGAACGTTTTGCCAGCTTGAGCGTTCGGGTGGGACGAATCGCGTCGGATCGGGGGGAGAGACCATGGCCAAGCCGGACTTCAGGGCGCCGCGCCCGCCGGAGCTGCTCTCGCCCTGGCGCAGTGAGCGGCGTGCCGCGCTGCAGGAGGAAGCCCGGACCTTCGCCCGCGACGTGATCCTGCCTCTCGCCGACGCGCTCGACCCGCGGAAGGGCGAGATGCCCCGCTCCCTCATCGACGCCATGGCGGAGAAGGGCTGGTTCGGCATCACCATTCCCGCCGAATATGGCGGCATGGGCCTCGGCGTGTTCGAGTATTGCCTGATCTCGGAGGAGCTGGCCCGGGCCTGGCTCTCCACCGGCTCGATCCTCGCCCGTGGCCAGGGGCTCGGCACGCAGACCCTCGACGACGACCGCCGCCGGGCCCTGCTCGCCAAATCCGCGAAGGGGCAATGGATCGGTTCGATCGCGCTGTCCGAGCCGACCGCCGGCTCGGATCTCGCCGGGGTGCAGACGCGGGCCGTCCGCGAGAGCGACGACTGGGTGCTCACCGGCACCAAGCGCTGGGCCGGCTTCGCGCAAGGGGCCGACTTCATCGAGGTGCTGGCCCGCGTCCGCGACCCGGAGCCCGGCGAGCCGCGCTCGGCGGGGCTCGAACCCTTCCTCGTCGTCAAGGAGCCGGGCACCTTCCCCGCCGGCATGACCGGCACGGTCATCGACAAGATCGGCTATCACGGCTTCCTCACCTTCGAGCTGGACCTCGATCGCGTGCGGGTGCCCGAGCGCGACCGGCTCACCGGCCTCTACGGCGACGAGGGGGCGGATGCGGATGCCGGCGGCTTCGCCTCGGTGCAGCGCGGCCTCAACATCGCCCGGGTCCACACCGCCGCCCGCGCCGTCGGCGTCGCCCGCGCGGCGGTGGAGGATTGCACCGCCTATCTTCAGGAGCGCGAGCAGTTCGGCCAGCCGATCGGTCAGTTCCAGGCCCTGCGCTTCGCGCTCGCCGACATGGCCGCCGAGGTGGCCCAGGCCCGCGCCTACTGGCAACAGGTCGCCCATCTCCTCGACGAGGGGCTGCCCGCCGAGAGCGAGTCGGCGCAGGTGAAGCTGCTCGCCACCGAGATGGCGGTGCGGGTGACGAACCAGGCGATGCAGCTGCACGGCGGCAACGGCTACACCACCGAGCGGCGGATCGAGCGCTACTGGCGCGATGCCCGCCTCACCACGATCTTCGAGGGCACCAGCGAGATCCAGCGCCGCATCATCAGCGACCGGATGCTGCCGCGGGGCTGAGGATACGGGGAGGCCTCGCCTATCGAGGCCCCCTGATCCACCCTATATTTCGAGGTGATGTCCACCTCTCACGAACGCTCCGCTCCGCGCGCACCTGTCCGCCGCCTCGACCCGATCCTGGTGGACCGGATCGCGGCGGGCGAGGTGGTCGAGCGTCCGGCCTCCGCCGTCAAGGAACTGGTCGAGAACGCCATCGATGCCGGCGCGCGTAGCGTCGAGGTCGCCATCGAGGGCGGCGGCCGGCGCCTGATCCGGGTGATCGACGACGGGATCGGCATGGGGCCCGAGGATCTGGAGCTGGCGGTCGAGCGCCATGCCACCTCGAAGATCCCCGACAACGACCTGACCCGGATCGGCTCGCTCGGCTTCCGCGGCGAGGCCCTGCCCTCGATCGGCGCGGTCTCCCGGCTCGTCATCACCTCGCGCACCGCTCAAGGGGAGGGCGTGAGCCTGACCGTCGATTCCGGCGTGAAGGGTCCGGTCCGCCCGGCCCCCGCCTCCCGGGGCACCCGGATCGAGGTGACGGAACTGTTCGCCGCGACCCCGGCCCGGCTGAAATTCCTGAAATCCGACCGGGCGGAATCGGCGGCGGTGTCCGAGATCATCCGCCGGCTCGCCGTGGCGCAGCCGCAGGTGCGCTTCACGCTCCGCAGCGAGAGCGGCAGCCCGACGGTGTTCCCCGCCGAGAGCGAGCCGGGCCAGGCGGCCTTCCTGCGCCGCCTCGGCGCCGTGCTCGGCCCCGATTTCCCCGCCAACGCCGTCCCGGTCGACATGGCCCGCGAGGGTTTCGCGCTCCAGGGCCATGTCGGCCTGCCGACCTTCCATCGCGGGGCGGCGAGCCACATCCACTTCGTCGTCAACGGCCGGCCGGTGCGCGACCGGCTGCTGCTCGGGGCGGTGCGCGGCGCTTTCGCCGACACCATGAGTTCCGACCGCCACCCGGTTCTGGCCCTGGCCCTCACCTGCGAGCCGGGGCTCGTCGACGTGAACGTGCATCCGGCCAAGACCGAACTGCGCTTCCGCGAGCCGGGCCTGGTCCGGGCGCTGATCGTCAGCGCCATCCACGAGGCCCTGCGCCGGGCCGGGGCCCGCTCGTCCAGCACCGGCACGCGGGCGGTGCTCGACGCGCTGCGGCCGGCCGGCTCCGTGGCGGGCCTCGTCTCCTCCGGCGCGTCGTCGTGGGGGAATGCCGCTCCGGGGCGGTTCGCGGTGCATTCGGGCGCCTCCGCCCCGAGCTTGATGCCGCGCCCGGCGAGCCGGCTGTTCTCGGGCCCTTCGGTCTCGGCGCCGGCGGGCTACCAGCCGCCGCAGCGTCCGGTCTTCGCCGAAGACGACGTCGATCAGGGCGGTGATGAGGGCCGCTTCGGCTTCGCCGAGACGCCGCAGGCGCTGTTCTCCGCCGACCTTGCCCCGCCGGGCGCCGACCTGCGCCCCGAACCGGACGACTCCGCCGGGATCGGGGCTCACCCGGATGCCTACCCCCGGGATGCCTACCCCTTGGGCGCCGCCCGCGCGCAGATCCACGAGACCTACATCCTGGCCCAGACCCGGGACGGGATCGTGCTGGTCGATCAGCACGCCGCCCACGAGCGGCTCGTCTACGAGCGGCTGAAGCGCGAGCGGGCCGGCGGCGGCGTGGCGCGCCAGGGCCTGCTGATCCCCGACGTGGTCGAGATGGCGCCCGAGGAGGCCGACCGGCTGGTCGAGGCCGCACCCGAACTGGAGCGGCTCGGCCTGAGCCTGGAGGCGTTCGGGCCCGGCGCCGTGCTGGTGCGGGCGGTGCCGGCCGCGCTCGCCGGCGGGTCGGTCAAAAATCTCGTCCTCGATGTGCTCGACGCCTTGGAGGCCAGCGGGGTGGAGGAGGGCGGACCGGCCGGCGAGGGCGATCCCGATCCGGTGAGCCGGCGCCTCGACGCGCTCCTGTCGCGGATGAGCTGCCACGGCTCGATCCGGGCCGGGCGCCGCCTCAAGCCGGAGGAGATGAACGCGCTCCTGCGCGAGATGGAGGCGACCCCCCTCTCCGGCTCCTGCAACCACGGCCGCCCGACCTTCGTGACGCTGGGGCTGTCGGATATCGAGCGCTTGTTCGGGCGGCGCTGAGGCGTCAGGGCGCCACCCAGGTGCCGCGCCACGCCTCGCCGTCCCGCGAGAAGACGGCGCGCCGGTGGCCGCGCCGGTCGAGATAGAGCAGGTCGAGGCGCTCCGCCCGCAGCAGCACCGCGCAGAAATTCTCGCGGCTGAGGCGCGCTTCGGCATCCTCTCCCGGCAGCCTGTAGGCATCGCCCGTGTCGAGGGCCGTGCCGGGGGAGGGGGTGAGGCCGTAGCAGACGCGGCTCATGGCCTGCGATCCCGCCCAGGCCGCGTCGGCGGTGGCGTCGTCGTGGTGGAGGCTCGCCCGGCCCTCGACGCGCAGCTGCAGCTTCCCGCGGGGATCGTAGACATGGAGGGCGGCGTGGCCGCCCCGGGCCAGCTCCCGCGCCTTGTCCGAGCGCCGGTCGCAATGGAAGCGCAGGGTGCCCGCCCGCGCCTCGGCCGCGCGCAGCACCACGGTGCGCAGCCGCGGGCGGCCCGCCGCATCGACGGTGGCGAGGGCGGGCGTGTGGAACGGGCTGTGCCGGCCGCCCGCCCCCTCCGCAAGGCGCCGCCAACCCTCCGCCCGGAAGCCGTCGAGGTCGTCGTAGAAGGAGGGCAGAGCGTCCACGTGAAGGGCTCCCGGAAGATCCGGGCCGGATGCTGGCGCGGCCGGCGCGCCCGGACAAGTCGCCCGCGCCGGCCCGGCGCCGCTTTGATACAGGAAGGCGACGCGAGGCCCGGTGCGTCGCCTCGGGGCGAGGTCCGACGGGCGAACCCCTTGGCAACTGGACTGGTTAAGGCCATGGCTCGGTGACGAGGCTCGACGAAGGGATGCTTCCGACGCTGCTTCGTGCATCGTCCGATGGCACGGCTTGGCCGCCGCCGCGTTGAACGCTCTCGAACGCTCTCGGTCCCGCTGCCCCTTGTTCGCCTGCCCGCACCCTTTCGACCCGCACCGATCCCTGCCTGTCACGCGTCCCGGCGGACGGCGCCTCCCGTTCCGGAGAAACGCCGCGTGAGCGACATGCCCTCCTTCCGCGCCGATGGTGGCGAAGCGGCCCTGGCGGAGAGCGAGGCGCGCTTCCGCACCATGGCGGACGATGCCCCCGTGATGATGTGGGTCACCGATGCGGACGGCGCCTGCCAGTACCTGAACCGCCGCTGGTACGAATTCACCGGCCAGACCGAGGCGCGGGCGCTCGGCTTCGGCTGGCTCGACGCGGTCCATCCCGATGACCGCGGCCCGTCCGGTGCCGTCTTCCGCACCGCCAATGCCCGGGGCGAGGGCTTCAGACTGGAATACCGCCTGCGCCGCGCCGACGGCAGCTACCGCTGGGCGATCGACACCGCGAGCCCGCGTTTTTCCGCCGACGGGACCTTCCTCGGCTATATCGGCTCGGTGGTCGACATCGAGGCGCGCCGCGCCGCCGAGCTGGCGCTGGCGGAGAGCGAGGAGCGCCTGCGCCTCGCGGTCGAGAGCGCCGAGATCGGCTTGTGGGACCGGGACCTCGTGGCGGATAGCCTGTTCTGGCCACCCCGGCTCAAGGCGATGTTCGGCTTCCCGCCCGACCTTCCGGTCACGATGGAGGATTTCTACGCTGGCCTGCATCCGGACGACCGGGACAAGGTGGCGCAAGCCTTCGCGAACGCCGCCGATCCGGCCAAGCGGGCCGTCTACGAGGTCGAGTTTCGCACCATCGGCCGGGAGGACGGGCGCCTGCGCTGGGTCGCGGCCAAGGGGCGCGGCGTGTTCGCGGCGGCTGAGCCGGCCGCCGGACCGGCGCGCTGCCTGCGCGTCATCGGCACCGCCATCGACATCACCGCCCGCAAGACCACCGAGGAGCGCCTCGTCGAGACCACCCGCCGCCTCGATGCGGTGCTCGACAACGCGACGCTCGCCATCTTCATGATGGATGAGCGCCAGCACTGCGCCTACATGAACCGCGCCGCCTAACGGCTGACCGGCTATTCCCTGGAGGAGACGCAAGGGCGCGCGCTGCACGACGTGGTGCACCACACGCGGCCCGACGGCAGCCCCTATCCGCTGCACGAATGCCCGATCGACCAAGCCTTCCCCGAGAACAACCAGGAGCAGGGCGAGGAGGTCTTCGTCCACCGCGACGGCTCGTTCTACCCCGTCGCCTTCACCGCGAGCCCGATCCGCGACGAGCGGGGCCTTCCGATCGGCACCGTGATCGAGGCGCGCAACATCGAGGCGGAGCTGCGGGCCAAGGCGCAGCTGGAGGCGTTCAACGCGAGCCTGGAGCAGCAGGTCGCCGCCCGCACCGCCGAGCTGATGCGCACCGAGGAGGCCCTGCGCCAGTCGCAGAAGATGGAGGCGGTGGGTCAGCTCACCGGCGGGCTGGCTCACGACTTCAACAACCTGCTCACCGGCATCACCGGCTCCCTCGAATTGCTGCAGGCCCGCCTCGCCCAGGGGCGGCTCGGCGAGATCGACCGCTACGTCAACGCGGCGCAGGGGGCGGCCAAGCGGGCCGCGGCGCTGACGCATCGCCTGCTCGCCTTCTCCCGCCGCCAGACCCTGGACCCCAAGCCCACCGACGTGAACCGGCTGGTGATGGGCATGGAGGAGCTGATCCGCCGCACCATCGGGCCCGCCATCACTCTGGAGGTGGTCGCGGCGGGGGGGCTGTGGTCCGTTCTGATCGATCCGAGCCAGCTCGAGAACGCGCTGCTCAATCTCTGCATCAACGCCCGCGACGCCATGCCGGAGGGCGGGCGCATCACCATCGAGACCGCCAACAAGTGGCTCGACGACCGCGGCGCCCGCGAGCGCGACCTCGATCCCGGCCAGTATCTCTCGCTCTGCGTCACCGATACCGGCACCGGCATGAGCCCGGACGTGATCGCCAAGGCCTTCGACCCGTTCTTCACCACGAAGCCGATCGGCCAGGGCACCGGGCTCGGCCTGTCGATGATCTACGGCTTCGTGCGCCAGTCCGGGGGGCAGGTGCGGATCTATTCCGAACTCGGCCAGGGCACGACGATGTGCCTCTACCTGCCGCGCCATTACGGCGCCGCCGAGGAGCCGGAGGCCGGCCCCGACCTTGCCGTCGCGCCCCGGGCCGAGCAGGGCGAGACGGTGCTGATCGTCGATGACGAGCCGACCGTGCGGATGCTGGTGACCGAGGTGCTGGAAGACCTCGGCTACACCGCGATCGAGGCCGCGGACGGCCCGGCGGGCCTGAAGGTGCTGCAATCGGACGTGCGCATCGATCTCCTGGTGACCGATGTCGGCCTGCCCGGCGGCATGAACGGCCGGCAGGTGGCCGATGCGGGCCGGGTCCTGCGGCCGGGGCTGAAGGTGCTGTTCATCACCGGCTATGCCGAGAACGCGGTGCTCGGCAACGGCCACCTCGAACCGGGCATGCAGGTCATCACCAAGCCCTTCGTGATGGAGGGGCTGGCCGGGCGCATCAAGGAGATGATCGACGCGGGGTGAGACGAGACCCCGAAGGAGGGGATATCCGGGCCGCTTCGCGGCACCTCAGGATGAGGGCGGGAGCGGGATCATCGACGACAGCGGTTCTCAGAACCGCGCCGGATCGAGTTCGAAGGTCGGCGGCAGCGCCTCGAACCATTCGCTGTAATAGGGATCCTGCGGAATCCGCTCCGCCCAGCGCGCGCGGAAGCGGGCCTGCTCGTCCGCCGCGACGGTGCGGGCCCGGTTGCGGCTCTCGTAATGGTAGAGCTCGACCTCGGCGCAATAGACGCTGCGCAGGCCCCGCTCGCGCAGGCGCAGGCAGAGATCGACGTCGTTGTAATTGACGGCGAAATCCTCGTCGAAGCCGCCGATCGCCTCGAAATCCTCCCGCCGCACCATCACGCAGGCCCCCGTCACCGCGAGATAGTTGCGGTTGCCCGCCGTCGAGAAGAAATGGCCGGGATCCTCGCGCGGATAGGAGCGGCGGGGATGATCCGGGGTCGCGTCGAGCACGGTGACGCCGACATGCTGCAACTCGCCGGTCTCGAACAGCAGCTTCGGCCCCACCGCCCCGACGCCGGGGATCTGCAGCAGCGCCAGCATCGCCTCGATCCAGTCGGGGCTGATCACTTCGATGTCGTCGTTGAGGAAGACCAGCACCGCGCCCGTCGCCGCGCGGGCGCCGAGGTTCATCTTGGCGGCGACGTTGAAGACGGGCTGGTCCCAGGTGATGGCGCGCGCTCCGTGCCGCTCCAGGGCGGCGCGGGTCGAGGGCCGCAGGTCGCCGTTATCGACCGCCACGATCTCGATGGGCTCGTAGGTGCTCGTCTCGCGGATGCTGGCGAGGCAGGCGGCCAGGAGATCGACGGTCCGGCCCCGGACCTCGCTGTCGCGCCCGGCGGTGGGAATCACGATCGAGACGAGGGGGCGCGCCGTGAGCGGGCGGCGCAGGTGGAAGCTGCCGGCGAAGGCGGTGGGGCGCACCGAGCCGAGTCCGCCGGTCCGCCGCGCCCGGTCCTCCAGGGCCCGGATCGCGGCGGCGACCACGTAGCCCTTGTTGTCCATGGCCTGGGCGGTCGAGCCGGGGATCGCCCGCCAATGGTAGAGAATCTGGGGAATGTGGCGCACGCGGCGCGCGTGCTCGGTGTAGCGCAGGACGAAGTCGTAATCCTGCGCGCCCTCGCATTCCGGGCGGAAGGCGCCGATGCGGGCGACGATGTCCATCCGGTAGAGCGCCAGATGGGCCGTGTACATGCAGGCCTCCAGCGTCTCCGGCGACCAGTCCGGCTTGAAGAACGGCTCGTAGCGCTCGCCGTGGATCGTGATCTTGTCCTCGTCGGAATAGAGGAAGTCGGTCTCTGGATCCTGGTTCAGGGCGGCGACGAAGGCGTGGAAGGCGTGCGGCGGGATCGTGTCGTCGTGGTCGATCAGGGTGAGCCAGTCGCCGGTGGCGAGCTTCAAGGCGTCGTTGCTCGCCGCGACGATGCCGCCGTTCCGGGGCCGCCGGTACAGCCGTACCCGCGGCTCCTCCGCGGCCAGGGCGTCGAGCATCGGCGCGATGTGAGGCGCGGTCGAGGCGTCGTCGCAGAGGCACAGCTCCCAATCGGGATAGGCTTGCGCCCGGATGCTCGCGAGCGCCGCCTCCAGATAGGGTTTGGGCGTGTTGTAGACCGGCATGACGATGGAGATGCGCGGCCGGAGCCGGAACCCCGCGAGGGCCGTCCGCATCGCCTCCGGACTCGGCAGGGCAGGGCGCTCGACCCGCTCGATCCAGGCGGCGTAGGAGGCCGCCGCCGGCCGGGGCCGGGCGCTCTCCCAGAAGCGTCGCCACAGGGTGGCGGGCGAACGGCTCAAGGCCAGCCGGGCGAGGCGCCCGAGCAGGGGCCTGAGGCGCCGCTCGTCCTCTGGCAGCCGCCCGAGGAGGCGCCGGGCGACGGCGAGCGCCGCCGCCGGGCCGGGCAGGGGCTGCAGCGTGGCCCGGGACAGGCGGAAGCGTCCGCTGGCGGCGAGCGGATCGAGGCGCAGCCCCCGCACCCGGCGCGGCAGGCGCACGAGATCGTCGATGCCGCCCTCCTCGCGCAGCTCGAGGCGGACCGCCTCCTCCTCGCGGAAGCCCGAGCCGTCATCGACGTAGAGGAGCGGCACCGGCTTCGTCGCGCCGAGCCCCGCGAGATCCGCGCGGATGCGGACCCAGCCCCCGGCGAGCCGGAACGGAAACAGCCGTCCGCCCCCCGGCCGGGTCAGCCGGAATTGCGGATCGGAGCCGGTGGAGCGCCAGAGACCCTCCCCCTCCGGCTCCAGCTGTCCCTTCGGTTCGATGCGGCAGGCGATCATGCGACAAGGCGTTAGCCTGGGACGACGTGAACCGCGAGCCAGATCGTCGGATTCGCGGTGCGCTCGACCCGGTGGCGGCGGCCGGCCGGGATCAGCAGATGGTCGCCAGCAGACAGGTGCCGGGGCTCCGGCTCGTCGGCGAAGCGGAGTTCGGCCGCGCCCGTGAGCACCGCGACCCATTCGTCCCCGGTCTGGTCGTACCAGAAGCCCGGCGGGCTCGCCTGGCCGGTCGAGACGATGCGCTCGATCCGCAGGTCGGGCCTGGCGAGCAGGGTCTCGAAGATCTCCTCCTCGGCGCGCTCCGGCAGGCCGGCGAACAGGTTCGGGCGCGTGGTCATCCGGGCGGCACTCCTCGGGCGGAACCGGCGTTGACCGGGGGAAGGCGATGCGGATCGCAGCGCCACAGCGTGCCCCAGGACAATGACCGAGACCAAGCCCTGTGTCTTATAAAAATCTGACGCTGCAACGGACTAGAGAGGGTTGAAATGTGCAGTCAGCACTATG
>NZ_NKUI01000067.1 GCF_014845115.1 Methylorubrum zatmanii | reverse complement strand
CGGTGCGGAGCCTCCGAGTGCCAACGGTGGACGGGCGTTTTCCCGTCGCGCCTGGATCACCCCGCCCACCCCGCCCGCGACCGGCTTCCCCGGAACCGGGGAAACCTCACCCTGCCGGCTCGATGCCGGCGACGAGCACACATGTCTCGGTGACAGCCTGACCCAGGGCCGGGAGCGGCGTCTCGGTGCCCGTCCGCAATCCGGTCTCGACGGCGGCGCTGGCCGCGGCCACCCGCATCGCCCCGACCCCCAGGGCCGCGCCCTTGAGGGTATGGGCGAGGTCGGCCCGCTCCTGCGCCGGCCTGCCTTCCTCCGAGAGGGCCGGCAGCAGCCGGCGGCACTGGCCTACGAACAGGGCCAGGACCTCCCGGGCGAGGTCCGCGTCGCCGAAGGTCTGCGCGTCGAGATGGGCCCGGTCGAGCAGGGGGGCGGACGCGTCCGGGGTCGGCCTGAGGGAGTCCATGTCCTTCGATCCGGTAATCGGTCGGTGCGTGGGGCCGCCGGGAGGCGCCGTGCGGCGAGGTGCCTGTGGGCGGCCGGGTCTATCCACAGCCGAGGGCGGGTGCGGGCGTACCCGTTTAAGCCTTGGCGCGTCAGAACTTGAAGCGGGTGCCCGCTGCCGGGCCCCGGTTTGGTAACCATTCCGTTAAGGTTTCTTGGGTGCGCCGGACTGATCGGGTATTCGGCGTGTGACCCGAGGGACTAAAGTCACCCGGTAAACGGGTAAATCCGTCTCCGCTGCGGAGGGCTCGCGCTCCCTGCCGGACGGCGATGCGTACGAGGCGTTGCATGGCCACCGAGAAGAAGCTGAAAGATCCGGCAGAGGCCGCCCTCTCCGCGATCGAGCAGGCTTTGAATCTGGATATCCCTGCCCCCGGCGACTCCGCCCGGGTCGAGCCGCGCCTGCCCGATGTCGGCGACGGCGATCCGCTGGCCGATCCCTTCTCCGCGTCCCTGGCCGAGGCCGGCGGACGCCGCATCCCCCATCTCGACATCGACCCGGTCGCCTCGGAAGTGCCGCCGCCGGAGCGCGGACGCTCCCGCCGCGAGGGCGGCCTGCTGCCGCCGGACCGCTCGCTGGTGGCCAACGACGACCGCCAGAACATCGGCATCCTGCAGCAGACTCTGCGCGTCCGCCCCTCGCGCAAGCCCTATCTCTTCGCCGCCATCGCTTCCTTCCTCTGGCTCAATGGCTTGGTGGCGCTTGCCTGGAACCAGTCCGGCGGCGACCTCAAATCCTTCATCACCGGGCTCACCGCCCTCCAGACGGCGGTTGTCGCGGCCGCCATCGCCGGCCCGATCGTGCTGTTCCTCATCACCGCGATGCTGGCCGTGCGCGCCCACGAGATGCGCCTCGTCGCCCGTGCCGTCGGTGAGGTGGCGATCCGCCTGGCCGAGCCGGAAAGCTTCTCGACCGATGCGGTGCTGACCATGTCGCAGACCGTCCGCCGCGAGGTCGCCGCCGTCGGCGACGGCGTGGAGCGGGCGCTGGCTCGTGCCGGCGAGCTGGAAACCCTGGTGCGCGGCGAGATCTCGACCCTGGAGCGGGCCTATTCCGACAACGAGATCCGCATCCGCAGCCTCGTCGACGAGCTGATCGCCCAGCGGGAATCCATCGTCGCCAATGCCGACCGGGTGCGCGGGGCGATTACCGGCTCGCACGAGAGCCTGTCGAGCGAGCTGGACGGCGCGGCCGAGCGGATCGTCGCGGCGATCAACGGGGCCGGCGAGCGGGTGACCGGGGCGCTCGATGCCCGCGGCAACGAGATCACGGCGGCCCTGGGCGAGGTCGGCGAGCGGGTGGTCGGCAACGTCTCGACCCGGGGCGACGACCTGATCCGCCAGCTCAACGCCACCAGCGAGGGTGTGCGCGGCGGCCTCGAAGAAATCGGCAGCACCCTGACCGTGACGCTGCAGCAGCGCGCCGACGAGGTGACCCAGGCCTTCGAGCGCACGGGCGGGGCCCTGACCCGGACGCTGGCCGACAATGCCGGCTCGGTCGCGCAATCGCTGTCGGAGACCGGCAGCAGCCTGATCGAGGCCCTCGACCGCCAGGGGCAGTCCGTGCGCGAGACCTTCGAGCGCTCGACCCGGAGCCTGGAGGAGACCTTCCTGTCCCGCGGTGGCGAGCTGACCGAGCGCTTCGCCCAGACCGGCGGCGAGATCACCGCCCGCTTCGCCCAGACCGGCACGGCGATTGCCGAGGATATCGCCGCTCGCGGCGCTTCCCTGCGCACCGAGATCGAGGCCGCCGGCACCGGCGTCTCCGAGCTGATCGAGGGGCGTGGGCGCGATGCGCAGGCCGCCCTGGCGCTGGCCGCCGGCAGCGTCGCCGACGACTTCTCGACCCGGATGGACCGCGTCCGCGACGCGTTCCTGGCCTCCGCCACCCGTGCCGCCGAGACCATGGATGGCCGCGGCCTCGAACTTGCCGGCCGGATCGAGGCGGCGGCGTCCCGCGTCGATGACGCCATCTCCGTGCAGGGCGGTGCCCTCGCCGCCCAGCTCGATGCGGCGGGCGAGCGCGTCGTGGACCTGATGACGGACCGCGCGGCGCGGGCGACGACGACCGTCGAGCAGGCGCTGGCCGGGCTCGGCAGCGGTTTCGCGGCGCATGCCGCCGGCACCGCCGAGAGCCTGCGCGAGACGGTGGCCCGCCTCGCCGCGGAGCTCGAGGCCCGGACCGGCACCACCCATGACCGCATCCGTCACGGCACCGAAGCCGCGACCGCGGCCGTCGTCGCCAGTGTCGAGGAGGCCGAGGGCCGTCTGCGCGCGGCGGCGGAGGCCATGCGCGGCGTGCTGTCCGACCGCACCGCCGAATCCGCCGCGCTGATGCAGCGCACCGTCGAGGAGAGCGCCGGCACGGCGCAGGCGCAGGCCGCCGCCCTGGTCGCGCGCTTCGCCGATGCCGCCGAGGCCCTGCGCCGGGCCGCGGACGAGGCCGCGGCTTCCGTCGAGACCCGCTCGGACGACGTGGTCAGCCGCTTCCAGGCTGCCGCCGACAGGGTCGGGGGCGAATTGGACCGCCGCAGCGAGGGCGCCTCGCAGGCGCTCCACGCCGCGATCCAGGAGGTCGCCGGGCTCGGCACCGCCTTCACGGCCAACGCGACCGGCACCGCCGAGAGCCTGCGCGAGACGGTGGCCCGCCTCGCCGAGGAACTCGAGGCCCGGACCGGCACCGCCCATGACGGCATCCGTCACGGCACCGAAGCCGCGACCGCGGCGGTCGTCGCCAGTGTCGAGGAGGCCGAGAGCCGCCTGCGCGCGGCGGCGGAGGCCATGCGCGGCGTCCTGTCCGACCGCACCGCCGAATCCGCCGCGCTGATGCAGCGCACCGTCGAGGAGAGCGCCGGCACAGCGCAGGCGCAGGCCGCCGCCCTGGTCGCGCGCTTCGCCGATGCCGCCGAAGCCCTGCGCCGGGCCGCGGACGAGGCCGCGGCTTCCGTCGAGACCCGCTCGGACGACGTGGTCAGCCGCTTCCAGGCTGCCGCCGACCGCGTCGGGGGGGAACTCGACCGCCGCAGCGAGGGCGCCTCGCAGGCGCTCCACGCCGCGATCCAGCGCATGGCCGATGAGCTGTCCGCCCGCAGCATCGATGCGACGGGGGCCCTGGCGCTCGCCGCCGCCCATGCCGGTGGCGAGATCGGCAACCGCACCGATCAGTCGATGCAGGCCCTCCACGACCTCATCCAGCGGGTCGCCGACGAGATCGGTGCCCGCGGCTCGGAGGCCGCCGTGGCCCTGTCGCTGGCGGCGGCCCAGGCGGGCGGCGAGATCGGCAGCCGCGCCGATCTCTCGGCCCAATCCCTGCGCGATCTGCTGCGTCAGGTTCGCGAGGAGATCGACGCCCGCAGCGCCGAGGTGACCGACGCCCTCGCCCGGACCGCCGCGCAGGTCGGCGGTGAGATCGGCACCCGCACGGAGGATTCGCTCCAGGCCCTGCGGGAGACGCTTGCCCGTGTCGGCGACGAGCTGTCCGCCCGCGGCCAGGAGGTGACCGGGGCCCTTGCCCGTGCGGCCGAGCAGGCCGGTGGCGAGGTCGGCGGCCGCATGGAGCGCGCGCTGGAAGCCCTGCGCGATTCCCTCCAGCGCCTGAGCGAGGAGGTGACCGCCCGCGGCGAGGCGACGGTGCAGGCCCTGTCCCGCACCGCCGACGGCGTCGGCGCCGAGCTGTCCGATCGCCTGGTCGCGCTCGAGGACGGCCTCGGCAAGACCGGCCGGGGCGCCGCGGCGCTCATCGCCAGCCAGTCGGACGAGGCCCAGGCCCGTCTCGAAGGCGCCGGCCGCGAGGTCATGCTGGCGATCGCCGGTCACGTCTCGCAAGTCGGCGATGCGCTCCACCAGAGCCATGCCGCCTTCGCCGAGACCGCCGACAGCCGCGCTCGCGCGGTGGAGGAGGTGCTCGGCAACCGCCTCGCCGCCCTGCAGGAGACCATCGCCCGCGGCGACATCATCGCCGACCGCATCGCCGGGAACACCCAGGCGCTCGGCGACACCCTCTCGTCGCGGCTCACGGAGATCGACCGGGTCATTGCCGTGCAGGGCAGCGCCCTGGCGGACTCCCTGGCCGAGCGGGCCCGCCTCGCCGGCGAGACCGTCGAGGCGCGCCTCGGCGAGATGGAGGCCCTTTCCGCCAAGCGCGCCGCCGAGATCGGCGAGAGCTTCGCGGCCCTGATCGGCCATGTCGACACCCGTCTCGGCGCCCGCGCCAACGCCCTCAACGAGGCGCTGGTGCTGCGTGCCGCCGAGATCGCCCGCACCCTCGACGAGGGCAACCGGACCCTGACGGAGGGCCTCGACCGGCGCGCCGAGGGAACCGTGCAGGACATCGCCGCGCGCAGCCGCGCCGTCGGCGAGGCCCTTGCCGCCCGCGCTGCCGAGATCTCCGAGCGCCTCGAGCGCACGACCCAGGATCTCGCCCACCGTCTCGAGGCCGGGGCGGAGCGCCTCGATACCGGAGTCGTCGCCCGCCTCGACGCCCTCCACGGAGCCCTGGAGGAGCGTGCCCGCCAGCTCGACGACAGCTTCGGCATCCAGGCCCTGGAGGCGGTGCGCCTGATCGAGAGCCGCACCCGTGCCATCGACGGCGAGCTGAATGCCCGCATCCGCGACCTCGTCGCCCTGGTGGAGGGCCGCAGCGGCGGCGCGGCGGCCGCGCTCACCGGCCATATCGAGACCATCGCCCGCCTGTTCGACGAGCGCGCCGAGAGCCTCAACCACCTGTTCGACGAACGCGGCGGCGCACTCGCCGCCGAACTCGACCAGCGCGGCCGCGCGGCGGTGGAGACCCTCGACGGGCGCCTGTCGGAGATCACCCAGGCCCTCGAACAGGGCGGCGCCTCCCTCGGTGCCCTGCTCGACCGCCGCGGTACCGCCCTGCTCGCCGGTCTGCGCGACGTCATGGGGCAGGTCGATGGCCTGCTCGGCGACGGGGCCGGCCGTCTCGGCGAGACGCTCGATGCCCGCGCCGACGAGATCCGCGCTCAGCTCGACCGGACCCTCGACACCCTGCGCACCCTTCTGGACGAGCGCGCGCGCTCGGTTCAGGACATTCTCGACCACCGTGCCGGCGAGATCCGCGACACCCTCGATGGCCGCACGAACGATCTGCGCGGCCTGATGGAGGGCAGCGCCGGCCGGGTGCAGGGCGAGTTCGAGGCAGGCCTCGGCGCCCTGGCGGCGGCCCTGGAGGAGCGTGTGCGCACGGTGCGCGATGTCCTCGACGCCCGCAGCGCCGAGATCCGCGACACCCTCGACCACGGCACCAACGACCTGCGCGGCCTCGTGGACGTCAGCGCCGGCCAGGTTCGCGGCGAGTTCGACGCCGGGCTCAACGCCCTGCGCTCGGCCCTGGAGGAGCCGGCCCGCACGGTGCAGGAGCTGCTCGACAGCCGCGCGGGCGAGATCCGTGCGATCCTCGACGGCCGCACCGACGATCTGCGCACGACGCTTGAGGAGCGGACCCGTGCGGTCCAGAGCATTCTCGATCGCCGCACGGACGAGATCCGCGGGTTGCTCGACGGCCATGCCGGAAGCCTCGACGAAGGCTTCCAGTGGCGCATCCTGCCGCTACAGCAGGCGCTCACCGAGGGCGCGCGCGCCTTCATCGAGACCCTGGAGGGCGGCATCGGCCGCGCGGCGGGCGAGGTCGAGACCCGCACCCAGGGGCTCGTGGCCCTGTTCGACGACCGCCTCGGCGTGCTCGGCGAACTCGTCGATGGACGCGGCCTGATGATCGCGCAGACCGTCGAGACGCGGGCGCAGGAACTGCGCCGGCTGTTCGACGAGATCCACGCCACCCTCGACACCCTGGTCGATGACCGCTCGACAGCCCTGACCGGCCGCCTCGATGCCCAGACCAAGGCGATGACCGCCGTGTTCGACGAGCGGATGCGCAGTCTCGACGGGCTGATCGAGAACCGTGGCGGCGCCTTCGCCAAGCTGGTGGAGAGCCAGGCCGCCCTGCTGTCGCAGACCGTGGACGCGCGCAGCGAGGCCTTCACCGGCCGCATCGATGCCCGCCTGCGTGCCTTCGCCACCGTGGTGGCAACCCGCGCCGACGCCCTGGCCGAGGCCTTCGACGAGCGCCAGGAGGCCTATGCCGCCCTGATCGACGAGGGTACCGCGCGGATGGTCGCCGCCCTCGACGAGCGCGCCCGGCAACAGGCTGCCCTGGAGGAGAACGCCGAGGCGAGCCGCACCGCCTATGCCAGGATGATCGAGGAGGGCACCGCCCGCATGGTGGCCGCCCTCGACGAGCGCGCCCGCCGTCACGCGATCCTCGCGGAGGCCTTCGACCGCCAGAAGAACGCCTATACCGCCCTGATCGACGGCGGCACGGCCCGGATGATCGCGGCTTTGGACGAGCGGGCCCAGCGTCAGGCCCATCTCGCCGAGAGCTTCGACGAGCGCCAGAACGCCTACGCGGCCCTGGTCGACCAGGGGATCGTGCGGATGGGCGAGCTGCTCGACGAGCGCGCCCGGCGTCACGCCGCCGCGCTGCAGGACAGCGCCAACGCCCTCACCACTACCCTGGACCGGCGCGACGCGGTGCTGTCGCGGCTGGTCGAGGGGCCGGCTGCGGAGCTCGCTCAGGCCCTCGCGGAGCAGGGACAGGTCCTCGACCGCCTGCTGACCGACAAGGGCATGCCCCTCGTCGACGCCCTGCGCGAGCGCACCGACGCGATCGTCGTCCGCACCGTGGAATCCGCTCAGGCCCTGCGCGCGGCCCTGGACGAGGGGGCGGCGGCCTCCGCCGGTACCGTCGCCGAGGCTCACGAGCGGGTGCGCCGCGACGTTGCCGGCTTCCTCACCCGGATCGAGAACGCCAACGCCGCGCTCAAGGAACTGGTGGGCGACGCCGCGACCAATCTCGGCGCCATCGAGCAAGGGCTGGCGGAGCGCGTCTCGCAGATCCAGTCGGCTCTCGACCGGGTTGCCGCCGACACCGCCCAGGCCTCCGACCGGGTCTCGACCCAGGTCGCGGTCCTGCGCGAGACCTCGCAGGGGGCGCTCACCCAGGCCTCCGATCTGGCGCGGACGCTCGATGCCCGCGGCAAGGCGCTGGTGGAGAGCACCGGCGCCCATGTCGGCGCGCTGAGCGAGGCGGCCGAGACCCTGGAGGCCGTCGAGGGCCGGCTCGCCGAGAGCCTGTCGAGCCGGCAGGCGGTGGTCGATGCGGTGCTGGCTCGGATCGAGGAGCGCAGCCGGGCCATCGAGGCCCAGACCGGCCGGTTCGGCAGCATCGTCGAGGAGACCCTGCGCGCGGCCGAGGTCCGGGCACGGGAGCTGAGCGAGAGCCTGTCCCAGGCGGCCCGCGAGGCGGGTGCGGCGGTGGCCGGCGATTTCGAGCGTTTGCGCAGCGGCGCGGACGCGGAGAGCGCCCGCACGGCCGGCGCGGTGCGCGGTGCCATCGAGGAGGCCTCCGCCAAGATGATGGAGAGCCTCGGTTCCGCCTCCGGCCGCTTCGGCGAATCCGTCGCGCGGATGACCGAGATGGCCGCCGAGATCCGCCGCGAACTCGACGCCACCCGCGCCGATCTCCAGCGCGGGGTGCTGGAACTGCCCCGCGAGACCCAGGACGCCACGAGCGAGATGCGCCGCGTCGTCGCCGAGCAGATCGAGGCCCTGAACGAGCTGGCCGCGCTGGTGGCCCGCTCGAACCGCTCGGTCGATGTGGCCCAGCCGGCGGCGCAGAGCCGTGCCGTCGAGCAGCGCCGCGCGGCGGAAGCCGGTCGCCCGGCCCCCGCTCCGGCGGTGCCGGCCCGCAGCGCAGCCCAGGCTCCGGCCCAAGCTCCGGCACAGGCTCCGGCAGCCGCCCGGACCCAGCCGGCCGCTTCGCCCGCCGCCGTCCGTCCGGCCAGCCCGGCGCCGGTCCAGGGCCGGCCCGGCACCCGCGACAACCGCGGTTGGCTGTCGGACCTCCTGACCCGCGCCTCGATCGACGAGGAGGGCGCCGGGCCGGCGCCGGCTGCCGCGCCCGAGGCGAAGGCCAAGGTCGAGCGGATCTCCCTCGATGCGATCTCGACCGACATCGCCCGGATGGTGGACCATCAGGCTTCGGTCGAGTTCTGGCAGCGCTACCGCCGGGGCGATCCGAGCCTGTTCGACGGCCGCCTCTACACCCCGCAGGGCCGCCAGACCTTCGAGCAGATCCAGCGCCGCTACCGGGCGGATGCCGAGTTCCGCCGCACGGTCGACCGTTATGTCGGCGAGTTCGAGCGGCTGCTCGGCGAGGTGACGAAGAACGACCGCGACACCAAGCGGGCGGATGCCTACCTCACCTCCGAGACGGGCAAGGTCTACACCATGCTCGCCCATGCCAGCGGCCGCTTCGACGGGGTGTGAGGCGGGAGGCGATGACGGGAGGGGTTCCCTCTCCCGTCATCGCGAGCGGATGCGAAGCGATCCAGAGGCGCGACCCTTCCGGACAAAGCGGCGACCTGGATTGCTTTCGCCGAGCCTCGCAAGGACGCAAGGTGAGGCCGAGGCCTTCGACCGGAAACAAGATGAGAGGATGTCCGTCGAGCGAGGCGGCCCCCGCCTCGCCCGCGGATGCTCCGCTCAGCCGCGCTGGGCCTTGCCCGCCTCGCGGCGATGGCGCTGGGCACGGGGGCTCTTCGGTGCCTTGGCCGGGGCCGGCCCCTCGCCCTGCATCCGCTCGACTCGGACATCCGGCGGCCCGCGCCGGGCGAAGGCCGCCGCGAAATCCTCCGCCGCGCTGGCCCGCACCTCGAAGGTCGTCTCCCGGTCGAAGATCCGGATCGAGCCGATATCGCCGCGGCCGATCTGACCCCGCCGAGTCAGCATCGGCAGCAGGCGACGCGGCTCGACGCGGTCGCGTCGGCCGAGATTGAGCCGGAACCAGGCCGCCGGCTCGTCCTCGCCGACGCGGGGGGCACCGACCGGAATCCCGCTGCGCGTGTCCGACCGCCGACCCACCTCGAAGGACGGATCCGAGACCTCCTCGGGAACCGGGATGCGCGAGCGGTAGAGGCGGGCGAAGGCGGCGGCGAGACGCTCCGGGGGAAAACGCTCCAGCAGCGCCTCGGCCCAATCCTTCTCCCACTCGCGCTCCTCCTCCGTCTCCGGCTCGGAGAGGAGGGGATCGGACATCATCCGCTCGCGGTCGAGAACCCGGATCTCGTCCGCGTTGGGCGGGCCGCTCCAATCCGGGTTGACCTTGGCGATGGCGAACATCTGCTCGGCGCGCCGCCGCCGGGCGGGCGGCACCAGCACGACGCTGGTGCCCTTGCGGCCGGCGCGGCCGGTCCGGCCGGAGCGGTGCTGCATCACCTCGGCGTCGTGGGGCAGGTCGGCATGGATGACGAGGTCGAGGCCCGGCAGGTCGATGCCGCGGGCGGCGACGTCGGTGGCGACGCAGACCCGGGCGCGGCCGTCGCGCAGGGCCTGGAGCGCGGCGTTGCGCTCGCCCTGGCCCAGTTCACCCGAGAGGGCGACGGCGGAGAAGCCGCGCTCGGTCAGCGAGGCCTGGAGATGGCGCACCCCGTCGCGGGTGTTGCAGAACACGATGGCGACCGGCGCATCGACGTAGCGCAGCACGTTGACGACGGCGTGCTCGATCTCCCGCGGCATCACCCGCACCGCCCGGTAGACGATGTCGGCATGGCCACGGGTCTCGCCCGCCACGGCGAGGCGCAGGGCGTCGCGCTGGTAGCTTTCCGCCAGCGCCACGATCGCCTTCGGCAGGGTGGCCGAGAACAGCAGGGTGCGGCGATCCTCAGGCGTTGCCGCCAGGATGAATTCGAGATCCTCGCGGAAGCCCATGTCGAGCATCTCGTCGGCCTCGTCGAGGATGACGGCGCGAAGCCCCTCCGTGACCAGCCGGCCCCGCTCGAGGTGATCGCGCAGGCGTCCGGGAGTACCGACGACGATATGGGTGCCGGCTTCCAGGGCACGGGCCTCGCGGCGCGGATCCATGCCGCCGACGCAAGCGGCGACGCGGGCATTGGTCTGCGCGTAGAGCCAGGTCAGCTCCCGCTGGACCTGAAGCGCCAGTTCCCGGGTCGGGGCGATGGCGAGCGCCAGCGGCGCGCCCGGCGGCGGCAGGGCCTCCTCGGAACCGAGTAGCGTGCCGGCGATGGCCAGCCCGAAGGCAACGGTCTTGCCCGAGCCGGTCTGGGCCGAGACCAGCAGGTCGCGGTCGCCACCGGTATCGAGCACCGCCTGCTGGACGGGGGTGGGCTCGGCATAGTTGCGCTCGGTGAGCGCCCGCGCGAGGGGAGTGGGCAGAGTCGGAAATGGCAAGGAAAACGCGCCTTCAGGCCGGCGAATTCGGACCGGCATGCGGCCGGATCGGAATCGGGATCGGATGCCTTCTAGCGCCAAGCGGGCCCGCCGACCACTACGTGCACTGCGCAGGGGCGTTGCGCGCAGACGGGGGCGGGCGCCCGCCGGAGACAGGGGGCTGGCTGCCCGGAGGAGCGGAGGGAGCCGCGATGTCACGCCCCGATGGCGGGCGCGTCGTTCTCGTCATAGAGGCCGCTCCGGAACATCCAGGCATAGGATGCGCGTACGATCTCGACGGAGGCGGCATCGTAATAGTCTGCGATTGCCTTCCGCCGCGTCGTATTGATGTGAGAGAGGGGCTCCCCTTCGAGCAAGGTGATGTCCTTCAAGGCCTCGGAAAGCTCCGCTTCGAGATTCTCTACCCTGATGATCGACAATTGCGGCAGGGAGAACGTCTCGTCGATCCGGTGATAGCCTTCGGTATGCCAGAGATCGCAAGTGCCGTGCGTCTCCCACACCCACTGAAGGTACTCTCCGAAGGACAGGCGGGCGGCCTGTCGGACCGCTTCGAACAGAATCGGACTGTTCAGATCCCGGTCGACGCCCTCGTATTGAAGATTCTGCCGGTAATGTTCGTACACGGAAACCTCCCGATCGAACGGATTGCGCGTGACGACGAGCACCCGTTTGAAGGCGGCGGGAGGCTGGGCCAGGGCGGCACAGGCATAGCCGAGAGAGAAGGACAGCGAGGGGTGATTGCTGCCCAGGGTCGTCACGTCGCCTACCTGCGCCTGCGGCAGCGCGGATCTCAGATATTTGAGGAGCGACGTTCCAGCGGTCTTGGGATTGTGAACGAAAAGCAGCTGCCGGTTGAACAGGATCATTCCGAATTCTAAACTATCGCAGCCTCACGCACGAGAACTCGCGCCCAGGCCCGTATCTTGCGGCATCGACCGACGACGGTGGCACCATGCCGCGCAGCAAAAACCAACATAGGATATATAGGCGAGAGGAGTCCGGCCCGAAAAGGCGGCATCGCGCTCGCCCCGGGGCGGTGGTCCTTTCATCCAATCCCGCCCACGCTTCAGGATGACCGTTCCTGCACCAGGGCGACGATGTCGTCCCAGCGCGAGAGGAAGGCGGCCACGCAGGCCGGGTCGAAATGGCGCCCGGCTTCCGCCTCCAGATGGGCCCGAGCCTTCTCCAGCGGCCAGGCCGGCTTGTAGCTGCGGGCGGAGACCAGCGCGTCGAACACGTCGGCCACCGCCACGATCCGGCCGGACCGGGGGATCTCCTCCCCCTTCAGGCCGCGGGGATACCCGCTGCCGTCCCAGCGCTCGTGATGGGTCAGCGCGATCTCGGCGGCGATCTGGAGCAGGCGCGACGGGCTGTCATGCAGCATGTGGTAGCCGCGCAGGGCGTGCTGGCGCATCTCGTCCCACTCCTCGGGCGTGAGCGGGCCCGCCTTCATCAGGATGTGGTCCGGCACCCCGATCTTGCCGATGTCGTGCATGGTGGAGGCGAGTGCCACGTCGTCGGCCTCCGCCGAGGACAGGCCCAGCCCCTCGGCCACCGCGATGACGCAGCCCGCCACGCGGGTCAGGTGATCGCCGGCCTGATCGTCGCGGAACTCGGCGGCGAGCATCAGGCGGCGAACGAGCTCGCGCTCCCGGGCCGCGGCCTCGAGCATCGCCTTCGCCGCATCGCGTCGCATGGCGAGCGCCTGACGGTCGTTCTCCCGGCGCGCCAGGGCGAGTTCGAGCAGCACACCGACCCGCTCGTGCAATTCCAGGCCGTCGAAGGGCTTGGCCAGCACGTCGGTGGCACCGACCTCACGGCCGATCCGGCGCAGGGCCCGGGCCTCGCCGGCGGCCACGAGCAGGATGGGGGTGCGCGCGAGCGCCTCCTGCGCCCGCAGGGTCCGGATCAGGACGGGGGCGTCGAAGCGCTCGGCCTCGGCCTCCACCACGATCACGTCGGGATCCCGGGCGACGAGATCCTCGATCACCTGCGCCGAGACGGCGACGATGCAGGTGCTGCCGGGCAGGCCCCGCAGGGCCAGGACGAGGGGAGCCGGCGTCCGCGCCGCCACGATGGCGACGACCGCTCCCTCGTCTCCCTCCACCGCCGCGCCCGTCATCGCACCATCCACGGCAATCGCGGCGCGACGCGCCACGCCCCGCCTCTCGATCGCTGCGCCCAGGCGTGCCAAAATATGGTTAACCGACACTGAAATCACGTCGAGGCTCCCCGAGCGCGGCGATGCGGAACGGTCCGGCCCGCCGGGCCGTACCCTGCCATCACGTTTCGGGCCAAGGCCGATTTCCGTGTCGCATCGGCTCAACCGAGAGCCTGTTTGAGCTCACTGGCTTGGCAACACCCGCTTTCCTCATGCTGGGCGCCGAGCGACGGCTTAAGCCTCGAAGCGTCCCGGAACGGTCGAGCCCACGGCATTCCTCCGCTGGGAGAAGCGGCGAGGGGTGCTGCGAGGCTGCTGGCGGAGGGCCGCAATGAGGACCGTCATGGATACCGGAAGAGACGGCTCGAACAGGTTCTGAGAAACCGGCAATCCTGTTTCGGGCCGATGCCGGTCTTCCGTGTCGCATCGCCTCAACCGAAAATCGCCAAACACTTTTCGGGCCGATGCGCTAGATCCCCGCCATGACCGACGCCTTCACGCTCGATCCTCGGCTTGCCGCCGACACCCATCCGGTGGGCGACCTCGCCCTCTGCTCCGTCCTGCTGATGGACGATGCCCGCTTCCCGTGGCTGATCCTCGTCCCACGGCGGGACGGCTTGAGCGAACTCACGGACCTCACCCCGGAGGATGCGGCGACCGCCTTCGAGGAGATCCGCATCGCCACCCGCGTGATCATGGCGCTCTCCCGGCCGGACAAGGTGAACGTCGCCGCCCTCGGCAACGTGGTCGCGCAGCTCCACGTCCATGTCGTGGCCCGTTTCCGCTCGGATCCGGCCTGGCCGGGCCCGGTCTGGGGCGTCGGCGAGCGCAAGCCCTACCCGCCGCACGCCCGCGCTGCCCTTCTCGACCGGGCCGCCGCCCTGTTCGCGGCCGCGTGAGGGCGCACGGATGACGGGCTTCGCCGATACAGCCGGCCGGGACGCGCTCGCCTACAGCGCGAGCCGCCTCGTGCGCCACTCCGCCGAATTCGGCGCGGCTCCCTCCCTCGCCGAGGCCGGCCCGGAGGCCGGCATCGTCCTGATGGCGGGGGAGGCGGCCATCCTGCGCGCCCTCCCGGTGGAGGACATCGCGACGGCCCTGCTCGGTCCGGACGAGGCCGCGCGGGCGGGGACGCCCGCCGTCGAGATCTTCCTCGGCCGGGTCGAGGGGCGGCCGGTCTTCGCCGGTTCGGTTCAGGCGGAGGCGGCGGAAGCCTTTCCCGCCCCCGCCTACCGGGCGCTGGATCTGCGCGCCGTCGCCGCCGAGGGGGCGGTCGCCCGCGACGAGCAGGGTCTGCTGGCCACCGCGAAATCCCTGCTCGCCTGGCATGCGCGGCACGGTTTCTGCGCCAATTGCGGCCATCCGACCGTCATCGGCGCCGGGGGCTTCCGCCGGGAATGCGGCGCCTGCGGCCTCCACCACTTCCCGCGCACCGACCCGGTGGCGATCATGCTGGTACGGCGGGGCGAGGCCTGCCTGCTCGGGCGCGGGCGGCACTTCAAACCGGGGATGTATTCCTGCCTCGCCGGCTTCATCGAGCCGGGCGAGACGGTCGAGGATGGGGTGCGCCGGGAGACGCGGGAGGAGACCGGCGTCGTGGTCGGCGCCGTCGCCTATCACGCCTCGCAGCCCTGGCCCTTCCCGGCCTCCCTGATGATCGGCTGCGTCGCCGACGCCGTCTCCGAGGCGGTCACCACCGACCCGGAGGAAATGGAGGATGCGCGCTGGTTCTCACGGATGGAGGTGGCGCGGATGATCGCCGGCCGGCACCCGGAGGGCCTGACCGTTCCGCCCGCCACCGCCATCGCCCACCTGCTGCTGCACGACTGGGTGGAGGGTGTTTTCGACGCAGCCCCGGCCGCGGCGGATCCGGCCGCGTCTCCCGCCTGAGCCGGGCCGACCGGCACCGGTGAGGCCCCTCGGCTTCACGGAGGCGCGCTTATGGTGTAGGCGCGCGCCCTGGCCCGGAAGCCGGGGGCTGCTCGGCGGCCCCGAGGCCGATCCCCGGGCCTGACGCCGGAAGTGCCGCCGGGAGCGAGAACCATGACCGCCCGCATCGATGCCGCCTTCGCCCGCTGCCGCGCGGAAGGACGCGCCGCCCTCGTCACCTACGTGATGGCGGGCGACCCCGATCCGGAAACCTCGCTGAAGGTGCTGGAGGCGCTGCCGAAGGCCGGCGCCGACATCGTCGAATTCGGTCTGCCCTTCACCGACCCGATGGCCGACGGGCCGGCGATCCAAGCCGCCGGCCTGCGGGCGCTGAAGGTCGGCCAGGATTTGAGCGGCACGCTGGGCCTGGTGCGACGCTTCCGCGAAAGTGACGATCGGACGCCCGTCGTTCTGATGGGCTACTACAACCCGATCCACACTTACGGCGTCCCCCGTTTCCTGGAGGATGCCCAGGCCGCCGGCATCGACGGGTTGATCGTCGTCGATCTGCCGCCGGAGGAGGATGACGAACTCTGCCTCCCGGCCCGGGAGAAGGGCCTCGCCTTCATCCGCCTCGCCACCCCCACCACCGACGACCGCCGTCTCCCGGCGGTGCTCGCGAACACGGCGGGTTTCGTCTACTACGTGTCGATCACCGGCGTGACCGGCACGGCGACCCCGGATTTCGGCCGGGTCTCGCAGGCCGTTGCCCGGATCGCGGCGCATACCGATCTGCCCGTCGTCGTCGGGTTCGGGGTGAAGACCGGCGCCCATGCCGCCGAGATCGCCCGCGGCGCCGACGGCGTGGTGGTGGGCTCGGCCCTGGTGGATGCCCTCGCCCGCAGCCTCGAGACCGGGGATCGGGCCGGGAGCGGCACGGTGGAGGCGGTAGCCTCCCTCGTGCGCGAGCTGGCCGAGGGTGTGCGCAGCACCGCCAAGACGCCAGCCGAGACGGCGGCACGCGGGGCCTGAACCGCTCTCGCCACGCCAGGCCCGGCTGGGTCTCCTCGGCAGGCGGCGGCGACACGACGAAGGACGCATCGCTTCCAAGGGCGTCAGCCGGCTCCCGGGCCGAAGGGATGTGAAAGGCAATCACTTGGGCCGTCGTCGCGGGTCCGGCATCCGCGGCGGCAGCCCGAGGTGTCACGACAGGGAGTCTGACGCCATGGTCGAGGCGATGAACTGGATCTCGGAGGTCGTGCGGCCCCGGATCAAGACGCTGTTCAAGCGCGAGACGCCGGAAAACCTCTGGGTCAAATGCCCTGACACGGGGCAGATGGTCTTCCATAAGGAGGTCGAGCAGAACCACTGGGTCATCCCCGGCTCCGAGCACCATCTCAAGATGAGCGCCGCCGCGCGCCTCAAGATGATGTTCGACGAGGGCACCTGGATCGACGTGCCGCTGCCGGAGGTTCCCGCCGATCCGCTCAAGTTCCGCGACGAGAAGCGCTACGTCGACCGCCTCAAGGAGGCGCGCGCCAAGACCGGCATGGCCGACGCGTTCAAGATCGGCTTCGGCCGGGTCGGCGGCCTGCCGATGACGCTCGCGGCCCAGGAATTCGGCTTCATGGCCGGATCGCTCGGCATGGCGGCCGGCGAGGCCTTCGTCCGCGGCGCCGAGACGGCCCTGGAGAAGCGCACGCCCTACGTGCTGTTCTCGGCCTCCGGCGGCGCGCGCATGCAGGAGGGCATCCTCTCCCTGATGCAGATGCCGCGCACCACCGTGGCCGTGCGCCGCCTCAACGCCGCCCGGCTGCCCTACATCGTCGTGCTGACCAACCCGACCACCGGCGGCGTCACCGCCTCCTACGCCATGCTCGGCGACGTGCATCTGGCCGAGCCCGGCGCGCTGATCTGCTTCGCCGGCCCCCGCGTCATCGAGCAGACCATCCGCGAGAAGCTGCCCGACGGGTTCCAGCGGGCGGAGTATCTGCGCGACCACGGCATGGTCGATCAGGTGGTGCACCGGCACCAGCTCAAGGAAACGATCGGCCGGCTCTGCGGCCTGCTGATGGATGTGCGCCGGACACCCGGCTCCCCCGGCCCGGCCCCGGTGCCGAC
>NZ_NKUI01000066.1 GCF_014845115.1 Methylorubrum zatmanii | reverse complement strand
CTCACAACCCCCCCTCGATACGCCGCCTTCAACACACCGTCGTCACCCAATCTCCCGCATAGCTCGCGGACGCGCTGCGGGCATTGCCGAAGGGGCAGTGCGGTGCCGAGCTCAGCACCCTCATCGGCACGCATGACCAGCTCTATGGAGCCGGGACCGGGCAAACGTTCTTCGCCGGCCCCTACATCAGCGACCTGCCGCGTGCGCTCGGCAATCGGCTGAAAGGTGAGTTCGAGCGGCTCGCCGCTGCCGAAGCCCGCGAAATCGCGGCGAGGCAGCAGGAGGTTGCAAGGCAAGAAGCGGCGAAGCGAGCTCGGATTGAGGAAGCGGATCGCGTTGCGTCACTCTACCGAGACAAGATGTACGAATGTACGACGAACCAAATCGTCAAGCTCGTGACGTCGTCTGAAGGCGCCGAGGTGCTCGCCACAGCCGCCTTGACTATCTGCAACGATGAAGTTGCGAACGCGGCCAAAGCAGGGACTGCCAAAATCCGCATGGAGTATCCTGATGCAGATGCCGTTTCGCTGAGAGCGGAGATCGAGACAGCTATCAGAAAGAACGTTGTAACGGCTGCGGTTCAGGCAAAGGCGGCGCTGAACACTCCGAGGCAGCAGGTCGCAAGCGAGCCCGCCCCTGCGCCGGTGACGCCGGTAGTCGCAACACCGCCGCAAGTCGCTACCGCACCCGTAAACGCCGGCCCTGCACCCGCAGCAAGCCCTGTCCGAGAATGCCTCCGCACAATGGCTAAGGCGCGGGAGGGCAAGTTCGTGAACCAGGAGGATCTCATTAAGGCCATGCTCGATCTCTGCCGGCCGGAGATCGAAGGGGCTGCCCGGTCTGCCTTCCTCAAGGATGACAAAGCGTCCTTGGAGCAGACGCGGGACAAGACGTTGCAGGAAGCGCTGCGCGAGGCTCGCGAAGTGGTCGGAAGCGCGAATTAAGCGGAATCTTGCAGCAACCTTGAAGGTCAAGGCAATTAACAGGGCGGCAGGAGCCCTGCATTTCCGTAGATCACGCGGGTAAAAAAGCCTCTGCGATCGGCCATGCGCACTGCGCAGTCAGCGCGCTGGCAAACACGGCACCAAGCCGCGCCCGCTCGGCCACGACGAGTGGTCCGTCCGTCGCGACAGGGCGGCAGCGACCGAGCGCTTCGGCGAAGGCGGTGTCCGGGTCGACGAGAGGGCCGTCGGCGCCGGCGAACCAAGTGCGGCTGCCGAGATCCAGGTAGCTCTCGGCCGGCAGGCCCTCAGCCAACAAGATATCGTGGGCATCGAGTTCGACGTGCCAGTAGGTCACGCTGGTGCGCGGCTCGCGAGCGATGGTGGTGCCGTTGATCAGGCACATGATCGGCACGAGCGTGCCGCCCTCATTGTCAGCGCCGGCGCCGACGAGCACCGGATGGCCGGGCGACAGGTAGAGATCGCGGGCGGGCAGCTTCGAGCCGAAGGCCCCGGTCCGGACGCGCACCGGCTGTTGACTGAAGGAGACGGAGCCAGCGTCCGACACGATCTCGCGGTGACCAATCCAAACGATCGGGCGGAGGCCGCCTTCGGCCGTACGGGCGAAATCCCCGGCCCGCAGATCTTCGACGGCGACTTCACCGCGGGCCGTGGCGATCATCGTGCCGGTGACGAAGCAGATGATTGTTGGAGCGCTGGCCGAAAATCCCGACAACCTACTCGACCCATCGCTTCCAACGATCGTGTCATAGGTTGTTTTAGTGCGTCCCGGCTGCGGTGGCGTCCCAGATATATTGTAAGACACACCGCCAGCCACTATACCTAAGCCGGCATTGTTGACGTAGTAATTATAGTTTCTAGTGAATAGCGGAACGGATACTAAGACGTTATCTGCGCCATTGTAGTTTGATAGCCCAGTGATCGTGCGACCGTCGATCGTTCCGGAAATGCCGACGACGGTATTGGTACTGTCATCGACTTGGATCTGGCCTGACGCGAATGGTACAGCAGAGCTGTCTGGATAGATGGCAAAGTTAGTCGTGAAAATCGCCACGCCTGCCTCCCGAAAAGGAGGTCAGGTTCGAGGTAACAGCTCCGTGAGTCGAGGATCGAAAAGCCACAAGGTTTGGAAATATAAACGCCAAGCGCGACCTGTGTGACGGGCTGATCCGGCGCGTTTCACCGAGCATCGACGCTGCGCGACTGCAGCGCCTGCCGGAGCGCCGCATCGGCGAAGGGCGTGGCCGTTCCGCGCTTCAGGATGGTCCCGATCCGGCCCACGCTATCAGGCGCGGCTAGGATCTCCGCCAGCGTCCTGTTGTTCCGGCCGAGCCAAACCCGCTTTGCACCATCGCCGGCCTGTGTCAGGAGCGAAGCGCCACCCGTGCGCAGAGCCGTCAGAGCCTGGGCGGTGAGCGGCATCTCGCCGACCGCCTCGCGGATCTGCTGGTTGAAGTCGGTCGGGCTTCCCTGCGGCTTCCGGGTGCCCGTGGCGCGAAAGACGTCGAGCACGTCGGCGATAGGCTGCCGGACTGCCGGGCCGCCGATGGCCTCCAAGACAGCATCGAGGTTGCGCGCCTGCTGCTCCGTGCCTGCGATATCCTTGGCGAAACGCGCCCCGCCGCCCTGGGCCTCGCCGCCCACGAGGCGCGTCGCGCTCGCGTCGAACTGATCGGCAAGCCGCTGGCGTATGAGCTCATTCGTGAGATTCGGGTCGCGGGCTCGCAGGCGGGTGACCGCGTCGGCCAGTTCGGCCTCGCCGCCCACGAGGGGGCGGGCAGGCAGGACGGCCTGCGTCGCGGCTGCCGTGTCGCCGGCCTGGGCGAGCTGGCCCAGCGGTCCCTGCTCCAGCGGCTCGAGATTCTGGCGTCGTGCCTGCGCCTGGGCGGTGAGCGCGTCGTCATACGCCTGGGAGCCGCCGCGGGCTGGATCCCGGGCGATGGCGCGGGCCTCGGCGGCGCCCCCGGTGTAGAGACCGGCGGCCTCAGAGCTGAAACCCGGATTCGCCCGGTTGCCGAGCGCGAAGCCGCGGTCGCGCATCCCCTTTGTCACGGCGTCGATGACCGCGATCAAGTTGTCCGCCATGTCGCGGTACGTGGGGCCGAGCACCGGGTCGGCGCGGAGCTGCCGCAGCGTTTCCCGGAATGCGGGGTCGCGGGCGAGCGGCTCGAAATCGGTCGGGTCGAGCACGTGGGTGCCGGCCGCCGCGTAGTCGACCCGCGTCGCGCGGTTGATGCCCTGGCGCGTGTCGTCGATCACAGCCTGAGCGGCTTGGCTCCCGCGCGGGCCGAGCGTCGATGGCGTAGTGCTCTGCGGGCCGAGCGCAGCGAGCGCCTCGTCTACGGCGTTGCGCATCTGCGCGGGGCGGTCGGCGTAGGCGTGTGAGAGAATGGCGCCACCGTCGAGCGAGCCTTCCACCGCCCGCTGCAAGTCGCCCATCTTCGTCGCGTTGCCCGTGGCGCCCTGGATCGCCTCGGCGCCGGTGAAGGGTACGCCGACGCGCTGTGCGGTCTCGCCGAGCGCCTGCGCCGCGGCAAGGTCGGCCTCCGTGGTGCCGCGCGTCGCGGCGACGATAGCGCGCGCTGGCGCGTCGGCCCGGGCCGCGGCCGTTGCCACACCGAGATTGCCGGACACACCGCCGGCAAGTCGGGCGAGCGGCTCGGCCGTCGTGCCCTTCGTGGCTTGGCCCGCCGTCTCGGACAGAGCGGCCGGTATGACGGTCTCGGCGACGCGCCGCGCGACGCCGCCGGGTCCGACCAGCGCGCCGGGGGCGAACTCGCCGACGGTCTGCGCGTACTGGCCCGGGACGGTCTTGGGCTCGTAGAGCGGGCCGGTTGCCTTCTCGACGCCGCGGCGGACATCCTTGGACGTCGGCAGCCCCCCGCCGGACCCGATCCCGAGATAGAGGCGGTCGAACTCCTCCCGCTCCGGCGTGCCGGCCTGATAGCCGAGGCCGGTCGCGTCCATGACCAAGTGAGCAGCACCGAGCATGGCGCGGTCAATCAGGCTGTTGCTCATCTCCTGCACGTCGCCAGGCAGGCCCGCGAGGCCAATCGCACCCTTCACCGCGCCCGTCGGCAGCGCCTTGGCGACGTCGACGGCCACACTCGGCTGCGCCGCGGGCACCGGCGAGGGCTCCTGCGTGGCCGGTGTGCGGAAGGCCGCCCACTCATCAGCCAGCGGTGCGGGCGGCGCGCCGGCCGGCGAAGCGACTCGGAATGCGGCCCAAGGATCATCAGCCATCGCGGCGGTCCTCATTCAAGTTCGTGGCAAATGCCGCACCAAATTTCAGCCGGTGATGGCCTGCTGCAGTGCCTGCTGGATCTTTGCCGTGAGCGTGCTGAGCGGCACCGGAATATCATCAGGTTCAGCGGGCCGTACGACGAGAGATCTTTTATGCATACCCCATCAGAACGCTTCAAGCCGCAAGACAACGCGAACACAATAGCTGCGGGATCTTCCGAGCTTAGTCTGCACTCATAGTTACTTAGCGCGGCCTGGATTTGCGCCGCATCTCTCAACGTGAAACTCAAATAGACGTCACTTCCAAGATCTGGCATGGGGATCGGAGCGCTCATTTCCTAGGGCCTGTCGTCGCCTGAACGGATTGGCTCTGCTGGCGTTTTCTTGGTTTCGAGCGAGGAGGCGTGATGCTGTCAGACGCGCAGTGGGGCGAGTTGGAGCCTTTGATCGAGGCCTGTCGGCCCAAGGCCAAAACACCACCTCAGGAACTTCGGCGCACGATCTCGGCCATCCTCTGGCGGCATCAGAACGGAGCGAAGTGGCGAGCCATCCCCACGGAGTTGGGCCCCTGGTGGCAGGCGGCGCAGATCTTCATCCGCTGGGCGCGGGCCGGAGTGTGGGAGCGACTGCTCGACCGTGTGCAGGAGCGCGGCGTGGCGCTGGGCATGGTCTTCCTCGATGGCAGCAACGTGCAGGCTCACCATAAAGCGGCGAAAGGGGGGATCTGCGGCCCAGCGAGACGATCGTGAAGCACTTGGCCGCTCGCTTGGCGGCTATGGCACCAAGGCCTGCGTGATCGCCGACGGGAAGGGCCGCGCCATCGCCTTGCGCATCGCGCCCGGTCAGGCCCACGAACTGCCTCACGCTATTCCGCTCCTCGACCAACTCCCCGGTGTGCCCAGGTGGGTGGTGGGTGGAGGCGTGATCATGCAGCACGTCCGCCACGGGCGTACCGCCCGCGATGCCCGAAACCTCGCAGGCCACCTCCTACGTCAGGACGGCAACACCAGCGTCGAGGTGGTCCGCATCGTCGGCCTCGCCGCCACGGACCTGCCGGGGGCGCTCGCCGCGATGCGCCGCCTCGCCCCGCGCACAGCCGCCGCGGCTTTCCATCACATCAGCCTCGCCCCGTCGGGGACCTGCGCGGTCGCGGACCTGAGCGCCGACGCCGACCGGGCGATGCGCGAGATGGGCGCCGACCCCGCGATCCACCCGCACGCCCTCGTCGTCCACGGCAAGGCCTCGGTCGCCGGCCGTGCCCCCTGCCACGCCCACCTCGTCGTGGCGCACTGGGGCCTGGAGGGGCAGGCCCTCGATGACAGTTGGCTGCACCTGCGCCTGGAGCGGGTCGCCCGCGAGATCGAGCACGACCGCGGCGAGCCCCTGACCCCCGGCCGCCACGACCGGGCCCTGGTCAAGGCCCTGCGCGCCCGCGGGCGGCCCGAGGTCGCCACCGCGCTGGAGGCGGCGGCCTCGGATGGCCCGCCGCGGTCGGCAACGACGCCCCAAGCGCGTCAGCGGCTGCGCCGGGCCGGGGTGGATGACGTAGCGGCCCGCGCCGCGGTGAAGGCGGCGTGGGCGACAGCGGCCGGTCCAGCAGTCCTGCGGGACACTCTCGCCGGGGCCGGGCTTTCCCTCGCGCCGGGCGAGAAGCCCGGCGTCTGGACCGTCATGGCGGCCGGGGGCGCTGTCGTCGGCGCGCTCGACCGGATCGTGAAGCAGAAGCGGGCCGTCGTGGCCGCGCGCATGGAGGAATCCGATGACCGTACCGACCCCGTCGCCGCTCCCGGCCCCGCCGCCCTCCCAGGAGATCCTCAGTCGGACCCGGGTCATCGACACGCGCACGGACCGGCTAATGGCGCTCCTCGACCTGCTGGAGGAGCGGGAGGGTCCGTCCCCCCTGGAGGCGCTGCGCGAGACGCTGGTGGAGATCCTGGTGGCCCAGCGCCAGGCGGGGGACCGGCTCGCCCGGATCGAGGGGACCCTGCGCCTGCCGGCCCAGCCCCCGCGCCCGGCCGGAGGAACCGGATCCGCGAAGCCGCCGCCGCGCACCGCCTCGCCCGCGGCCTGAACCCCGCCGAGATCCGCGAGGAGGCGGATCGGCGCTACCTTTCCGCACGGCTCGCCGAGGTCGAGGCCATCTACCACCGGGCTCGTCGGGAGCGCGACGCGGCGCGGGCGCCCATCCCGGAGCCCGCTGCGGTGGCAGAGGCCCGAACCCTTGAGGTGCGGGCGCGCAAGGAGGCGGAGCGGGTCCAGGCCGAGGCCGAGGCGGCGGAAGCGCACCGCGCGGCGCTGGCGGCTCTGACGCCGACCGGGTGGCTCCGGGCTTGGTGGTGGGCACGCGGCCGGCTCGGGCCGCATCGGGCCGCCCTGGCGCAGGCTACCGTTGACACCCGCAACGCCCGTGACATGGCGATGGCACATGCCCGGATCGTCAGCGGGCGGGCATTCGGTATCGAGGTCGAGGTTGAGAAGGCGGTGCGCCGCCGCCCGGCCGAGGTGCGGCGGCGGAGAGAGGCCGAGGCGACGGCCATTCGGACGATGGAGCAGGCGACGATCGCCGCCGATCTCCTGCGCGCCGACCCGGGACGCGGGGCTCTGCCGGTCCCCGACCTGCTCAGGCAGGCCGAAGCGGAGCGCCGCCTTAAAGAGGCCGCCGAAAAAGCCCGCGAGGCCCTGGAGGTCGTCGGCAGCGGCCCTAGGCCTCGCTGACACGCTACGTTCCGCCGCATCGACCTTGCTCGGCAACGACGAGCACCAGCCGCTCCTGAGGGATGCTAGGCGAGGGTTGCCGCCGCCGCGCGACCCGCGATCCTCATGCCCGAGGGGCGTGCTTCACCCCGCACCCCTGCCAGGAAGGGCCAGGGCAGGCGCTGGATGGCCTCATTCAGTTCGACCACGTTGACGGCCCGCGGTTTCTTCTTGGTGCCGTAGCGCCCCGTCATCCCGCTCTCGGCGTGGCCCATCAGCCCCTTCTTGACCTCCTCGCCGTAGCCGGCGGACCCCAGCCGATCCTGGAAACCGTGCCGGAACGAGTAAAGGCTCGTTCCCTCGGTGGTCAGGTTGAGTTCGCCACGGCTGAACGCGGCCCAGAACGAGGAGAAGTAGCCCGAGACCCGCGTGACGTCGCCGGCCTGAGCCTCCATCGCGCTCCACAGCGACTTCCGCCCGTCCTGCCGCGCCTCCGCGACGAGAGCCGGCAAGCCCAGGTCGATCAACTCGCGCCGGACCGGTACCCAGCGCCGGCGCGCGAGGGTCTTCACAGCGCGCTCGCCCGCGTTGGTGACGTTGAAGCAAAGGATCTCGGGATGGTCCGGATGAGGGCCGACCGTGTCGGGTCCGAGTTGTAGGATCTCGGAGGAGATCATTCCGTGCAGGCAGGCGATGAGGGGCAACCAGAACTGCAACTCGCCGCAGGCCTTGACGGAGGTGAGCCGCTTACCCTGCGTAAAAACGGGATGGGTGAAGATCGCGGCCAGTTCGGTATCCCCATAGGGCTCGCGCCGATCCTCGTCCTCCGGCACCTCCAGGTACAGGTCAGGCCCGAGCCCCGTCTCGATCCATCCCGCATTCGCGGCGGTAGCCATCAGGCCGGAGATGAAGCCGATCTTCTTGTTTATTGTGGCGGTCTTGTAGGCGGTGGCTGTGCCCAGATGGTCGCGATAGGCGAGCAGGTGCCGGCGCCGGACGAGGCCGATATCCCGGATGCCCGCATGTGCCTCGAAGGCCGCGATGGTTTGGTCCATCTCGCGCAGGTAGTCCGGGCGGGCCTGCTTCTTCGCCTTCCTTCGGTTCTCGACCCACTTGGTCCGGCAGTCCGCGAGCGACCGGCCGACTTCCGAATCGACGGCGGCCGGCCTTGCCTGAGGCTCGGGATGAACTCCCGGACGGCCCGCGAGGCGTTTCCACGGTCCATCGACCGCGTCCGGGTGGATATGGTCGAAGCCGCCCCGGCGGGCCTCGCGCAACTGGAACACGTCGAGGTAAGCGAGTTCCGCCGTCAGGCAGGCGGCCATGAACCGTTCGAGGTCCGGATTTGTGCGGCTGAGGCTCACGCCGAGACGTCGGACGTAGCCCTGGACGAAGGGCAGCCGTGCCTCGGCATAATCGCTCACCGTGCCACCGCGCAGGGTCCGTCCGCGCGCGATGTGTTCCTTGACGACCGCAGGGTCCCGCCAGGGTAGTCGCGAGAGGTCTCGCTCCGCCGTGAACGTCGCCCCAGGCATAGAACCGAGACGCGCCCGCCAGTCCTCCTCGGCCAAGCTCGCCCCGAACCAGGAGGCTAGCGCCTGCCAGTCCGGCCAGGTCCACCCCTCGGCCACGAGTGCGGCGGGACCTTCAGGCCCGGGGCTCAGTCCCTTGCGCCTGCGCGCCTCGGCGAAGTGGGCGTCCCACACTTCGTCCAGGGCGAGCGCGTCCGCCCGCGCCGCCCGCTTGTCGCGGGTGCGAAGGGACTTTTGGACACGTGCGAACGGGAAGGCGTCGCGTAGGTCCTCAGGCACCCGCCGAACATACTGGAAGACCCCCTTACGGGAGGTCAGATGATTGGAAACGGGCACGTCCTCGGTCGCCATGTTATGCACGATGTTATGCATTCGGCCCTTGTGCAAGAGGACCGAACTGCGTGCAGACGTTGACGAACAAGGCCTTTGGGGAGCTGATGCGACCGGATGGCGCGCCCTACGGGAATCGAACCCGTGTTTTCGCCGTGAAAGGGCGACGTCCTGGACCGCTAGACGAAGGGCGCTGTCTGACGGCGACCGCTCTATAAGCGGGTTGTTCGTCGACTGCAACGGCTTTGCCGCAAGATTCCACGGCTTGACGTGAAGCGATCCGCTCGGTTTGTCGGCGCCCGACACCTCGCCCCCGCTCTCGCCTCGAAAGATAAGCCCATGACCCCGCCGCGCGATCGCCCGGCCAAGCCGCATGGATTCAAGCCGCACGGATTTCGGCCCCGGGCGCCGCAACGGCCTGGGCCTTCGGCGCGGGAAGGGAACGACCATGTCGTGCTTTACGGTTGGCATCCCGTCTCGCAGGCGCTGGCGAATGCCGGCCGCCGCTTCCATCGGCTGCTCGCCACCGAGAACGCGCTGGTGCGGCTGAAGGAAACCCTCGACGCCCTTCCAATCGAGCCGGAGATCGTGCGCCCGAGCGACATCGATAAGCTGCTCGGACCCGACGCGGTGCATCAGGGGCTCTATGCGGAGGCGGAGCCGCTCGCGGCGCCCACCCTCGACGCGATGCCCGACGACGCGCTTCTGCTCGCCCTCGACCAGCTCACCGATCCGCACAATGTCGGTGCCATCGTGCGCACCGCCGCGGCCTTCGGCGTCACCGCCATCGTCACCACGGCGCGCCACTCCCCCAACGCCACCGGTGTGCTCGCGAAATCCGCCTCCGGCGGCTTGGAGCACGTGCCGCTCGTGATCGTGCGCAATTTGGCCGAAGCGCTCATCACCCTGGGCGAGCGCGGCTTTACCCGGATCGGCCTGGATTCCGAGGCCGGCACCTCCCTCGATGCGGTCGGGCCCCGGCGTCCGGCCGTTCTCGTGCTGGGGGCCGAGGGCAAGGGCCTGCGCCAGCGCACCACCGAATGCTGCGACGTGCTGGTGCGCATCGATGCCGTGGGAGCGATCCGCAGCCTCAACGTCTCGAATGCGGCAGCCATCACGCTCTACGCCCTGACCCGGTCCGCCAAAGGGGCCGACTGATCCGAAACAGGGCGCCAAAGATCCTTTTGATAGGGTGTGAGAACCGGGGAAGCGGGCGGCGATGCAATAAGTTGCGCCCGACGCCCGGATCCGGTATCGGTCGCGCCGATTTCCGCATCGATACCGTCAGGAGCCGGGCTTGCCCGCCCGGCCGTCGCATCGCCGGGGAAATCGGCCCTCGACCATCGCTTATCAGCATGCGTCGGCCCTCCGATCAGGAGGCAAGCCCGACCGGATCGTCCATCCGGCGGGCGGCGGTGACGGGGGTCATCCGTAACACAAGCCGCCGGCGCCGGCCTCGAAACGAGGCCATTCAGGAGAGAGAATGTCTGCTGGTCTGAACGCTAACCCCGCGGCCCGCGAGGATTTCGCGGCCCTGCTCGAGGAGTCCTTCCTCCAGCACGAGATCACCGAGGGTTCGGTCGTCAAGGGCACCGTCGTCGGCATCGAGAAGGATGTCGCGGTCATCGATATCGGTGCCAAGACGGAGGGGCGCGTCCCCCTCAAGGAATTCACCGGCCCGGGCCGCGAGGGCGAGCTCAAGGTCGGCGACGAGGTCGAGGTTTATGTCGACCGGATCGAGAACGCGCTCGGCGAAGCCGTCATCTCGCGCGACAAGGCGCGCCGCGAGGAGAGCTGGGTCAAGCTCGAGAAGGCCTTCGAGGCCAATGAGCGCGTCACCGGCACGATCTTCAACCAGGTCAAGGGTGGCTACACCGTCGATCTCGACGGCGCTGTGGCGTTCCTGCCGCGCTCCCAGGTCGACATCCGCCCGGTGCGCGACGTGACCCCGCTGCTCGGCACGCCGCAGCCCTTCCAGATCCTCAAGATGGATCGCCGCCGCGGCAACATCGTCGTGTCGCGCCGCACCGTGCTCGAGGAGAGCCGCGCCGAGCAGCGCTCGGAGCTGGTGGCCAACCTTGAGGAAGGTCAGGTCATCGACGGCGTCGTCAAGAACATCACCGAGTACGGCGCCTTCGTCGATCTCGGCGGCATCGACGGCCTGCTGCACGTCACCGACATGGCGTGGCGCCGCGTGAACCACCCGTCCGAGGTCGTGACCATCGGCCAGACGGTCAAGGTCAAGATCATCAAGATCAACCACGAGACGCACCGCATCTCGCTCGGCATCAAGCAGCTGCTCGCCGATCCGTGGGAGGGCATCGCCGCCCGTTACCCCGAGGGCGCCAAGCTCAAGGGCCGCGTGACCAACATCACCGATTACGGCGCCTTCGTGGAGCTGGAGCCGGGCATCGAGGGCCTGATCCACGTCTCCGAGATGAGCTGGACCAAGAAGAACGTCCATCCGGGCAAGATCGTCTCCACCTCCCAGGAGGTCGAGGTGCAGATCCTGGAAGTCGATTCGGTCAAGCGCCGCATCTCGCTCGGCCTCAAGCAGACCCTCCAGAACCCGTGGGATGCCTTCGCCGAGAAGCACCCGGTCGGCTCCGAGGTCGAGGGCGAGGTCAAAAACAAGACCGAGTTCGGCCTGTTCATCGGCCTCGAGGGCGATGTCGACGGCATGGTTCACCTGTCGGACCTCGACTGGAACCGTCCCGGCGAGCAGGTGATCGAGGAATTCAAGAAGGGCGACATGGTGCGCGCCCAGGTTCTCGACGTCGATGTCGAGAAGGAGCGCATCTCGCTCGGCGTGAAGCAGCTCGGCGGCGATCCCTTCGCGGAAGCCGGCGAGATCAAGAAGGGTCAGATCGTCACCTGCGAAGTCGTCGAGGTGAAGGATTCCGGCCTCGAGGTGAAGCTCGTCGACACCGACATGCAGACCTTCATCCGCCGCGCCGAACTCGCCCGCGACCGCGGCGACCAGCGCCCGGAGCGGTTCGCCACCGGTGAGAAGTTCGACGCCCGCGTCGTGCAGTTCGACCGCAAGGCCCGCCGCGTGCAGGTCTCGATCAAGGCCCTGGAAGTGGCCGAAGAGCGTGAGGCGATGGCCCAGTTCGGCTCGGCCGATTCGGGCGCCTCGCTCGGCGACATCCTCGGCGCCGCCTTCAACAAGAAGAAGGGCGGAGACGAGGAGTAATCCTCGCTCGACGCTCGGTCCTCCGCCGGGCGCGGCCACCCGCGCCCGGCTCCCGACCCGTCATCGGACGCCCGCACGGAATTCCGTGCGGGCGTTTCGTTTTCGGGCGACGCGCGGCAGCGAGTTCCCGTTTGTCCTTAGCATCTTGCCCGTATGGCGCCGCTGGCGATAGAACACGGGCCGGGCCCGGTGGGACCGCCCGCCGTCCCGCAGGTCGAACCGTCCTCGCCCGAAAGACAGGGTGCCGGCAGACGCCTGCACGTGAAAGAATACCGGCGCGATGACCGTGGAGCTCGCTCGAGCGCCCACGGTATCGACCGGAAACGGCCGGCCAGGGCCGAAACTTCGAGGGAGCACATCGTCGGATGGCTGCAGACGCCGAGTTTCTCATCGACCGCCGCCGTCTGCGCCGCAAGCTCACCCTGTGGCGGGTGCTCGGCATCGGCGCCGCCATCCTTGCCGTCGGCGCGGTCGGCTACCGCGCCCGGGTCGGCGAGGGTCGGCTCTTCCCGGCGACCGAAAGCCAGATCGCGCGCATCTCCATCGGCGGTTTCATCGCCGGCAGCGAATCGACCCGCAAGCTGATCGAGCGCGTCGGCGACGCGAAAGCCGTCCAGGGCGTGGTGGTCTCGATCTCTTCGCCCGGTGGAACGACCACCGGTTCCGAGGAACTCTACCGCAACCTACGGGCACTCGCGGCGAAGAAGCCGATCGTCGCCTTCGTGGACGGAACGGCCGCCTCCGGCGCCTACATCACCGCGATCGCCGCTGACCATATCGTCGCCCGAGAAACGGCTCTGGTCGGCTCGATCGGCGTGCTGTTTCAGTATCCCGATGTGTCGGGTCTGCTCGACAAGGTCGGCGTGAAGGTCGAAGCCGTTAAATCCTCGCCGCTGAAGGCCGAGCCCTCGGGCTTCAGCCCGACATCGCCGGAGGCGCGCGCCGCCCTCTCGGCCGTGGTGATGGACACCTATGGCTGGTTCAAGGGCCTGGTGGCCGAGCGCCGCGGCCTCAACGAGGCGCAACTCGCCGCGGTTTCCGATGGCCGCGTCTTCAGCGGCCGCCAGAGCGTTCCGCTCAAGCTCGTCGACGAACTCGGCGGCGAGCGCCAGGCCATCGCGTGGCTGGAGAAGGAACGGGAGGTTCCGAAGAATCTCCCGGTGAAGGATTGGAAGCCGAAATCCGAGGGCGGTTTCAAGCTCTGGTCAGCCCTCGGCCTCGGAGCGGATCTGCTCGGCCTCGACGGGTTGGCCTCGCGCCTGCGCGCGGCCGAGGCGGAAACCGCCGAACTTGCGGGCGGCGGACTCCTCGCCGTCTGGCGTCCGGCTCCCTGAGGCATCGCCGCCGCGCCCGCCCCGCACTCGGAAGAGAGCCGCATGATCAAATCGGAACTCGTGCTCAAGATTGCTGAGCAGAATCCCCATCTCTACCAACGCGATGTCGAGACCCTCGTCAACGCGATCCTGGACACCATCGCCGACGCCCTGGCCCAGGGCGACCGGGTCGAGTTGCGCGGCTTCGGCGCCTTCTCGGTCAAACGCCGCGAGGCGCGCCGTGGCCGCAACCCCCGCACCGGCGAGTCCGTGTCGGTGTCGGAGAAGGCGATCCCGGTGTTCAAGACCGGTAAGGAGATGCGCCTTCGCCTCAACCGCGCCGGCATCGGCGACGAGCAGCCGAGCGCTTGATCGGAGCAAGGCACGCGCGAGGCCGTGACGCTGGCGCCCGCACGCCCTAAATCTGCGGCCGAAGCCGCGACTTCCCCTGAAGCCGCCGCGCGACCCTCGGACGGAGGCTCTCCATCCAGGCTTCCGCACGGCGACCTCGGCGGGCCGTCGAAGGCCCGAGCCGTCCGTCGGAGACCCGTTGCATGATCCGTTTTCTGAAGGCGCTGGTGCTGCTGCCCGTCGCGATTGTGGTCGTCCTGTTGGCGGTGGCCAACCGCGAGCCCGTGACCCTGTCGCTCGATCCGTTCTCGCCCGAGCCGGTGTTCAGTGCTGCCCTGCCGCTCTACGCGGTGGTGTTCGGTGCCGTGGCGCTCGGCATTCTTGTCGGCGGAATCGGCAGCTGGCTCGGTCAGAGCAAGACCCGGCAGCGGGCCCGCTATCACCGCCGCGAGGCGGACCGCCTCGCCAAGGAGGCGGCTGAGTTGAAGACCTTCGGCACGCCGGGTGCGGAGCCGGGCTTCGGCGGCGTCGGCGCCCATGCGGCGCTTCCGGCTCCGGCCGCAGCCCGCTGAGCGGAACGGGCTGCGCTACTTCGATGTCCTCCGTCTGCGTCAAGATCTGTGGCCTCAGCACCGAGGAGACGCTCGACGCGACGCTGGAGGCGGGCGCCGACCTCGTCGGCTTCGTCCATTTTCCGAAAAGTCCGCGCCACCTCCCGCTTGAACGGGGCCGGGAACTCGCGGAGCGGGCGAGGGGACGGGCACAGCGCGTCGTTCTCCTGGTCGATCCCAAAGACGCCCTGCTCTCGGCCGCCGTCGAAGCCCTCGATCCCGACCTGATTCAGTTGCACGGTCGTGAGACGCCGCAGCGCGTCGCCGCCATCCGGGCGGAGACCGGCCGGCCGGTCATGAAGGCGCTCGGCATCGCCTCGGCCGGCGATCTCCGGGCGCTTCCGGCCTATGCGGCGGTGGCGGACCGCCTCCTGCTCGATGCCAAGGCTCCGCCCGGCGCCGACCTACCCGGCGGCAACGGCCTGACCTTCGATTGGGATCTCCTGAAAGGCGCGGCCTTGCCCGCCGGCACGATGCTGTCGGGCGGCCTCGATGCCGGCAACGTCGCCATGGCGCTCGCACGCACGGGGCTTACCGCCGTCGACGTCTCCTCCGGGGTCGAGATCCGACCCGGCGAGAAGGATGTGGCGAAGATTGCGGAGTTCGTCGCCGCTGCGCGCCGCCGGGCCTGACGGCGGGCGCCTTCCGCACGACGATCGAGGGCCGGACTTTCATTTGAGCACGATTGGCCCGGTGTGCCGCATTGCGGCCGCCGTCCCATGGGTCTAGCACGCGAGCCAACGACAGATCTTCGCGAAGGACCCGTCCCCGTGACGCTTAGCCCCGCTCCCAATTCCTTCCGCACCGGGCCGGACGAGCGCGGCCGCTTCGGCATCTTCGGAGGCCGCTTCGTGGCCGAGACGCTGATGCCGCTGATCCTCGACCTCGAGAAAGCCTATGCGGAGGCCAAGGCCGACCCGTCGTTCAAGGCGGAGATGGAATCCTACGGCACCCACTACATCGGCCGGCCGAGCCCGCTCTACTACGCCGAGCGGCTCACGGAGCACCTGCGGGCCAAGGCCCCGGCAGGACAAGGCGCCAAGATCTACTTCAAGCGCGAGGAGCTGAATCACACCGGCTCGCACAAGGTGAACAACGTCCTCGGCCAGATCCTGCTGGCCCGCCGCATGGGCAAGCCGCGGATCATCGCCGAGACGGGCGCCGGGCAGCACGGCGTCGCAACCGCCACGCTCTGCGCCCGCTTCGGGCTCAAATGCGTGGTCTACATGGGCGCCGTCGATGTCGAGCGGCAGGCGCCCAACGTGTTCCGCATGAAGATGCTCGGGGCCGAGGTGGTGCCGGTGCAATCGGGCACGCGCACGCTCAAGGACGCGATGAACGAGGCTCTGCGCGACTGGGTGACCAACGTTGCCGACACCTTCTACTGCATCGGCACCGTGGCCGGTCCCCATCCCTATCCGGCGATGGTGCGCGATTTTCAGTCGGTAATCGGCATCGAGACCAAGCGGCAGATGCAGGAGATGGAAGGGCGCCTGCCGGATTCTCTCGTCGCCTGCATCGGCGGCGGATCGAACGCCATGGGCCTGTTCCATCCCTTCCTCGATGATCGCGAGGTCGAGATCTACGGCGTCGAGGCGGCCGGCCACGGTGTCCAGAGCGGCCTGCACGCCGCCTCGCTCACCGGCGGACGCCCGGGCGTGCTACACGGCAACCGGACCTACCTCCTGATGAACGAGGACGGCCAGATCGCCGACGCCCACTCGATCTCCGCCGGCCTCGACTATCCCGGCATCGGCCCCGAGCATGCGTGGCTGCATGAGATGGGCCGCGTCACCTACCTCTCGGCAACCGATTCGGAGACGCTGGAGGCGTTCAAGCTCTGCTCGATGCTGGAGGGCATCATCCCGGCGCTCGAGCCGGCGCATGCCCTGTCCAAGGTGCTCGAACTCGCCCCCACCAAGCCCGCCGAGCACCTCATGGTGATGAATCTCTCCGGCCGCGGCGATAAGGACATCCCGCAGGTCGCCCAGATTTTCGGCCACACGCTCTGAAGCGGGAGAACCTGCGCCGGAGCGGCAACAGACCGTTGACACTCCGGCGCCCTTCTTCTTATACCGCACTCACCGGACGACGCCGTCACCAGCGCCGTCCGAGACGGCGGCGGGGTAGCTCAGCTGGTTAGAGCAGAGGAATCATAATCCTTGTGTCGGGGGTTCAAATCCCTCCCTCGCTACCATCTCACTTCTAGACTCTTCAGTGACTTAGACGCTAAGCCTCGGCCAGGACGCCGAGGCTTTTTCGTTTCGGGGGCGGAACTGGGGCGGGGACCTAGGGGCTCGGCCACCGCATCGACCGTGAGCCGACAAGGCTGGGGATAAGTCGGACGGGAGGTCGCATTTGCCGATGCAGGATCTGGAGAGGGCGTTTGCCCGGGCGGCCGCCGCCTACAACGCCAACCGGCCGCACCTCGACCAGACGCGGGAGGTGATCCGCACTGCCCTGGAATTGCTTGGGGAGGCAGAGCTCGGTCCATACGCGGACTTCAGACTCCGAAACGTGCAGACCCGGTACTCCGTCTTCACGCTCGGCGCATCCGTATCAAGACCCGTGGTGACGGGGATGCTGATCGGCGAGGAGCAGCCGTTCGAGGAGCTTGAAGCCGAGGCTCTGCGCCTGCTGCGGGCCGGCCAGCCCTACGGGGACGAGGAAGCCGCACGCGTCACCACCTATCTCTACACGGCGGTGATGGCGTTCGCATGCTGTTACGACTTGTGGAAGCCGGGCAGCCGCAAGACGCCCGGCACCTTCTTCGAGATCTTCATGGCGGCACTATTCGGCCTGTACGCGCCGCGGCACCGCTTGTCGAAGCACGTGAACCTCGGTGATCTGCTCGGTGTCGACGTCGATGCCAATGCCCCCGACGATGCCGTCGACGAGGAGGCTGAGGACGCGAGCGTGTCGACCGACATCGTCGTCACGTCCAGCGTGAGCGGCATCTCCGCGGTGCTGCCGCTCAAGATCACGACGCGAGAGCGCATCGTGCAGCCGTACGCCCACCAGCGTATCCTCGACGCCGCGCGGCCAGGCCTCTATCGCTCCTTCCTGTGCTGCATGAGCGAGACGCAGTTGGACAAGAAGAAGCGCAGGGTGAACCAGATCTGCGTCCCAGGTACTGTCAGGCTTTTCCAGCGATTCCTCTCGCGGCTCGACGGTCTCTACTACTGCGATATCCCGGCCCGCTATGCGTGGCCGGAATTCACAAGGCAGGTGCCGGTCAAACCGCTCGGGTTCGTGTTCGCTGATGTCGCCGCGCTCCTAGACCGCGAGGCTTAGCTGCGCGCGCGAGTTCTGGGACGCGATGACGCTGCCCTTGATCGGGGCGGCCCGCAGTCCGAGGGCGCGCTGCACGGCCTCACCGGCCGCCTGGGCGAGCGGCGGCGGAACGGCGTTGCCGATCTGCAGACGGATGTCGCCCCGGTTGCCCATGAAGCGGAACTCGTCCGGGAAGCCCTGCAACCGCGCGCCCTCCCTCAACGTCAGTGAGCGATTCTGCTCTGGGTGCCCGTAGCGCCCGCGCGTGAAGGAATCGAAGCCGGCGGTGAGGGTCGGGCAAACGCCGTTCCATTCAAGGCGACCGTATACGTCGGGCCAACCTCCGCTTCTCACGTCGGCCACTTGGTGGCACGGCAGGCGCAACTTCCACGGGATGTCCTGCCAGCCGCCACCTGGCTTCACGTGCGAAAACCTAATCTCGTTCTCCTTTGTGATCTTGCACTTGATGTGGTTGGCGATGGTAGGGTGCTCCCGGTAGTCGGCGGGCGGGGCTGGAAGGTCGCCGATGGCGTCGCGGATGGTCACCCGCTTGCGGGACTTTTCGAGCACCGGGATGTCCGCGGCCATGTCATTTCGGAAGCCCAGCAGCAGGAATCGTCCGCGGGTTTGTGCCAAGCCGAAGTCGGCGGCGCACACCAAAAATCGATGGGTCTCATAGCCGTCGAGGCGTTCTACCAGTTCGCCGACGAGTTCGCGCCCGCGCTTCTGCCCCACGATCTCGACGTTCTCGAAGATGAACGCCTTCGGCTTGAGCTCCTCCACCAGCCGGGCGAACTCCGTCACCAGGCGGTTGCGCGGGTCGTCGAGCAGGTGCGCGCCGCGACGCTGCTTGGAGAAGCCCTGGCACGGCGGCCCGCCGGCGAATAGGTCGACCTCGTCCAGTCCCGCAGCGTCGAGCAACTCGCGTCCCGTAACCTGCCAAGCGTCCATCACTTTCCCGTGGACGCCGAGATTCCGACGGTAAGTGCTGATGGCGACTGGGTTGTTGTCGAAGGCGAGGCGCACATCGAAACCGGCCCGATGGAGCCCCAAGGACATGCCCCCCGCTCCGCAGAACCCCTCGATGCACGTCGGGCCACCACTTCTCGTCACAGGGCTCATCTCGTGCTTTCGGACTTTTCGGAACCGCGGAGCTTACCCTGGACGACTCGCCGAACAATGAGGGGATCCAAGTCCTCCACAAGGAGCTCCAGCCTTTTCGTGCGGCATTCCCATATCGTGAGCACGGCCCAGCCCATGGCACGGAGTGCAGCGTCGGTCTCCATGTCCCGCTCCATGTTGCGGTCGAGCTTTGCATTCCAAAATGCCGCGTTGGTGGCAGGCCGGCGCCGCCCCTTCGCGCAGTGCGGGCAGCCGTGCCAATAGCATCCATGGACCTGAACGACGGTTCTGTGTTTCGGCAGCACGATGTCCGGTCGCCCTGGCAGGTCCTTGCGGTGGAGGCTGAAGCGAAAGCCCAGAGCATGCAGCTTCCGCCGGACGGCTACCTCTGGCGCGGTGTGCTTCGAACGGATACCGGCCATCATCGCGCTGCGGGGGCTGGATGCATCGCGGTCTGGCATGGCGGGTCACTCTGTGGGGCGTAATGCGGGAGGAATTGGTTTGACGGCAGGGCCCGATGACATCGGTGCGGACGAGGAGGTGAACGAACGCCTAAGTGGCGTTCGCGCAGTCTCCGGCCAGCTTGGAAGAACTGTTCAAAGATTGCGCAAGTCTTACAAACTTTCGCTGTCAAAACTGGCCGAGCAGTCGGGCGTCCCGAAGTCCCTCATCAGCGAGATTGAGCGCAACGAGACCAACCCAACGCTGGCTACGATATGGCGTCTCAGCCAAGCCTTGGATATCTCCATCGAGAAGGCGCTCTCGGATAGCGAGGAGTGTCCTTTCATCGAAAAGACCTCTCGGGCCGACACCCCGCTACTGGTTTCGGAGGACGGCAAAGTTCGCCTTGCGATAACAGGCTGGGTAAAGACCATCGAATGGCTACAGTGGTATGAGGTCGCGGCCCATCCGGGAGGCATGCTCGTCTCCGAACCTCATCGGCAGGGCTCAGTCGAGTCGTTATCGGTCCGCGAAGGCACATTCGAGGTCGAAGTAGACGCCTCAACGGAAGTGGTGGCCGCAGGCGAGACCCTCCGCTACCGCTGCGACCGGCCGCACATCGTTCGCTGTACCAGCGACACGCCGGGTAGCGCCATAATGCTCGTGGTGATGAGGGCTCAGGGTGACACAGCCTTCACTGTCTGAAACGTCGGAGCACCCGCCCCGCGAACACACCCCCAAGAAGCCGCTAACCACACTCGACCAGGGATAAGCCGAGCAGCGCGGCCGTTTCGCCTTGCCGGGTTTTCCCCGAGCTGCGATCCAAGCCTCACCCCGCGACGGAGAGAATCGTGAAACGCCCGATACGCCCCCACCCGTCGAAGAACACCCCCGGGGCGTGACGCGCGTGCGCAGCCCCCTTTACGGAGGCTGCCCTGATGACGAACCAGACCCGCACCCTTTTCACGGCTGATCATCATTTCGGCCACGCCGGCATCCTACGGATGGGGCGCGCCCACTTCGGCGACATCGACACCCACAACGACATGCTGATCAGCGCCTGGAACGCCGCGGTGCGCCCCGGGGACGAGGTCTGGCATCTCGGCGACTTCTGCTACCGGTGCCCGCCCGCGCAGGCCGCGCGGATCTTCGCCCGGCTGAACGGGACCAAGCGGCTCGTCGTCGGCAACCACGACAAGGGCGCCCGCCACCTGCCGTGGGCCTCGCAGCACGAAGGATTCGTCGACACCGTCCTGGAGGAGCAGCGCGTCACCCTCTGTCATTTCCCGATGCGGGCCTGGCAGGGCGTGTTCCGGGGTGCTTGGCACCTGTTCGGGCATACACACGGGCTGCTGGAGGATTCCTCCCAGTCCTGCGACGTCGGCGTCGACCGGTGGGGGTTCAGGCCCGCCTTGATGTCGGAGATCCGCGCCCGGCTCGCCGCGACGCCCGAGCTCCCCGAGGAGCGGCGCCGGGCGGCGGAGCGCGATGCCGAGAAGGGCGATGACGCTGAATGACGAAGGCCCCCGGGGATGACCCGGGGTCGCTTCCCGCAGGATGCAGTCCTACCGGTCGACGGCACCAGCACCTCTCGGCCTAGCAGCCCGGCTAGCCGGAGCCATGTCCAACCACATGGCAGAGCAGTATTCCTGTACCAACTTGTTCGTCGGGTTCTCTACCCCCATGTCGTAGATTCCCTTCATGAATTCAGCGTCGATTTGCCTTTCACGGAACACGGCGCCGAACAAGAACTGAGTTCCATGTGAGAGGTATCGCTCCATCACTCCCTTCGCCGGGTGCTTCATGATGAGGTACCGGTACCCTGCGGGGCTCGTGGCATCCGGGTAAATACCGCAGACCATGTCGGACTGACGGAAGAGTTCGCGCAACGTTGCGGCCTGCGT
>NZ_NKUI01000065.1 GCF_014845115.1 Methylorubrum zatmanii | reverse complement strand
TAGGTCCATAACAGCCTCTAAGCATCAGCGGCTGTCATTCGCCCTTTGTCTCTCCGGAGTCTCACTACGAGAGACTGGATCGACGTCTTAACCTCGCGTTCATTTTCGAGGTGAGGCACTAAACAATCCTTTCACCGAGCCTTTCAATCCGAACCCGCCCTGATTGCAACGCCATCGAGCGCGGCACCAAGATCCTGATCTGTAGGAATTTTCGTCTTAATGCCGCATCGGCGATTGGTTCCCTCGGCTCAACCGGGAATGCGCTCATGCTTAACGTTTCGTCTCCATCCCTTATCGCTGAAGGTCGGTTAGCCTCCGACACCGCTCACACGACGATGTGATTGAGACGACAGGATTGAAGCGGCGTAGAGGGGAACAAAGCCGGCGACCGAAACTTAGCGCGGCGGTCAAAGCCGATCCCGGCTCGTTCGGGCGGCGATGCGACCACCGATCGCCGCTCCGCTTTCCGTGAGAATCCTCGATGCGTGTCGCAGCGCAGCCATCCGCCGGGCCGGCACAGCGCCAACCGTCACGTCGGGCCCTGCGGGGGCTCGATCTCCTCAATCTCAGTCTCGCCGACGTGCGGGACGGCCTCGGCCCCTATCTCGCCATCTACCTGCTCGCGGTGCGCGGTCCGGAACAGGGCTGGAACGAGGCAACGATCGGCCTCGTCATGACCATCGCCGGCATTGCCGGCCTTCTGGCGCAGACGCCCGCCGGTGCCCTGATCGACCGCAGCAGCGCCAAACGCGCCATCGTTATCGCCGCCGCCATCGTCGTGACCTTGAGCTGCCTCGTCCTGCCCTGGGTCTCGAACTTCTATCTCGTGGCCGGCACGCAGGCTCTGGCCAGCATAGCCGGCTCGGTCTTCGCCCCCGCCCTGACCGGCATCACCCTCGGCATCGTCGGCCCGAAGCTGTTCTCGAAGCGCATCGGCCGCAACGAGGGCTTCAACCACGCGGGCAACGCCCTTTCGGCCATGCTCGCGGGCGGGCTCGCCTATGTGTTCGGGCCCATCGTCGTATTCTGGCTGATGGGCGTGCTGGCGGCTCTCTCGATTGGCGCCATGTTGATGGTGCCCGCCGAGGAGATCGACGACGAACTCGCCCGCGGCCTCGCTTGCCCGGAGGATCAGCATTGCGAGCAGCCCTCGGGCCTGAGCCTGCTGCTGCGCAACCGCCACCTGCTGCTGTTCGCGCTGCTCTGCGCCGCCTTCCACCTCGCCAACGCGGCGATGCTGCCCTCCGTCGGCCAACTCCTCACCAAGGTTGTGGGCAAGGACAACGCCACCTCGCTGATCGCGATCTGCATCGTCGCTGCGCAATGCGTGATGGTGCCGATGGCGGTGCTGGTCGGCGCCAAGGCCGACAGCTTCGGGCGCAAACCGATCTTCCTCGCCGCCTTCGGTGTGCTGGCTCTGCGCGGGGTGCTCTACACCTTCTCCGACAACCCCTATTACCTCGTGGCGGTGCAGTGCCTCGACGGCGTCGGCGCCGGCATCTACGGCGCGCTGTTCCCGATCGTGGTCGCCGACCTCACCCGCGGCACCGGACGGTTCAACGTCGCGCAGGGGGCGGTCGCCACGGCGCAGGGGCTCGGCGCGGCCTTGAGCGCGACGCTGGCCGGTGTCGTGATCGTCGCCTCCGGCTATTCGGCCGCCTTCCTCGTGCTCGCCGCCATCGCCGCCGCCGGCTTCGTCCTCTACCTCGTGCTCATGCCGGAAACCCTGGGCTACGAACCCCGCTCGACGGAGACCCCGCCGGCTTCGCCTTCGACCCCGCTCACGGTTCCGGCCGAGTAGCCGGCGCCGACGCGTCACCCCACTCCGGCGGGATCGAATAGGTACCGGTGGCGTGGCAGACGATCGCCTCCGAGCCGGCACTGCGGATCGCGACCTCGCCGACCGCGAGACGCCGCCCGAGCTTGAGCAGGCGGCATTCGGCGATCAGGGCGGCGGGGCCGGGCCGGCGCAGGAAATTGACGTTGAGGCTCGTCGTCACGGCCAGCGCCACCGGGCCGATATTCGCGAGGATCGCCGCGTAGAGCGCGTAATCGGCCAGGGCCATCATCGACGGACCGGAAACGGTGCCGCCGGGGCGCAGATGGCGCTCGTGATAATCGAGGCGCATCCGGGCGGAGAGCGGGCCGACCGATTCGAGGTGGTAGTGGCGCCCGCCCGCATTCATCTGCGGGAAATCGCGGTCGAGGAAACGCGCCGTCTCCTCCAGGCTCATCACGGTCTCGCTCATGCGCCGCCTTGCAGCATGCCCGCGCTTGGCGGACAAGAACGGCATGATCCCGACCCTCGACAGCGCGCCAGACGGCATCGCCACCCGGCACGACCGCTACCCGGACACGCAGATCCGCGCGATTCTGCGGGAGACGCGCTCGATTGCCCTCGTCGGCGCCTCGGCCAATCCGGCCCGGCCGAGCTACATCGTCTTCAAGTACCTCGCCGAGCGCGGCTACGCGGTGATCCCGGTCAATCCGGGGCTCGCCGGCCAGGATCTGCTCGGCCGCCGGGTGGTCGCCCGGCTCCCGGACCTGACCGAGCCGGTCGACATGGTCGAGATCTTCCGCAATTCCGCCGCGGCGGGGCCGCTGGTCGATGAGGCGCTGGCCCTGCCGGTGCCGCCGAAGGTGATCTGGATGCAGCTCGGCGTGCGCGATGACGCGGCCGCCGCGCGGGCGGAGGCGGCGGGGGTGACGGTCATCATGAACCGCTGCCCGAAGATCGAGTATGGCCGCCTCTCCGGCGAGATCGGCTGGACCGGAGTGAATTCCCGCATCATCAGCGCGAAGAAGCCGCAGATGGCCAGAGGCGGCGTGCAGAAGCGGACGATCGAGGGGCCGTGACACACGAAAACGCCCCCGGCACCGAGCCGGGGGCGTTGCACGATCCGGTCTGAGAGAGGTTACGCCAGCGTCAGCCCGACATCGACATTGCCGCGGGTCGCGTTGGAATAGGGGCAGATCTGGTGCGCCGCCTCGACGAGGCGCTCGGCCTCGGCGCGGTCGAGGCCCGGCAGGCTGACCTTGAGGTCGGCGGTGATGCCGAAGCCGCCCTCGGAGCGCGGGCCGATGCCGACGGTCGCGGTGACGGTGGTATCGGCCGGCACCTTCAGCTTCAGCTGGCCGCCGGCCACCTTCAGCGCGCCGATGAAGCAGGCGGAATAGCCCGCCGCGAAAAGCTGCTCCGGGTTGGCGCCCGGCCCACCGGCGCCGCCGAGTTCCTTCGGCGTCGAGAGCTGGACCTGAAAGTTGCCGTCCTCGGTCCGGGCGGAGCCGTCACGGCCGCCGGTGGCGGAGGCGGTGGTGCGGTACTTCACATCAACGGTCATCGGATTCGTCCTCGTGATCTATGTCGTGCAGGGCCGATCCGTTCGGCTTGAGACGGAGATAGGGAACATTTAGATTGTGCGCAATCTAAATGTCCGTTTTACCCATCCGCTCTGTGCATGACAGGCCACCGACACGCGGCCGGAACCGCCGTCATTCCCCCCGCCCGGTCTCCGGCATGGCGGCGACGGCGGCGAGGCTGATCCCGGCGGCGAGGCCGAGATAAAGCCCGACGGAGCCGATCCCGCCCCAGCCCACGAGCCATTGCGCGGCCAGGGGCGCCCCGGAGGCACCGACGATGCCGGCGAGGTTGTAGGTCACCGAGGCGCCGGTGTAGCGCACCCGGGTCGGGAACAGCTCGGGCAGCAGCGCGCCCATCGGGCCGAAGATCCAGCCCATGGCGAAGAGGGCGAGGCAGAGGAAGCCGAGCACTAGGGCCGGCTCGCCGCTGCCGAGCATCGGCCCGAGGGCGGCGCCGAGGCCGGCGCTGGCGACGAGCCCCGACAGCATCACCGGCTTGCGGCCGAACCGGTCGGCCGCCCATCCCGACAAGGGGATGGAGACCGCCATGAACAGGATCGCCACGCACTCGAACAACAGGAAGGTCTTCCGCGGGTAGCCGAGGGTGCCGGTGCCGTAGCTCAGGGCGAACACCGTCGAGAGGTAGAACACCGCGTAGGCCGCCACCATGGCGAGGGTACCGAGCAGGGTCGCCCGCAGATGCGCGGAGAAGATCGTGGCGAGCGGCACCCGTTCCGGCGGTTTCTCGGCCAGGGCCGCCCGGAAGGCCGGGGTCTCGGTCAGCTTCAGGCGCACATAGAGCCCGACGCCGACGAGGGCCGCCGAGGCGAGGAAGGGCAGCCGCCAGCCCCAGGCCTCGAAATCCGCCGGGCTCAATCCGACGCTGAGGCCGAGGAACAGGAGGTTGGCCGCGATGAAGCCGATCGGCGCGCCGAGTTGCGGGAAGATGCCGTAGAGCGCCCGCCGGCCCGGCGGCGCGTTCTCCACCGCGAGCAGGGCCGCGCCGCCCCATTCGCCACCGAAGCCGACGCCCTGACCGAAGCGCAGGAGGCAGAGCAGGGCCGGCGCCCACCAGCCGAGGCTGGCATAGCCCGGCAGGCAGCCGATGAGCACGGTGGAGAGGCCCATGATCATCAGCGAGGCCACCAGAGTCGCCTTGCGTCCGACCCGGTCGCCGAAATGCCCGAAGGCCGCGGCGCCGACCGGCCGGGCCAGGAAGGCGATGGCGAAGGTGGCGAAGGCCTGGAGCGTCTGAACGCCGGGCTCCCCCTGAGGGAAGAAGATCGGCCCGATCACCAGGGCGGCGGCGGTGGCGTAGATGTAGAAGTCGTAGAACTCGATCGCGGTGCCGACGAAGCTCGCGACGAGGATACGGCGGGCGGAAGGCGAACTCATGCGCTGGGGCGGTCCCATTGCCAGAACACCGAGCCGGTGAAGGCGAAGACCGCCTCACCGTGCTGGTTCTGCGCCGTGTTGTGGTGGGTGGCGATGCCCCAGCCGGGCCGCGAGGCGGAGGCGCGCTTGTCCACGAGGCGGCTGGCATAGCGGAGCGTGTCGCCGGCATAGACCGGGCGCAGCCATTGCAGGTCCTTGAAGCCCGGCGAGGGCCCGAGCTGCGGCACCGGGCCGGAGCGGGCGGTGAGCGCCATGTCCCGGGCGAAGGTCGCGTTGAGCCGCTTCATCCAGACGGCGGCGGTCTGCCAGCCGGAGGCGCAGAGCGCGCCGAAATGCGTGGCCCGCGCGGCCTCCGCATCGAGGTGGAAGATCTGCGGATCGTAGGCCTGGGCGAAGGCGACGATGTCCTCCGCCGCGAAGCGATGGGCGCCGAGGTCGCGGGTCGCGCCGATCTCCGCCTCGGCGAGGTAGGGCAGCGGCACCGCGTCGTCCGGCTCGGCCACCGGGCCGCCCTCCTGGGCCAGGGTGACCGGGCGCGGCGCCGGGGTGACGCCCGCCCGCGCGAACAGCACCGCGAAGTCCTGGGTCATCACCGCCTCGCCGCGCCTGTCGCTCAGGGTCATGACAAGCCGCGCCATGCCGCGGTCGGGCTTCGAGCGGGAGGGGCGCACCTCCTCGACACGGATCGCCGCGCTCAAGGAATCGCCCGGCAGGACCGGCCGCAGCCAGCGCAGCGCGGTTATGCCCGGCGAACCCATCGAGGTGGAATGCGAGATCAGCCCTTCGGCGAGCAGGCGCATGCCGAGCGCCGCCGTCTGCCATCCCGAGCCGATCAGCCTGCCGACGAAGCTGTGCTCGGCGGCCGCCTCATCGAGATGGAACGGCTGCGGGTCGTATTCCCTGGCGAAGGCGACCAGTTCGTCGCGGGTGACGGTGATCGGCCCGGCCCTGAATTCCTGGCCGGGCGAGAGGTCGTCGAGGGTCAGCAAAGCCATGGATGCCGCGTCGCGGTGGAGGAGATCCGCCGTGGCTATCACCTCGCGCGCCCGAGCGCATCGGGAACGCGGCCGGAGGCAGGGCCGACATGAAATGTCCGTGTTTGCGTCGCGCTGACGCCGCCCGTTAACGCTAAGACGGCCTGCGTAGTGCGCCCTCGGCGCCATCCTGCCCGGATCGACTAGATTTCGGAGAGGACCGGCTGCGTTCGAGGCGCGGTGGGCGGCGGAGAACCCGGACAAATCCATGCTCGACCGGAAGGCACGGGAGATCCAACTCGACGTCATCCGGGGCGTCGCGATCGTTCTGGCCATGGGCTGGCATCTCAATGGCGGCGACATGACCTTCGCCGCCAGCGATGTCTGGCTCACTCCGGGCCGGATCATCGGCTGGGCCGGCGTCGATCTGTTCTTCGTGCTGAGCGGCTTCCTCGTCGGCGGCCTCGTGGTGCGGGAGGTCAGCGCGACCCGGGGCTTCGACTACCGGCGCTTCCTGATCCGGCGGGCGTTCCGGCTCTGGCCGGTCCTCTACGTCTATCTCGCGGTGCAGGTGGTGCTGACCGACCGGCCCTGGACCGGCTTCGTCCCGCAGGTGCTCCTGCATGTGCAGAACTACTTCGAGACGCCGCTGCACCATCTCTGGTCCCTGGCGGTCGAGGAGCAGTTCTACCTCTTGATCGGCCTGTCCCTGCCCTTCCTGGCGCGCCTGCGCCTCGGGGCGGGCCATGTCCTGGCCGGGCTCGTTGCCGTGATCCTGGCGACCTGGCTGCTGCGCCCCCTCGTAGCGCTCGCCGGAGCGGATCCGATCTCGATCCAGATCCAGACGCAGTACAGGCTCGACGGCCTCGCCCTCGGCGTCGCCCTCGCCCTGTTGTCCCAGCGTTTTCCCGAGATCTATGCGCGGCTGGCGCGCCCCCGCCTCGCCCACTTCGCGGCGGCGCTCGCGGCCTTCGCCGCCCTGTTCTGGCTGACCGACGACCTGTCCCGCTCCTGCTTCGGCTACACCCTGGCCGCCCTCGGCTCGGGGCTGGCGATCCTGGCCGTCCACGGCAGCCGCCACCGCTTCTTCGCCTCGCCCGCCGCGCGGCTGCTGGCGATCCTGGGGCTCTACTCCTACCCGATGTATGTCTGGCACAACGGCATCGGCAACCGGATCACGCCGCAACTCGCCGCGTTTGCCGGGATCACCAGCCCCGACCTCGTGGTGATCGCGAAATACGCGCTCTCGATTGTGCTGGCGATCGCCATCGGATTGGCCATCGAGCAGCCCTTCATGCGCCTGCGGGACCGGCTGTTCGCCCGGCCCGGTCCGCTGCCGGCGCGGCCGAGCGGCCCCGCCTCGCCGGATCCGGCGCATCCCCTGGCGGCCGTCCGGGCGGGCGATCGCTCCTAACCGCGCGCCGGCCTCACTGCATCAGCGCGTAGGCCTGGATACCGGCGGGCGTCAGGATCACCACGAACAGAACCGGCAGGAAGAACACGATCATCGGCACGGTCAGCTTCGGCGGGAGGGCGGCGGCCTTCTTCTCGGCCTCCATCATCCGCATGTCGCGGGATTCCTGGGCCAGGACCCGTAGGGCCTGCCCGACCGGCGTGCCGTAGCGCTCGGCCTGCATCAGCGCCGTGGTGAGCGACTTGACCGTTTCGAGGCCGATGCGCTGGGCGAGATTCTCGTAGGCCACCCGCCGCTCGGGCAGGAACGACAGCTCCGCGGTCAGGAGCGCCAGCTCCTCGGCCAGTACGACCGACTGGCTCGCGATTTCCAGGCTAACCCGGCGAAACGCGTTCTCGATCGACATGCCCGATTCAACGCAGATCAGGCAGAGGTCGAGGGCATCGGGCCAAGCGCGGCGGATCTCCGCCTGTCGCTTGGAGATCCGGTTCGACAGGTAGACCTCCGGCAGCTTCAGGCCGATGAAGCCGGCGAAAAGAGAGAGGCCGAACCGGATCAGCGGGGGCTGGTCGAGCACCTCCAACACGAACAGGTAGAACAGAGCCCCTACCGTGAGGACGATCGGCACGACGAGGCGGAAGAACAGGAAAGCGGTCTCGGCCCCGGCGCCGCGATAGCCCGCCATGGTCAGCTTGATCTTGGCGGTGTCCGTGCCGAGCCAGCGGCTCAGGTTGAACCGCTCCACCACCCGCTTCATGTAGGCCTTCGGCTCGGTGCGCAGGGTGACGCGGTTGTTCAGCCGCTCGCGCTCGCGCTGACGGATCTGCTCCCTCTCGTCGCTGACGAGCTTCATGCGTTTGCCGAGCTGATCGGTCTCGATCAGCGGCTGGATCAGGGTGAAGACCGTGGCCGCCGCCGCGATCCCAGTCAGCACCGCCGCCATGGTGCGCGGGGCGAGCGCGGTGTTGACGATATCATCCAGCATCCCTGCCCCCTGTTCTTCCGTTCCGCGCGAAGCCGCTTCGACCGCTCATCATCAGCCGGCATCTCCTTCGGCGGAGAGCGCTCCAGAGTATTTTCCATGATCCTTGGATCACGAAGCATGCTCTGGCGGCTTGAGAGTGCCGCATTGTCTCTCGCGGAAACGGCAACCATTTCCGCGGAAAATGTCCTAGACGTCGAAGCTGATCATTTTCTTCATCACGAAGATACCGAGCGCCATCCATAACCCGGAGAGCACGAGGGCGATCTTGCCGACCGCGGTGGTCCACAGCAGGGCGGTGTAGTCCGGGCTCGAAAGATAGGTGGCGAGGGCGACGAAGAAGGGCAGCGCGCCGATGATGACCGCCGAGGCCTTGGCCTCCATGCTCATCGCCTGGATCTTACCCGCCATCTTCTTGCGTTCGCGCAGCACCCGCGACAGGTTTCCGAGCGCTTCCGAGAGGTTGCCGCCCGACTTCTGCTGAATGCCGATCACCACGGCAAAGAAGTTCACCTCGGTCACCGGAACCCGCTCGCACATGCGCAGGATCGCATCCGGCATGGCGAGGCCGAGCGCCTGCGCCTCCATCGCGATCCGGAACTCGCTGCGCAGGGGCTCCTTCGCCTCGCGGGAGATCATCCGCAGGCAATCGCCCAGGGGAATACCGGAGCGCAGGCCGCGGACGATCACATCCATGGCGTTGGGCAATTCCTCGACGAAGGCCGCGACACGCCGCTTCTGCAGCCGCGAGAGCATCCATGAGGGCAGCCCCAGCGCGCCGGCGAACAGCGCGAGGCCGGCGATCAGCACGCTCTCCGACAGCACGAAGACACCGAGCGCAAGGACGAGGGCGATGACTGCGGAAACGGCGTGATATTTCCGCGGGCTCCAATCGAGACCGGCCCGGGCGAGCCGCAGCTCCAGGGTGACCTTGGTCGTGTTCTTCTTCGCGTCCAGATCCTTGAGGCTCTTGGCGACCTGCTCCCGGCGGCTCGCGGCAACGCCCCGCTCGGCGAGCGCGACCCGGGATTGGCCGAGCGCCTTGCGGCGCTGCTCGGCCCGCTTCTCGCCCGACAGGTAGGGGAGCAGAAAGACGTAGGCGAGCGCGCCCGCGGCCACCGCCACGAGGCCCGCCGCGAGCGGTCCATTGGCGGCGGTCACGGCGCATCCTCCACCGTGGCTGCCGCCGCATCGAGGGCCTCGGCCAGGGCCCGCTCCTCACCGTAATAGCGCGCCCGCTCCCAGAAGCGCGGACGGCCGATTCCGGTGGAGCGGTGGCGGCCGATCAGGCGGCCGTTGGCGTCCTCGCCGAGCACATCGTAGAGGAGCAGATCCTGGGTGATGATGACATCCCCCTCCATGCCCATCACCTCGGTGATGTGGGTGATGCGCCGGGAACCGTCGCGCATGCGCATGGCCTGGATGATCACGTCGACGGAACCGGTGATCATTTCCCGCAGGGTGCGGGAGGGCAGCGAGAAGCCGCCCATGGTGATCATCGACTCGATGCGGGCGAGGCATTCGCGGGGCGAATTGGCGTGCAGCGTGCCCATCGAGCCGTCATGGCCGGTATTCATCGCCTGCAGCAGGTCGAAGGCCTCCGGTCCGCGCACCTCGCCGACGATGATCCGCTCGGGCCGCATGCGCAGGCAGTTCTTCACGAGGTCGCGCATGGTGACCTGCCCCTGGCCCTCCAGGTTCGGCGGCCGGGTCTCCAGGCGCACGACATGCGGCTGCTGCAGCTGAAGCTCCGCCGCATCCTCGCAGGTGATGATGCGCTCGTCGTTCTCGATGAAGGCGGTCAGGCAGTTGAGCAGCGTCGTCTTGCCCGAGCCGGTGCCGCCCGAGATCACCACGTTGCAGCGGACCTTGCCGATGATCTGAAGGATCCGCGCCCCCTCCGGCGAGATCGCGCCGAAGCGCACCAGCTGGTCGAGGGTGAGCTTGTCCTTCTTGAACTTTCGGATGGTCAGCGCCGGCCCGTCGATGGCGAGCGGCGGCGCGATCACGTTGACGCGGGAGCCGTCGGGCAGGCGCGCGTCGCAAATCGGCGAGGCTTCGTCGACGCGTCGGCCGACCTGGCTGACGATCCGCTGGCAGATGTTCATCAGTTGCTGGTTGTCGCGGAAGCGAACATTGGTGAGCTGGATCTTGCCGCCGACCTCGATGAAGGTGCGGTCGGCCCCGTTCACCATCACGTCGGCAATGTCGTCGCGGGCGAGCAGCGGCTCCAGCGGCCCGTAGCCGAGCACGTCGTTGCAGATGTCGTCGAGCAGTTCCTCCTGCTCGGCGATCGACAGCACGATGTTCTTGAGGCCGATGATCTCCGTGACGATGTCGCGGATCTCCTCGCGCGCCGTCTCGCCGTCGAGCCGGGCGAGCTGCGCGAGGTCGATGGCCTCGATCAGCGCGCCGAAGATCATGCTCTTGGTGCGAAAATACTCCTCCGATTTCGGCTGCGGAGGCGACGGCGCCGGGCGGCTCGGCGGCTCCGGGCGGGCGCGTGCGGACTCCTGCTGAAGGACGGGCGGGATCGCCTCCTTCGGCGCGAGCCCGGCGGCCCGGACGGGCGGCGCGGAAGCCGGTGCGGTGCTGGAGCGTCGACCGAACATGGTGCCGCGCCTTCAGCCGCGAGAGGGGAGAGCGGAGCGCACGGTCAGGACGCCTTCTTACCGGTCAGGCGGGCGAGCAGCGGCTCGAAGAGGTTCGGCCGGGCGCGCCGGATCTCGGCCCGGCCGGTGACCGTCGCCGCGAGTTCGGAGAAGATGTCGGCAGCCTTGGAGCCGGCCTGCACCTCGGCGATCATCTGGCCGTTATTGGCCGCCGTGCCGAACAGCGCCGGATCGAAGGGGATGACCGCCTGGAGCGGCACGTCGAGGGCCTTGGCGAATTCGGCCGCCGCGATCTCGGGCCGTTTCGGGACGCCGACCCCGTTGAGGACCACCCGCGCCCGGGTATCGTTGGGCCGTTGCTGCTGGAACAGGGCGAGCAGATTCTTGACGTTGCGCAGGCTCGCCAGATCCGGCGCGGCGACGATCAGGATCTCGTCGGCGCCGATCAGCACCCGGCGCGTCCAGGCCGACCACTGATGCGGCACGTCGAGGACGATGCAGGGCACAGCCGCCCGCAGCAGATCGGTCAGGGCATCGAAGGCCGGCTCGGTCAGGTCCACGGTCCGGTCGAGGGTGGCCGGAGCCGAGAGCAGGCTCAGGTTGTCGGCGCATTTCGACAGCAGCCGGTCGAGCAGGTTGCCATCGAGGCGCTCGGGCGCGAACACCGCCTCGGCGATGCCCTGGGGCGGATCCTGGTTGAAGTTGAGGCTCGCCGTGCCGAAGGCGACGTCGAGATCGGCGATCACCGTCGCGGTGTCCTGCTCCCGCGCCACGGTCCAGGCGAGGTTGTGGGCGATGGTCGAGCTGCCGACCCCGCCCTTGGCGCCGTAGACGGCGACGGTGCGGCCCACCGGCTTCGCCCCCGGCGCCGTGAACAGATCGGACACGGCGGCGATCAGGTCGACCGGATCGACCGGCGCCATCAAGTACTCGCTCACCCCGCGCTGAATGAACTGCCGGTAGAGCATCACGTCGTTGACGTGCCCGATCACCAGAACCTTGGTGCCCTCGTCGCAGACCTCGGCGAGCTGATCGAGGCATTCGAGCGGCCGGGATTTCAGCCCCAGGAACTCGATCAGGATCACGTTGGGCGTCGGCGCCTGCCGATAGGCCTCCACCGCGGCCGCGCCGCCGCCCATCTGCACCTTCACATGGGCCTTCCGCATCCGGCGGTCGGCCGCGATGCCCTCGATCGTCGCGGCGGTCTCCGGCGTCTCGCAGAAGGCCTGGATCGTGATCCGCGGCACCGGGGCGATGATGCGCTCTTGGGTGTCGTGGCTGTCCGGCATGACGCGTGGGTTTCCGGTTCGGGTGGCCGTGCAATCGGCGGAACGTGACGCTTCGATGAGGGGCGGGCAGGCGAACGGGCCGTGCCCTCTCGCGCTAGTTGCTCTTCACGGCATCGTTGACGTTCGTCTGCCCATCCTGCCGCCATTGGGTTGACGGATCCTTGCCCTCACGCAGTTGACCGATGTCCTGGGTGCGGCGGATCGTGTCGATCCGGCCCTCGGGCCGGCCGCGCACCAGATCGACCGGGTCGGCCACCTGGGCGGCGAAATTGGCGCGCGTGGCGCAGCCGAAATTCCAGGTCGGCTCGTTCGACCAGTCGGCCCGCAGGTCGCTGGCGCCGAGGTCGCGCGGCCACAGCCCGCATTGGTCGGCAACCTTGGCCTGCATGCGCTGGAAGCTCAGGCGCAGGGGCGCGGCGAGGGCGGGATTGGCGATCGGATAATCGCCAATCCGGAATCCGCCGGCCGGCACGCCCATCTCGGCCGCCAGGCGCCGGATCGCCGCGCCGGTTCGCTCGACGGGACCGGCCAGTGCCGGCGACACTCCGCGGGGCATCTCGACCAGGAGGAGGCCGCGACCGTAGCGCCTGTATTCGACGAGGAAAGCCTCGAGATCGGCCCGCTGCCGCGGGTCGAGATGGCCGACGCCGGTGGGAAAGACGTCGAGGGTACGGTCGGCATCCGCCAGCACGATCGGGTGCCGGGTGCGCACATCGATCGGGTAGGTCGAGCCGGTCGTGGCGGCGCGATCCGTGCGGCAGGCCCCGAGCAGGCCGGCGAGCAGGATGGCGGCGAGCACGGGCCCGGCGCCGGAGACCAGGGTTCGGGTGGGGGAGGACATCCGTCTTCGATCCTGCGTGAGGCGGGGTCAGTCGGCGATGAAGCCAACCCGGCCGCGATAGGCCGGCCCGAGCGTGCCGCCGCCCACCGTGCCGTAGAGCTTGTTGAGCCGCCCGAGCAGCACCGCCTGCCCGTCCGGCGCATCCACGAAGCCGTCATCCGGCCGCTGCACCTGCCGCGCCTCCATGGGCTGCGCGATGTAGGGGGTGACCATGATCATCAGCTCGGTCTCGTCGCGCTGATAGTCGCGGGACCGGAACAGGGCGCCGAGAATCGGGAGGTTCATCAGGCCCGGCAGGCCGTTGATGGTCCCCTTGTTTTGCTGCTGGATCAGGCCGGCGGTCATCATGGTCGCGCCGGAGGCGAGTTCGACCGTCGTCTCGGAATTGCGCCGTCTCGTCGCCGGGACCGGCACGACCCGCCCGTTCAGGTTGTAGCTGAAGCTGTTCTGCGTATCGAGTTCGGTGACGTCGGTGGCCACACGGATCGAGATGCGGTTCTCGGCCAGGACCACCGGCGTGAATGACAGGCTGACGCCGTAGGGCTTGTAGACCAGCGAGATCGTACAGGCCGAACCAACAGCGCCGACCGAGCAATTGGCCGGAACCGGAATTTCACCGCCCGCCGTGAACTTGGCGGCCTCGCCGGAGATCGCCGTGAGCGTCGGCTCGGCCAGGATGCGCGAGACGCCGGCCTGCTCGAAGGCGCGCAAGGTCGCCTGGAGCGAGAAGCCGCCGGAGCGCACCGAGGCCGTCAGGGCGTTGCCGCTGGGGGTGAACGCGCCGGTGAGTGGAAAGCCCGTATTGTTCGTCAGAAAATTTCCGGTGGAGTCGAGCGGATTGAGCGCCGACCAGTTGCCGGTCGTGCTGATGCCGAACTGCTTGATCACGCTCCGTGCCACCTCGACCACCGTGACCCGGATCATCACCTGATCCTTGTTGCGGATCGTCAGGTTGTTGATGACCGCGCCCCGGGCAGCCCCCCCGGCCCCGCCGGCGATCCCGACGAAGGCGTTGGCGATGTCGATGGCCTGCTGCGCCTCGGACGCCGAGCTCACGCCGCCGGAGAGCACAAGCGAGTCGCCCACCGCCTTCACGTCGATGTGGCGGCCGGGCAAGCTCTGCTGCAGCGACTGCCGCAGGACATTGATGTCGCGGGCGATGGTGACGTCGAGCGCCGCGATCTGGCGCCCCTCGGCATCCATCACGAAGATCGACGTGGCGCCGTTCTCGATGCCGATCAGGAAGAGCTTGCGGCTGGAGCGGACGACGGCGTTGGCGACGGCGGGGTTGGCGACGAACACTTCCTTGGCATCGCGCGGCAGATCGACGATCAGCGAGCGTCCCTTGCTCAGCTCGACCCGCCGCGACTGAGCCGCTTCGTTCGGCCCGATCGTCAGGACCGGGGACGTGCCGGACAATCCGGTCTGGCCGGCGGCGGGACCGGCGAGACATGCAGCGGAGAGCAGGGCCAGGACGATGGTACGGAGGCGCGGGTCGGACGACATCGATCTCTTCCTCACCGGCGCTGCTGCTTGGAGACACCGAAGCGCACCACGGTCATGGCCCCCTCCGTCGCGACGTCCTCCTCGGAGACCGAGGCGGTGCGGTTGGAATCCTGGATGCTGCGCAGAACGAGCGAGAGCTGCCCGACCTTCTGCGCCAGCGTGACGGTCTCGGCCTGGGAGGGCGTGAGCGCGAGGGTGGCTGTCTCCGCCGTCACGACATTGGTCCCGCCCTTGTCCTGAACGATCTGACCGACGGCGAGCACGCGCACATCGGTCAGCAGGGTCTCGGCGAATTGCTCGGCGCCCTCGTTGCTCGTCTTGATGACGTCGACATGGTCGTTGGGCAGGATGAAGCCGCCGGCCGAATTCGAGCCGCGGGTATCCGTGGTGATCGCCACGGCGCGCATGCCGGGGGGCAGAATCGCCGACATGAAACCGCTGCCTGCCTTGACCAGGCGTTCGGGGCGAATCGGCTCGTTGGCGGAGAAGCCGGTTCGGACGATGGAGCCCACCGCCTCCTCCAGCCCCTTCGGCGCAGTCCGGCGCTCGATCAGGCCGGAGGAGATCGCCTGCTCCGGCCAGGGGATCCAGCGCAGGTCCTGGGGCTTGAGGGTCTGGCCCATGGGCAGCTCGGCGGCGGCCACCAGAACCTCGCTCATGGGGACCGGGGGGGCCGGCTCGACCTTGACGGCGGCCAGCGGCTCGGGCGGCTTCTCCTCGCCGCTCATCAGCAAGGCGGCGCCGCAGCCCGCGAGGATCGCGATGCCCAGAACGGCGAGACGGGCTGGTTTCATGGCGGAGGCGGGACCGAGGCGACGGCGTCGTCGCCGTCCGGCCCCGAGACTTGCCCCGCATTCGTCAAGTTAAGGTTAACCGTACGTCACCGTGCGTTTTCGTGTCTGTCCCTTGGGCGAACCGCACGAAACAATCCGCTCGGAAAATGCAAAGAGCCCCCCGAAGGCGGCCCCGTTGTCATATGCCGGTCAAGGTTCGATCAGGCCAGAACGAGTTGATCCCAGCCAACGGAGCTCGGCAGCACGATCAACGCGGCGGCGGCCAGGGCGATCCCGTAGGGAATCCCGGTTCGCGAATCGTGCAGATGGACCGCGAAAGGCAGGCGCAGAGTCGCCCGCGGGAGCGGATAGGCCCGGGCATAGAGAATGGCGAGGGTGAGCGCTCCCCCGAGGATCGAGGCGACCAGGAGATAATCCGCCAGATGCTCGATTCCGAGCCAGAGGGCGGTCCCGGCAGCAAGCTTGGCATCGCCGCCACCGATCCAACCGCGCGCGAACATGGCGAAGGCGACGACGAGGGTCAGGGCGCCAGCGGCGAGGTGAAGCGCGAGCTCGTTGAGCGCCATGCCGGATAGGAGAGCATGCAAGGCGAAGCCCAGCACGACGAGGCCGGTGACGCGGTTCGAGATCCGCATCGTGAGCAGATCGCTCGCCGCCGCGTAGGCCATGAGAAAGGGGAAGACGACGCAGAGGAGGAGATAGGCGACGGTACTAGTCACGAGTGGTTTCCTCGGTGCAGCTGAGCAGGCCTCGGCTCAAGCATTTCTCACTAATGCGGCTCTAAGTGACGCCTGCGATGCATCTAGAAACACTTATGTAAAAATCCGATCTATTCATTAAAATCATACATAATATTGAAAATAATCAAACAATCGATTCAATGCTTGTAATCAATATACAATATTAGAGCTGGTTATGCTGATTATATTTAGGGCATTTCGGCAGTGACAGGAAGCGAAGCCATTCTGCGTCGAAGCAGTCACTCCGTTCCATGTCACCGCTCGATTTGCCGACTGTTGTTCCAGACGGTGCTTCAATGCAGCCCAATCAGTTGGCAGTGCCCAATTTGGTCGTCTGGGTGTTGAGAGAAGTTCCGAGGGTTTCGAAGGCCGTGGTCAGCTTCGATCCAAAGGCCTTGAAAACAGCAACAACCGCAATACCCATCATGGCAGCAACCAGACCGTATTCGATAGCGGTGGCGCCGGACTCGTCGGCGATGAAACGCTTGGCGATGTTCTTCACGATGATCTCCACAAAATCTATTCTAGCGGGTGACCGTCGGAAGTCTTCAAAAGCTCCGAGCGGCGACGGATTGAAAGGTAATCCCGACGCGTTGCGTTTGAGTTAAATCGATCTCCGAAGCGAGCCCAGATTTGCGTGTTCGTCGATGCAGTTAATGGCCGGTTTCGACAATCGTTGGTTTTTCTGGTCAAGCGATGGTGAAGCGGCTGATCGGGAGGCATGCCCCGTGATTAGCGCTTCCTTCACCAGTTTCCTGTTCCGTTCCGGAAACTGCGACGCTCCTCCGCCGGACCTTCGCGCGACCGGACCGACCGCCATGCCCCGCCTGCGTCCCGCCCGATCCCTCATCCGCACAGCCGGACCTGCGGTGCTGACCGTGCTGCTCGCCGTCCCCGCCGGCGCGAACGAGCCGCTGCCGCAGGGAACCGTCTCGGTGCAGGTCGACAACGCCAAGGTCATCCGGCTCCCGGAAAAGACCCAGACCGTCGTGGTCGGCAATCCGATGATCGCCGACATCACCCTGCAGAAGAACGGCGTCGTGGTGCTGACGGGCAAGAGCTTCGGCAGCACCAACCTGATCGCCCTCGACGGCAAGGGATCGATGCTCGCCGAATCGACCATCAGCGTTCAGGCGCCGCAGGCCTCGATCATCACCGTGCAGCGCGGCCTCGACCGGGAATCCTATTCCTGTACGCCGAATTGCCAACCGTCAGTGCAGCTCGGCGACGCCACCAAGTACTTCACCGAAACGAGCCAGCAGGCCGAACAGCGCCGCAGCATGGCCACCGGCAACCGATAGGGCGGCGGGCGCGCGGTCGTTGCCACCGGACGCTTTTGCCTGTATGGCCCGCACGCGCCCTTGAGACACCCTTGGAGGCACGGGCGCGCTGGGGAACGGTCGGGCCGTCCGCTTCGGGCGGCCTTTGTCGTTGGCCTTAGCTCCATCCATTCGAGAAGGATCACGCCATGAGCGCCACCAAGACGCTTGAGGCCGTGGCACGCGACCGGGTCGGCAAGGGGGCCGCCCGGGCCGTTCGTCGCCAGGGCCAGATTCCCGCCGTCATCTACGGCGGCAACCAGCCGCCGCAGTCGATCGCCATCGACCTCATCCGCACCCGCACCCTGATCTACGCCGGCGGCTTCAAGACCACGCTGTTCGAGATCACGGTCGGCGGCAAGAAGACCCGCGCGATCCCGCGCGACTTCCAGCTCGACCCGGTCTCGGGCGTGCCGCTGCATGTCGATTTCCTGCGCGTCGTCTCCGGCCAGACCGTCACGGTCGACGTCCCCGTCCACTTCGTGAACGAGGATCAGGCGCCGGGCATCAAGAAGAAGGGCGGCACGCTCAACGTCGCGCTGCACACGCTCTCCCTTGAGGTGGCGCCGGACCAGATCCCGGACGCGGTCGAGATCGACCTCGCCGGCCGCGAGATCGGCGACGTGATCCACGCCTCCGACCTGCGCCTGCCGGCCGGCAGCTACACCGGCGAGCCGACCGACACGGTGGCGAACATCCTGCCGCCGACGGTGCTCGGCGCCGAGGTCGAGGCCGAGGAGGCCGCGATCGCCGAGGCGCAGTCCGCCGAGGCCGCCGAGGAGAAGGCGGAAGCCGAGGCCACCGGCGAGAAGAACGAGTCCGAGGCGTAAGCCGGAACGGGCGCCGCAGGCGCCTGCTCGACGGAAACACAGATGCCCCGGCCGCCCGGCCGGGGCATTTCCATTTGTCGGAGCACGGGACCGGGGGCGCTCATGCGGCTCATCGTCGGCTTAGGAAATCCGGGCCAGCGCTACGCGCGCAACCGCCACAATATCGGCTTCATGGCCGTGGACGAGATTGCCCGCGTCCACCGGGCGGCGCCGTTCCGCCGCCGCTTCCAGGGCGAGGCCGCCGAGGTCGTGCTCGGCACCGAGCGCGCCATCCTGCTCAAGCCCCAGACCTTCATGAACGAGTCCGGCCGCTCGGTCAGCGAGGCGCAGCGCTTCTTCAAGATCCCGCTCGCCGACGTGATCGTGCTGCACGACGAACTCGATCTCGCCCCGGCCAAGCTCCGGGTGAAGCTCGGCGGCGGCAATGCCGGACATAACGGCCTGCGCTCGATCACGGCGCTCTGCGGCAACGATTATCGCCGGGTCCGGCTCGGCATCGGCCATCCCGGCGACAAGGCGCTGGTGCATGCCTACGTCCTCAACGACTTCGCCAAGTCCGAGGAGCCGTGGGTCGAGGATCTCTGCCGCGCCACCGCCGACCATGCCCCGCTGCTCGCGGCGGGCGAGGATGCGAGCTTCCAGAACAAGGTCCACCTCGCCATGGCCGGGCGCGGCTGGGATGCGGTGAAGACCCCCGCCGAGGCCGGCCGAGCCAAGGCCAAAGACGCGAATTGACAGAGGCCCGCCGGCCCCCGATGGAACCCTCTTCCGGGCGCGGCTTCCGACCGATCACCACGGACCCTTCGGCAGACTTGCGTCGGCACGCCAACGCTTCGTCCGCTTCGGTTCTTGTCGTGTCGCAGGTTTTGATCGCAAAACCGGCGGCCCCTTTTGCGAAACCTGCTTAGGACCAGCCATGGGCTTCAAATGCGGCATCGTCGGCCTGCCGAACGTCGGCAAGTCGACCCTCTTCAACGCGCTGACGCAGACGGCGGCGGCCCAGGCCGCCAATTACCCGTTCTGCACCATCGAGCCGAATGTCGGCGAGGTCGCGGTGCCGGATCCGCGCCTCGACGATCTGGCCCGGATCGCGGGCTCCAAGGAGATCATCCCGACGCGGCTGACCTTCGTCGACATTGCCGGCCTCGTGCGCGGCGCCTCGAAGGGCGAGGGGCTGGGGAACCAGTTCCTGGCCAATATCCGCGAAGTCGATGCCATCGCCCACGTGGTGCGCTGCTTCGAGGATGGCGACGTCACCCATGTCGACGGCAAGGTCGATCCGATCGCCGATATCGAGACCATCGAGACCGAGCTGATGCTGGCCGATCTCGACAGCCTCGAGAAGCGCGTCGTCGCCCTGGAGAAGCGTGCCAAGGGATCCGACAAGGAGGCCAAGGAGTTCCTGGACCTCGTCAACCGCGCCCTGCCGCTGCTGCGCGACGGCAAGCCCGCCCGGCTGGTCGAGCGCAAGCCGGAGGAGGAGCGCCTGTTCCAGCAGCTCGGCCTGATGACCGCCAAGCCCGTGCTCTATGTCTGCAACGTGGACGAGGGCGATGCCGACAAGGGCAATGCCCATTCCCAGGCGGTGTTCGGCCGCGCCAAGGCCGAGGGTGCCGTGGCGGTGGTGGTCTCGGCCAAGATCGAGAGCGAGATCGCGGTGATGCCGGTGGCCGACCAGACCGAGTTCCTGGAAGCCGTCGGCCTGACCGAGCCCGGCCTGAACCGGGTGATCCGCGCCGGCTACGATCTGCTCGGCCTCGTCACCTACTTCACCGTCGGCCCGAAGGAGGCCCGCGCCTGGACCATCACCAAGGGCACCCGCGCTCCTGCGGCGGCCGGCGTGATCCACACCGATTTCGAGAAGGGCTTCATCCGGGCCGAGACCATCGCCTTCAAGGACTACACCAGCCTGAACGGCGAGGCCGGCGCCCGCGATGCCGGCAAGCTCCGATTGGAGGGCAAGGACTACGTGGTGCAGGACGGCGACGTGCTGCATTTCCGCTTCGCCAACTGAGGACGGACCGGCATGGAGCTTCACCCGCGCCATGCCTGGGACCTGACGCCGGCCGAGGCGGTCGCGCTCCAGCGCCGGCTTCGCACCGAGATCGTGGCCGACCGGCCCATCGATCTCGGCGCGGTGCGGCTGGTGGCCGGCGTCGATGTCAGCGTGAAGAACGAGCGCTCCCGGGCGGCGGTCGTGGTGGTGACCTTTCCGGGCTTCCTTCTCGTCGAGACGGCGACCGCAGAACGACCAACGCCGTTTCCCTACATTCCCGGCCTCCTGAGTTTTCGAGAGGGGCCGGTGCTGGAAGAAGCGTTCGGGCGCCTGCGGACAGAGCCCGACGTCTTCCTGTTCGACGGCATGGGCACCGCCCATCCCCGCCGCATCGGCATCGCCAGCCATATGGGCTTGTGGCTGGAGCGCCCGACCATCGGCGTCGGCAAGACGCGGCTCGTCGGCAGCAACGCGCCGCTCTCCGAGGAGAAGGGGGCGCATGTGCCCCTCATCGACCGGGGCGAAACCATCGGTGCGGTGGTCCGCACCCGCACGGGCACGCACCCGCTGTTCATCTCACCGGGGCATCTCGCCGACATCCCGAGCGCGGTCGAACTGGTGCTGGCCTGCTCTCCGAAGTACCGCCTGCCAGAGCCGATCCGCCTCGCGCATAACGCGGCGGGCAATTTCTGATCGCCCCGCTCCGGTGACCATGACGGTCCTCATGCTGAGGCGCCGCGCGAGGCTTAAGCCTCGAAGCACCCCGGAACGGTCGATCCCATGACATTCCTCCGCTTGGAGAAGCGTAGCGGCGTGCTTCGAGGCTGCTGACGCAGCTCCTCAGCATGAGGAGCGTTGCGCCGGCCGGAGACGGACCGTCAGTGCGCCTCCTCCCAATTCCCCGCCGCCCGCGCCTCGACCACCAGCGGCACGCTTAAGGTGAGGGCCGGCGCGGGCGCCTGCTCCATCACCTCGGCGATGACGGGAATCGTCGCCTCGACCTCGTCGTCGGGCACCTCGAACACCAGTTCGTCGTGCACCTGCAGCAGCATCCGCGCGGTGAGCCGCTTGGCCTCCAGCGCCGCTTCCATCCGCGTCATGGCCCGGCGGATGATGTCGGCGGCGGTGCCCTGGATCGGGGCGTTGATGGCCTGGCGCTCCACGCTCGCCCGCTCGGACGGGTTGTTGGAGCGGATCTGCGGATAGTGACAGACGCGGCCGAACAGGGTCGTCACATACCCCTTCTCGCGGCACGACTTCTTGGTGGTGTCGATGTAGTCGCGGATGCCGGGGAAGCGCTCGAAATACTGCTTGATGAAGGCGGACGCCTCCTCGCGGCCGATGCCGAGGCGGTCGGCCAGCCCGAAGGCCGAGATGCCGTAGATGATGCCGAAATTGATGGTCTTGGCCCGGCGCCGCAGATCGCCGGTCATCTGGTCCAGGGGCACGCCGAACATGGCCGAGGCCGTCGCCGCGTGAATGTCGAGCCCCTGCTCGAACGCCTCGCGCAGCTGCGGGATGTCGGCGATGTGGGCGAGCAGGCGCAGCTCGATCTGCGAGTAATCGGCCGAGATCAGCTTCTTGCCCTCCGGCGCGACGAAAGCGCGGCGGATGCGGCGGCCCTCCTCCGTGCGGATCGGGATGTTCTGCAGGTTGGGCTCGGATGAGGACAGCCGGCCCGTGGTCGTCGCGGCGAGCGAGAAGGAGGTGTGAACCCGGTTCGTCTCCCGGTCGGCATGCTCCTGCAACGAGTCGGTATAGGTCGATTTCAGCTTGGCGAGCTGGCGCCAGTTCAGGATCTTTTTGGGGAGTTCGTGACCGGCCTGAGCGAGCTCCTCCAACAGGGTCGCGGGTGTCGCCCATTGGCCCGACGGTGTCTTCTTGGCACCGGGCAGGCCCAGCTTGCCGAACAGGACGTCGCCGATCTGCTTGGGTGAGGAAACCTGGAATTTCTCCCCCGCATCCTCCTGAATCTCTTCCTCGAGGCGGGCCAGGATCTGCGAGAAGTCGCCGGAGAGGCGGCTCAGCATATTGCGGTCGATGCGGATGCCCGCCCGCTCCATCCGGGCCAGGACCGGCACCAGGGGCCGCTCCAGCGTCTCGTAGACGGTCACCCGGCGTTCGGCGACGAGGCGCGGCTTCATCATCCGCCACAGGCGCAAGGTGACATCGGCATCCTCCGCCGCGTAGGCCGTGGCCTTGTCGATGGCGACGCGCTCGAAGGTCACCTTGTTGCGGCCGGTGCCAGCGACATCGGCGAAGGTGATCGGCTGATGCCCGAGATGGCGGCGGGCGAGTTCGTCCATGCCGTGCCCGCCCTTGCCGGCATCGAGCACGTAGGAGATCAGCATCGTGTCGTCGAAGGGCGCCACGTCGATGCCGTAACGGTGCAGCACCGACAGATCGTATTTCAGGTTCTGCCCGACCTTGAGCGTGCCCGGATCCTCCAGCAGCGGCTTGAGCAATCTGAGGGCGGTGTCGAGGTCGATCTGCTGAGGCGGCCCCTCGGCCTCGGCCCCCTCTCCGCCTCCGTCTCCGAACAGGTCGCCCCCCTTCCCTTCCGGCTTGACATGGGCGAGCGGGATATAGGCCGCCCGGCCCGGGGCGGTGGCGAGGGAGACACCGACGAGCCCGGCCTTGGCGGCATCCAGCGCATCGGTCTCGGTATCGACCGCGATGACGCCGGCTTCGTAGGATTCGGCGATCCAGGCTTCGAGCTGCGCGACCGTGGAGATCGTCTCGTAGGCGCCGGTGTCGAAGGGCTTCACCGCTTCCGCCGCGCGAGCCGCGACCAGGGCCGAGGGCGTCGGCTCGCCGGGGCCGCGCTTCTTCGGCGCCTGATCCGGCAAATCGAGATCGGCGAAGGGATCGACCTCGCCTCCCTCCGGCGGGGCCGCGCCGTCCTTGCGCTCGGGCGCGGCGGCCGTCTCTGGATCGACCGGAACATCGTCGCCGAAGAACGGCACCGCGTCGCTGCCGCCGGCGGCATTGGTGTAGGCATGGGGCTGGGCGCCGGGCAGCAGGGCCGGATCGGGCTTCACCGCCTCGGGATCGACGTGGAGCATCTGCGCGATGCGCCGCGTCAGGGTGTTGAACTCCATCGCCTTGAGGAAGCCGACCAGCTTCTGCGGATCGGGCTGCGGCACGCCGAGTTCATCGAGCGGCACCGGCACCGGCACGTTCTCTTCCAGAGCCACCAGCCGCCGCGACAGCCGGGCCTGGTCGATATTGGCCAGCAGCGTCTCGCGGCGCTTGGGCTGCTTGATGTCCCCTGCCCGCTCCAGAAGCTGGTCGAGGCTGCCATATTCCTTGATTAGGGCGGCCGCCGTCTTGAGGCCGATGCCGGGCACGCCAGGCACGTTGTCGGAGGTGTCGCCGATCAGGGCCAGGGCATCGCCGATCTGCTCCGGCGACAGGCCCTCCCATTTGGCGATGATCGCCTCGCGGTCGAGGTTGCGCTCGGGACGGTAGCCGGGCTTGCCCTTGGCGCCGGATTCGAAATCGTAGAAGCGGATCTTGTCGGAGACGAGCTGCATCAGGTCCTTGTCGGAGGACACGATGATGACCTCGGCGCCGCGGGCCTCCGCCTGACGGGCATAGGTGGCGATCAGGTCGTCCGCCTCGTAGCGCTCCAGCTCCACCGCGTGCAGGCCGAAGGCGCGCACCGCGTCGCGCATCAGCGGCATCTGCCGCTTGAGGTCGTCGGGCGCGTCGGGGCGGTGGCCCTTGTAATCGGGGAACAGCTCCTTGCGGAACGAGCCCTCGGATTTGTCGAAGACGATGCCGAGATGGGTCGGCATCACGCCCGCCGCCCCGTCCTGCAGGAATTGCGCGATCTTGGTGCAGAACAGCCGCACGGCGCCGGTGGGCAGGCCGTCCGAGGGGCGGGTGTTGTACTTCTGGTCCTGATTGATCGACTGGAAGTAGGCCCGGAAAATGAAGGACGAGCCATCGACCAGGATCACCCGGTCGTCGGCACCGACGGGCTTGTCCGGTTGCGCTTGGATCTCGTCGGTCATCGGTCGAACAGCCATCGGCGAACGGGAGCCCAGGGCGGGCCGTGCCGATGCATAGAGCATTTTCCCCCGTCCGGGACATCGCCCCGGCGCCGGGAAATGCCGCAGGTCCCCGGCTCTCTCATCGTGGAGATCGGAGGGAGGCCGGTCGTCCCGGCTTCGACCCGGCGATACGTGACGGCTTCGAAGACCCATACCGGGACCGAAAGCGTGTTTCAGCCGCGCTGAGAAATAGAGCCCTATGTGCGCTTGTGCACCGCACGCGCCGAACGCGACCGATGGGAGGAACCCTCTGAAGCGACACACACTTCAGGGCCCGAAAAGATGTCTCGGAAACAAATTTCCGACACGATCTGGCTATTGTGCGATATAGTCATACCGCACTGCGACAAAACGTGTATTGCCCCGCGAAAGATCGACCCCAGATCGTCTCCATCGAAGACGGGAAGCAGCCCGGCCGAACGGCAATACAGCTTACGACCGGCGCGCGCTCCGCAAAACACGAAGAGGAGCGATCATGACCACCAGCACCAAGTTCACGGCCGCCCTGGCCCTGGCCCTCGGCCTCGCCGCGACCCCAAGCCTCGCCCAGTCGGTCTATTCCGACAGCGCCAGCTACAACCGGGATGGCACGCTCAACGTATGGGGCGCGCATATCGACCCGGCGCGTGACCGTGGCGGCTTGATCGGCGGTGTCGGCAATGTCGTCGGCGGTGTGACCGGTGCGGCCGGCACCATCGTCGGCGGCACGCTGGGTGCGGCGGGCGCCGTCGTCGGCGGCACGGTCGGCGCGGCCGACGAGATCGTGACGGGCTCGGTCCGCCGCCCCGGCGGCTACACCGCCTACGAGCCCGTCGGCCGTCCGGCGGCTGGCTATGGCCGCGCCACTTACTGATCGAAGAGAGGCGACGTCATCATCGCCAGAAAGGAACGGCGGGGCGCAAGCCTCGCCGTTCTCATGTGCGTGATCCCCTCCCCGATCGGGCACCGCAGGTCAGGGCGAGACGTTTCCCACCACGCACAGGGCGGCCGGCCTCTCGGCGATCCCTACAGGGCACCCTGAAGACGCGCATGACGGGAGGATCAAAAGTGACCCACGGTTTCCGCTTCAGGCGCGCCGCCCTGGCCCCTGTCCTTTTCATTCCCCTTGTCATCCCCCTCACCTCCGCGGCTGCGGCGGATGGGGCTCACGGCGATCGCGTCGGCGCCGTCACCTTGGTCGACGGCGCCGCCGTGAAATGGGAAAAGGGCCCGCCCAATCTGCCCAAGGGCACCGAGATCAGCGCCATTGCCGGCGATCCGGCGAAGCCCGGCCCCTTCGTGCTGCGGGTCAAATTCCCCGCCAACACCGTGATCGCGCCCCACACCCATTCGAAGGCGGAGACCCTGACGATCCTGTCGGGCTCGATCTTCCACCAGCACGGCACGAAGGTCGACAAGACCAAGGGCGCCGAACTCAGGACCGGCGGCTTCGTGTTTCTTCCTGAGATGATGCCGCATGCCCTGTGGACCACGGACGAGGCCGTCATCCTCCAAGTCAGCGGCAGCGGCCCGTTCGGGGTGGATTACCTCGACCCGGCCGACGACCCGAGCAAGACCAAGAACTGAGCCACCTCCAGGCACCGTCCCGACGATTGTTTGGAACGGTGCCTGGGTCAGGCTCAAGCCGCCGCTCCCACCGTGTCCGCCATGCGGGCATCGCGGTCGCCCAGGGGCTTTGGGGCGCCGACGGTCGTGTCCTTCGCCGTCTGGTGCTCGAGTTCGGCGTTCAACTGGGCGCCGAGCAGGACGATGGTGGTCGAGAGCCAGATCCAGGTCATGAAGCCGATGGCGGCCCCAAGGGAGCCGTAGGTTTTGTCGTAGCTGCCGAAGTTCGAGACGTACCAGGAGAACAGCAGCGAACCGACGAGCCAGAGGAAGGCGGCAAGCATGCCGCCGGGCGTGACCCAGCGCCAGCGCGGCGCATCCCGGCTGGGACCATACCGATAGAGCACGGCCAGCATCAGGATCACCACGACGAACAGCACCGGCCAGCGCAGCAGCGCCAGCCACCACGCATCGGCGGACAAGCCGAGGAACTGGATCGCCACCGGCACCGCGACGATACCGGCCAGGGCCAGCACGACGAAGAGCAGCGCCCCTGCGGTGAAGGCGAGTGAGACGAGGTTGAGCTTGAAGAAGCCGCGCTTTTCGCGCTCGCCGTAGACAAGGTTGAGTGCGTCGAAGACATGCTTCACCCCACCATTCGCGCTCCAGACCGACAGGGCGATGCCGATGAGAGCGGTGAGGCCGAGGGCGGTGTCGCCCTTCTCGGTCAGGCGCTTCACCTGCTCCGACACGATATCGACGCCGCCCGAGGGCAGCACGCCGCGCAGGGCCTCGATCTGTTGGTTGATGGTCGAGATGTCGGCCACCAGCCCGTAGACGGAGACCAGAGCCGCGATTGCCGGGAAGATGGCGAGCAGAACGAAGAAGGTCACGCCCGCCGAGATCAGGGTGAGCCGGTTCTCGCCGATATCGCCGTAAGTCCGCTTCAGGACGTCCTTCCACCCCTGCGCGGGCATCTCGGTCGGCGTGTCGGCGGCTCGGCCGCGATCGCGCTCGGTCTGCGCGACGCGGTGCGCGTCCCTGCCCTCATGTGACGGCGATTCCCTCCGTGCCGCATCGCCTGACGTCGATCCGGCAACGGGAGACGGCGCCTGTCGACGCGGAAGGGCGACGACACCGAGAAGGGCGGTCGCCAACGCCAATGCCCAGAGGGTGGGGTAGCGCAGCTCGCTCGACGGAGCGGCCGGCGGCTTCGGCGTAGCGTGGTCTGAAGTCGGCATCGAGTGATCGGGTCCGTCCGCCGCGGATGTTACGGGGCTGCTCGGCAACCCATTTGACCTGAGTCCGGTTCACAGGGATGTGAGCGCCGAGGCGGCAGCGTATTCACAAAATATCCACGTTTGCGCCAAGCTTTCGCCGGAACCGTTAAGATCGGGCACGGTTGACAGCGCATCGGTCGAACGCGACCGCCTCGCTTCAGGAGCCGTCGATGCCGTCGACCCTGCCTCGCTCCGGACGTCGCTTCGCGCTCGTCCTGGCCTCTTCCGCTTTGATCCTCTCTACCGTTGCCGGCGTTCACGCACAGGAAGGGGGTCTCGGCGGCCTATTCCAGCAGCTTTTCGCCCCTCACCAAGCGGCACCCACGCCGGCTCCGCCCGCACCTGCCACGTTCTACGGCGGTGGCGAGGTGAACGAGCGCTATCGCTGGCGCCGCCATCGCAGCACGACGGAGCGCAGCCGGCCGAAGGTCCGCTACGCTGCCCTGCCGAAAGAGGACGGCGACGGCATCAGCGGTAAGCAGCCGGTGGATGCCAAAGCGATCGCTGCCAACCCGACGGCAGCCTTGCTGCGGGACGAGACCCTGCGCCCCGGCGACATCGTGGTGATGCCCGGCGGTCCGAAGGTGTTCCTGGGCAGTGAAGGGCGCGGGCGCGGCACCAAGGCGGCGCGGCACCGGATCAGCGACTTCGAGGACGTCAAACGCTCGCGCTCCATCGACGCGAAGACCCGGCGCCAATTGCTGGCGATGATGGTTCCGCACGGAGCAATGCCGGCCGACGAGGCCCGCAAGGTTCTCGCCAAGGCACGCCGCCTCGCACCGCCGGATGAGATCGCCTCTCTGAACCGTCAGGCTCGCGCCGAGATGGGGACGGCCCCCACCCGGATCGTCAGTCCGTGGAACACCGCACGTCAAGGCGAACGTTGAATGCAGCCCCAGCCATCAAGTGGATGCCCGGCCGAACTCGCCACAGGCCGACCAGCGATGGGCATCGGGAGCGGAGCAAACCTGCCTCGGACATTCTCGAGGCGCCTGGTACTACCGGTGTCGGTGGGTTCAAGCTGGAGACCCTTCCGGGCCTAGCCATGGAGTGTGATGGTGGAGCCTAACGGGATCGAACCGATGACCTCTTCCATGCCATGGAAGCGCTCTCCCAGCTGAGCTAAGGCCCCATCGTCAATGGCCGAAGCCATCTTTGGATCGCGGCGATAAATTATCTCGCCGGCGACAAGCCCGGGCTTTCGCCCGATCAGGAAGTAAGATTGGTGGAGCCTAACGGGATCGAACCGATGACCTCTTCCATGCCATGGAAGCGCTCTCCCAGCTGAGCTAAGGCCCCAACCTTTATGACCGAAGGCGACTGGACCGCCTTCGGCATCGCTGTCGGCGCTGTGTGCCTCGGCGATGGGCGGTTCTATAAGCAGAGGATCGACGGGACTCAACCCCTTTTTCGACCCCGCCTCGACTTTTTGAGCCGCCTCGCAATCCGCCTGCGGCCATCGTTCCGGAGGCACGCCCGGAGGGACGGTTCCCCCGGGGATTCGCGCCCTTTGCCTATGCCTGCTGAGCGCGGACGATGAAGCGCTCCATCAGCAGACCGATGGTGAGACTGCCGAAGATGCAGCCATAAATATAGAGGTAATCAACCTGAACGGGAATGGTTGGATCGTATCCGAGGCGCACCCACTCGATAATCTGCGTAATCGGATTCCATTTCATGTAATAATACACTTCCTGAGGCATGTAACATGCCATGAAATAGACACCGCTTGTCAGATAAACCGTTAGGGTTATAACGATATATCCGATAGCCCAGCCAGGGAACACCGAACAAATCCCGACATTGATCGTCCCGACGCCGATGCCGAGGCCGATGGCGGCGAGATATCCGCAGATCGCGGTGGTCATGTCGACCGGAACCGGATCAACCCCGAAGCACAGGAGCACGACGCAGACGAGGCAGAGCCCCATGAAGCTGCTGACGATCTCCACGAGGATGCGGGCGACGACGGTATCGAACCGCTTCACCTGCGGGAAGTAGGTCAGCGGCCTGTGAATCATGAAGCCTTTCATCACCTCGCGGGAGATGTATTGAAAGGCGAGAGCGGGCAGCGCGCCCGAGGCGACGAAGAGCATCGCACTGTCGCCCATCGGCGCCTTGACGCCGCGGAAGGTCATCGCGCCGACGACGATGGCCAAGTGGGCGCAGGGCCAGAGCACCTGGACCAGATAGCCCCAGTAATTACCGCCGAAGCGGCTGCGCATATCGCGCAGCATCAAGGCGTTGAGGACGCGCAGATAGACGTCGAGATGGCTCTGACGGCGCGGGAAGGACGAGGCGTGGGCGTTCATGGGATCCGTCGCACAGGGCGGTCACGCCGCGACATTCGCCCGCAATCGCGACGAAATCGAGGAGGGCCCATGCCTTAGGATCGTCCGTGGGACTCCGTCCCATCCAGGCGGGACGCAAGGCGATAGAACGCGGCCAGCACTGCGGCGAAGACCGCGAGGCCGAGCCAGGGCCCGGCGCCGCCCAATGCGCCCGCTGCGAAGGCCAAGGAAGCGCTGCGTCCGCTCAGGGTATCGGCGGCGGCGAGCAACACCCCGACCACGCTCTCCCCGACGAGGAAGCCCGAGGCCAGCAATACGCCCCGCCTCCGGCCGCTGGCCTTCGCCGCCTCGCCCGATCGAGCGAGGCGACGCTCAGCGAGCCGCCCGACGAGGCCGCCGCAGGCAATCGTCACCACGACCTCCAGCGGCAGATACATGCCGATGCCGACCGTGAGCGCCGGGAAAGAACGGCCGCTGCGACGCAGTCGCGTCTCCAGCGTGACGAGGACCGCCCCAAGCCCCGCCC